>JBGQKM010000043.1:0-25967 GCA_041499515.1 Planctomycetia bacterium | reverse complement strand
CACCAGCGTGCTTTTGCCCACGCCCGCATTGCCGGTGATCGCCACGACCGGCGCCGCGCCAGGCGCAGGTCCGAGCGCGACGCGGATCGCATCCAGGTGCTCTCCGCGCGCCACGCACGTCAGCAGCCGGGCCAGCGCCAGCCGGTCGTGATGAGCCCAGCGCGTGAGCAGATCGTCAAGCATGGGTTCGGCTCCCTTGCGCGCGCAGAAAGTCGACGATTTCTTCCAGCGGCGTGCCTGGCCCGAAAACCCGGGCCACGCCCAGTTCCGACAACTTGGGGATGTCCGCCTCGGGAATGATGCCGCCGACCAGGACGCCGACGTGGTGCAAGCCGGCCGCGCGGAGCAGTTCGAGGATGCGCGGCACGAGGGTCATGTGGGTGCCGCTCAACAGGCTGATGCCCAGCCAGTCGGCGTCCTCGTCGGCCACGGTGCGGACCACGGCCTCGGGCGATTGCCAGAGGCCGGGATAGATGACGTGAAAGCCGGCGTCGCGCAGACCCCGCGTCACGACTTTCACTCCGCGATCGTGGCCATCGAGCCCGACCTTGGCCAGCACGATTCGCACGGCAGGCTGAGAACCCATTTCCGTTTTACCCTGGTTGATTCGTTGGCGGTGTTCCGCGCGATGGCCGATGGCCGTCGCGCGCGGGGCGTGTGTTGCCGACCGGCGCGCCTCAGACGACCGACGCCTCGCAGCGGCCGTAGACGTCGGCCAGTGCTTGCATGACTTCGCCCACGGTATTTCGCGCCCGAGCCGCTTCGAGCAAGGCCGGCATGATGTTTTCCTGCGCCTCGGCCGCCGAGCGCACGGTGTCCAGCGCGCGGCGCGCGTCGTCCTGGCTGCGCCGGCGTTTGACCTGTTGCAGCGACGCGATTTGATCGCTTTCCACCGCGTGATCGACCGTCAGGACGTCGAGCGGTTTTTCGTCGGTTTCCTGATAGGCGTTGACGCCCACGATGATTTTTTGTTTGGCGTCGAAGGCGCGTTGGAAGGCGAACGCGGCTTCGGCGATTTCGCGGCGGAAGAAGCCGCGCTCGATGGCCGAGAGCATGCCCCCGAGTTCTTCGATGCGATGGAACGTGTTGTGGGCTTCCTGCTGCATCTTCCGCGTGAGCGTTTCGATGAAGTAGCTGCCCCCCAGCGGGTCGACCGTGTTGGTCACGCCCGTTTCGTGGGCCAGCACTTGCTGCGTGCGCAGAGCCAGCGTGACGGCGTGCTCCGACGGCAGCGCGAGCGTTTCGTCCATGCTATTGGTGTGCAGCGATTGGCAACCGCCGAGCACCGCGGCCAAGGCCTGGTAGGCGACGCGAATCAAGTTCACCTGGGGTTGTTTGTCTTGCAGCGCGCAGCCGGCCGTCTGCGCATGAAAGCGCAGCTTCCACGAGTTTTCCTGGACGGCGCCATAATGGTTTCGCAGGCGATCGGCCCACACGGCCCGCGCGGCGCGATACTTGGCCACTTCCTCGAACAGATCGCTGTGCGCGTTGAAAAAGAAACTCAGGCGCGGGGCGAATTCGTCGACTTTCAGGCCGCGCTCCAGACACTGCTCGACGTAGTGAAATCCGTCGGCCAGCGTGAAGGCCAGCTCCTGGGCGGCCGTCGAACCGGCCTCGCGAATGTGGTAGCCGCTGATCGAAACCGGGTTCCACTGCGGCACGTGGCGGGTGCAAAACTCGATCACGTCGATCGCCAGCCGCACCGACGGCGCCGGCGGAAAATAGATCTCGTTCTGAGCGTGAAACTCCTTGAGCGTGTCGTTCTGGATCGTGCCACGCAGCCGCCGCCAGTCGAAGCCCTGGTCCTGGGCGTTGGCCAGATAAAAGGCCATCACCACCGCCGCCGGCGCGTTGATCGTCATCGAGACCGACAGCTTGCCGATGTCGATCCCGCTGAACAGTTGCCGCATGTCGTCGATCGTGTCCAGCGCCACGCCCAACCGGCCGACTTCGCCCAGCGACCGAGGATCGTCGCTGTCCAAGCCCATCAGCGTCGGCAAATCAAAGGCGGTGCTCAGCCCCGTTTGACCCTTGTCCACCAGAAACCGGAACCGCTCGTTCGTCTGCCGCGCCGTGCCGAAACCGGCGAACTGCCGCATGGTCCACAGCCGGCCGCGATACATCGTGGCATGCACGCCGCGCGTATAGGGATACTGACCCGGATAACCCAGCGCCGTTTCATACTCGAAACCGTCGAGGCTCTCCGGCGTGTACAAGGGCTCGATCGGCACGCCGCTGATCGTCGTGGCCGGTTGCGGGCCGGGCTCGGCCTGCTCGATTTCTCGTTGCCATTGAGCCCAAAGCTTGCGATCCGTGGCAGTAGCCATCGTGAACAGACCCTCGTTGGTTGGCGACAGGAAATCTGCATCCTCCCTCTCCCTTCGGGAGAGGGTTGGGGTGAGGGTGCTTTCGTTACTCGGCGGCGCTGGCCCTCACCCGGCTCATTGCGTTCGACACCCTCTCCCCAAGGGAGAGGTGAATTGTGCTGCAACTCTCAGTTTAGAACCTCCTGCCGGCCGGAACAAGGCGAGCTAGGTCGCGCCCCACCGCGGCGGCCGACGCTCCAGAAAGGCCTTCATCCCTTCCAACGCGTCGGGCGTGCGGGCGTTTTCCACCATCACCCGCTCGGTCAACGCATAGGCCTGCTGGATCTCCAGCCCAAGCTGTTGGTAAAAGGCCCGTTTGCCCAGCCCAAGGGTACTCGGACTTGCGGCGGCAATTTGCCGGGCCAATTGCAAGGTCGCGTCGGCCAACTCGGCACCGGGCACGACGCGATTGACCAGTCCGATGCGCTGGGCCTCGCAGGCCGACACGGGTTCGGCGGTCAGCAACATCTCCATGGCCTTTTTCGAACCGACGGCGCGCGACAGGGCCACGGCCGGCGTGGAGCAGAACAGTCCGATTTTGATGCCCGGCGTGGCGAAGCTCGCCTCTTCGGCCGCCACGATCAGATCGCAACTGGCGGCCAACTGGCAACCGGCGGCCGTGGCCATGCCCTGGACCTGGGCAATCACCGGCAGCGCCAGGCCGCGAATGGTTTGCATGGCTTGCGTGCACAAAGCAAACAGCGACTCGCGTTGGGCATCGGTCGCCTCGACGATTTCGCGCAGGTCGTGCCCGGCGCTGAACACGGCCCCAGCAGCTTTGAGAATCAGGCAGCGGATGCCGGCTTCGGCTTCGGCCTCTTTCAGCCGTTGGATCAGTTGCGCTAGCGCCGAGCGCGACAGCACGTTGCGCTTCTCGGGATGATTGAGCGTGATCAGACCGATTTCATCGAGCCGGTCGAAATCGACGACAGATTTTTCCATACATCATGCCTGGCGACGCCCGGGCGACGTAGTCCCACACTCTAGAATTATACTCCGCAAAGGCCATCCCTGCCGGCGACGTTTCACAGCCGCTTGCGGCTTAGCCCCTCGTCGGCCGAAGCGGATTGTCCCGGCGCGGCTTAAAAATCCGTCAGGCGTTTGGGCGGCAGGGCGACCCGCAGGGCATTGAGCACGGCCAGCAGATCGATGACTTCCTGAGCAATGGCGCCGGCCACCGGCGGCAACAATCCGGCGGCGGCGAACCCCATTCCGGCCACACTCAGCGCCATGCCGCCCAAGGCGCTTTGCAAGGCGATCATGCGCATGCGGCGGCCGATATGCAGAAACTCGTCGACGCGTTCCAGCGAACTGTCCATGATCACGGCGCCGGCCGCCTCGGTGGTGATGTCGCTGTTCTGACCGAACGCCACGCCTACGGTGGCCGCCGTCAGGGCCGGCGCGTCGTTGATGCCGTCGCCCAGAAACAGGGTTTTGGTCCGCGCGGTTTCCTCGCGCACGATTTTCAGTTTGTCCTCGGGACTCTGGCTGGCGTAGACCTCGCGGATACCCACCTGGTCGGCCAGATAGCGGACTTCCGACTCGCGATCTCCCGAGACCAGCATCACGCGCGTGATGCCATGCTTGGGCATCAGGTGGCCGACGAAAGACAAGCCGTCGGCGCGGGGCTCGTCGCGAAACGTGTAAGTGGCCGCGTAACGGCCGTCGATGGCGATGCAGCATTCCAGTCCGCCGGAGACGGCTGGAAGCTGGGCTTCGGCTTGAGGATTTTCGGCCAGGAGTTTTTTGCGGTTGGTGATCCAGATCTCGCGCTGGCCGACCGTTCCGCGCAGCCCCTCGCCCGGCCGTTCGCGAATCTCATTGGCTTGCAGAAGTTCGATCGCTTCCCCGCGCGCGGCCGCGACGATTGCCATCGAGAGCGGATGTTTGGAATAGCGTTCCAGGCTGGCCACCGAGGTGAGCACCGCGGCCGGAGCGAAGTCGCGGCCGACGTGCTGCGCGACGAGGCGCGGTTCGCCGTAGGTCAGCGTGCCGGTCTTGTCCAAAATGACCGTACGGCAATTCTCCACCTGTTCCAGCACCGCGGGATCTTTGATGATGATGCCACGCCGCGCGGAGAGCGATATCGATCCGATGATCGCCACCGGAATGGCGATCAAAAGCGGGCAGGGCGTGGCCACGACCAGCACTGCCAGGAACCGATCGGCCTGCCCGCTTGCGCCGCCGGCCAGGCAGGCGATGGCGAATGCCAGCGGCGTATAGTAGGCGCCCAACTGATCGCCGAGGCGACGAATGCGCGGCCGCTGCTGCTCGGAACCGCGCATCACGTGCATGATTTTGGCGTACCGCGAGTCGACCGCCAGCCGAGTCGCTTGAATCGTCAGTGCCGATTCGCCGTTGATGGCGCCGGAAAGCACCGAGGAGCCGGGGGTCTTGGACATCATGAACGGCTCGCCCGTCAGATACGATTCGTCCATCACGCCGTGCCCTTCGGTCACCAGGCCGTCGACCGGGCAGATTTCGTGGGGCAGCACGAGCAGTCGATCGCCGACGGCCACCTGGTCCAGGGCCACCTCGACGACTTCGGCGTCGTGCTTGCGATGCGCGATCGAAGGCATCCGCTTGGCCAGCGCCTCCAAGACCGAGGAGGCGCTGCGAACGGCGTAATTTTCCAGGGCCCCGCCGCCGGAGAGCATCAACACGACAAACGACCCCGCCAGATACTCCTGCAAGAACACCGATGTGACGATCGACATGCCGGCCAGCAAGTCGGAGCCGAATTCTCGGGCCGCTACCCGCACAAGCAGCTCATAAACCAGCGGGATTCCGCCCAGCGCGAGCGTCGCGTACAGCGGAAAGTTGAACACGTCGGAAGACGTGCCGATCGAGAATCGCAACAGCAGGTGCGCGGCGATGGCCACGATCGACAGCAGCGCGATCCAGACGTTCTTGCGCTGGCCGAAACCCGAGGGCGGCGCGCGATGCTGCTGGCCGGCCGGCAGCGAGGAGATCGGCGCGTCGAGCTTGGAATTCATTTCGCGCGTACCGGTTCCTCGGTTGGCCGGTCGCGAACCACTTTGTGGCAATTGACGCAACTGAGCGTCAATTGGACATAGGCCAGCGCCGCGCCGTCCAGGTTTTTCTTGTCAGCCATCCGAATCATCTGTTCGTTGGCGTTCTGGAAGATCTTGAGCTGCGTGCGATATTCGGGCGACGTCCCGCGAACCCATTTTTCCATTTGGTTCATGGCGTTCATCGACCGGGCGCTCTTGGCCATCTGGTCGAAATCTTCGCCGACCAGGCCGACCAGCATGGTTTCGCTGTAGGCCAGTTTCTTCTTCATCCACAGACTTGGCGGCTGCGGTTCTGGGTCCGCGGCCACGGCCCACACACCGCCGGCCAAAAGTGCTAGCATCATCATCCCCGCTAGTGTGAAACGTGTCGACATGGCATCAACCTCCTTGATCAACGGCGCGTAGAGAAATCATCCTCCGCAATCAGGTGATGCAATTCGTGGGCCGGACCAGGCATGATTCTTGTCGGCGGCGTGCTTGAGTTTAACCCACTTGAGAGGTGAGGTGCGCACAACAGATGTGCGGAATCGCGCGGTGTGTGCCGTGGACAACGTCTTGGCGCCATTTCGTACCTGCTCGAACCGCCGTGCATCGGAGTCGGCTTATCTTTGCTAAGTTTCCGCAGGGCACGCCCTTGCGCAATCCTGCCCAAACGGTATTTTTCGGCAATGGTTTCCCGGCGGACTTCCGACCAGCCGCTGGGGGCTTGGCATAGGGATTGCTTAAGGTCGTGGAAACAGGCGGTTCTTGATCAGGCTCAGTCGTTAAGGAGACCCAGACTATGGCCGGAACGCTTATCAGACGAGAACCAGCCGCCTTGCGCGGTTGGTTCCGCCGGGGACCCCTCGGTTCGATTCGTGAGGATTTGCGCGAGTTGCTCACCGATCTGTTCGAGGACGAATTGGACGTCAATGCCTTGGCGCAGATTCCCGCTTCGCTCGACCTCTCGGAAACCGAGCAGCACGTCGAGGTCCGCGCCGACGCGCCGGGGATGAAGCCGGAGGACATCGACATTCAGCTCACGGGCGGCAATTTGTTGACCGTCAGCGGACAACGCCACGAGGAAAGCGAAGAAAAAGGCCGCACGTACCATCGGATCGAGCGTCGCGCCGGACGTTTTTCGCGCACGATCACGCTGCCGTGCGACGTGAAACAGGACAACATCGAGGCAAAATACCGCGATGGCGTGTTGACGATCACGATGCAGAAAACCGAGGTGTCCAAGCCCAAGAAAATCAAGGTCAAGACTTAGCACGCCCGTAGCTGCTGGAAAACCTCAACACGGGGGCCGCGTCTTTCGAATGTCGAGGGCCGCGGCCCCGTTTTCACAAGGATCAGTCATGGACGTCCCCGGCGGCGCTGTAGAATCTGCTGCGCCGTGCCGAACAGGAATTGCTCAAACACCTACAACTCCCGTGGCGCGATCGCTTCAGCAAGCACGCCGGTCCCAGGATCATCTCGAGACCCAAGGCACTTGCACGATGAGTCAGACGATTCTCTTTCCGACCGATTATTCGGCGACCAGCAACGCGGCCTTGCGATACGCCGTTTCGCTGGCTCGCCAGTCACAAGCGGCGCTGCTGGTGGTCTATGTCGAGCCCCCTTCGATTCCACCCCGCGGAACGGTGGAGCCGCCGGACGACGCCGGCGCGATAGACGAGGCGGCACTCCTCGCGCTGCTGGCCTCCGTCACGCGCGCCGAACAGACGCCGGTCACCTATGAAATCCGCCGGCTGCGCGGCGATCCGGCCCAAGAGATTATCCGCCTGGCCGAGCGGGAACGGGTCGCTCTGATTGTCATGGCCACGACCGGACGCACGGGCTTGCGGCGGATGCTGATGGGCAGCGTGGCCGAAGCAGTCTCGCGCGAGGCCCCTTGTCCCGTGCTGGCCCTCAAAGAACCCTTCGTCGCGAAAGCCGCGCGCACCCGCTCGCGCGCGGTCGCCGAAGGCGGCACGCCCCCGGGCCAAGAGCCCGTCGAATTCCGCGATCCGGCGAGCCTGCTGGCCGAAGCCGGCGGATCGAGCGCCTTGGCGCTGCTCGAACAGGCCATCGACACGCGCGCCACGGACATTCACATCGATCCCTTGGGGGAAGAGACCGAAGTGCGCTTCCGCATCGACGGCCGACTGGAGCACTACTGCCGCCTCCACCGCGATGTGGCCCACCCGCTGGTGGCGCAAATGAAGATCATGGCCGAAGTCGACATCGCCGATCCGTTCCATCCCCAGGAAGGCCGCATCACGCTGCCCGATGCGCTGGGATGCCATGAAATCCGCATCACGACCGTGCCGGTGATCGGAGGCGAAGCAACCGCCCTACGGCTGCTCAGTCGTCAACGCATCCTGCGCCCCTTGGACAGCCTGGGACTGGTCGCCGAACCGCTCGCCTGGTTGCACGAAATGCTGCAACTGGGCGAAGGGGTCGTGCTGGTCACCGGGCCGGCGGGCTCGGGCAAGACCACCACCGCCTACTCGATGATCCATGCCCTGGACAACGGACGCCGCAATATCGTCACGATCGAGGACCCGGTCGAATACCATATCGGTGGCTTCCGCCAAATGTCGGTCGACTCCCGGCACGGAATCACGATGACCAGCGGCCTGCGCACGCTGTTGCGGATGGACCCCGATATCGTGCTGGTGGGCGAAGTGCGCGACGCCGAAACGGCTGAAAGCGCGATGCGCGCCGCCAGTTCCGGCAAGTACGTGTTTACCACGCTGCACACGCGCGACGTGGCTTCGACGATTACGGCCCTGCGCGACTTGCACATCGACAACCGCTCGCTGGCGGGCAATTTGACGGGCATCATTTCGCAGCGCTTGGTGCGGCGCGTGTGCTCTCAGTGCCGCCGACTGGAGCCCACCAGCGCGATCGAACGGCAATTTTTTCTGGACCAGGCCGTGGAACCTCCGCCGACCTTGGCGCATCACATCGGCTGCGCGGCATGCCGCAACTTGGGCTACCACGAGCGCATCGGCGTGTTCGAAGTCGTGCTGCCGAACCGGGCCATCCGCGAGGCCATCGAGTCGGGCGCCGCCGAAGAAGAACTGCGCGATTTGCTCCGCTCCAACGGCACGCGCAGCTTGCTCTCCGACGCGCTTCTCAAAGTGGCCGAGGGCGTCACCACGCTCGACGAAGTCCGCGGGATGACCTGGGTTCCCTTCCCGGGTTAGTCGCCGGCGCGATCACGTCCCTACGGCGTCAAGACCTCGCGCAGCCGGCGCGCCAATTCACCGGCCCTTTGTGGGTCGAGGTGCATTGGGTTGACCATCAGCTTGCCCTCGTGCAAGGCGGCGTGGCCCACATAACAGGGGGGCGAGCCGGATCGCAAACTGCGGCACACTTCCAGCGCCGAGCGGCCCAGGGCCTTTGCGTCGACGACAATTTCCAAGATCGGCAAGCTCTCGTCCTGGCTCTCGTGCAGGCGGCAACCGGCGGCGCAGCCGGCCAGTGCCTCGGCGATCGTGCTTAAGCATTGCCGATATCCGGCCAGGCGCCGCTCGTCGGCGCCGCGTGCGAATATTTCCAATGCCGTCAGCAGGGCCACGATCTGCTCCTTGGAAACCTTGAATCCACGGCCGATGCCGTGGCGGGGCATGCCAGCGAGTTGCGATTTATCGATCAACTCCGGCGGCGGCTGCCACAACTCAAAGTGATCGTCCATGTCCAGCATCTGCAACGCCGCGGCGCCGACTAGATCGCGCCGGCCGCAGAGAATGCCCGTGGCCTGCGGACCGCCGATCGCCTTGCCCCCGCTGAACGCGACCAGATCGGCCCCGCCACCAAGGATCGCCTTCAAATTTCCTCGCGGCGGCAATTCTCCGGCCGCGTCGACCAACACCGGCAGGTGATGCGCGTGGGCCCGATCCACGACTTCTTCCAATGGCGGCCGCGCGTCGCGCGTCAAGACGTACAGCACTCCGGCCGTGAAGGGCCCAAAGGCCGCTTCGTATTCCCAAGCCTCGACGCGCCGCACGCCGGCCCCAGCCAGCAGGTCGTGAAATCCCACTTCGATCAGTCGCGCGCCACTGGCTCGCACCGCGTGGTCGTAGCCGTTGCGATGCTCACGCGCCACCACGAACTCGCGAGGAAAACCATCGCACTGTGGAAGGCATTCCATGCGGGCCAGATCGTAGCCGGTCAGGATGGCCGCGGCGCCGAGCGTCAGGGCCGCCGACGCACCGGCCGTGACCAGCCCCGCCTCGGCGCCCGTCGCCTGGGCGATCGCCCGGCAGGCCACGGCCTGTAGTTGTTCCAGCGGCACCGATTGGCCGGCCGCCTGGCAAAACGCGTCGAGCACGGCCTGGCTCATCGGCGCGCCGCCCAGCCGCGTGACCGCGCCGGAAGCATTGATGATCGGCTGCAATCCTAGTTCTTCGTAAATGCCCACGTCAGCCTCGCGCCGGGTTCCCGCGGCCAAAGACGCCGCCGATATCTGCCGTGGACCATTGTAATTTGCGGTGCCGGCCGGCCGCCAGCCGCCGGAAATGATTGAGCCGGCCGCGGGCCCTGTTATGATAGACAACCGTGCCCGCCTGGGCACGAAAGTCAGGAATCCCAACGCGACTAGCCCGGAGGATTTTTGCGATGCCGATGAACTCTCAAGGCCCCTTGCGCCCCTCGACCAATTGGGGCCGGAAAATCCCAAGCGCCCTGCTCGGCGTCCTGCTGGCCTGGGCGATTTCAAGCCCCACGGCTTCCGCCGACGATGAAGCACCCGCCCGAAGTTATGAAAATCGGCTGACGCGGATCACGAATCCACGGCCGCTGTTGGCCGACCATCCCGAGTTCGTCGAGCCGGTCCACGAAACCGTGCGTTATGAAGCGCCCGTGCTGGTCGACGATCCGCGGGCCGACCTGAGCGTTCGAGCCTGGCGTTTTTCGTACAACGCCCGCGGCATCGTGGAAATGCCCAACCATTTGGAAGCGGCCAAGACGGCGCTAATCATGGTCCATCCCTGGGGCGTCGACGACGGCCAGGGGTGGCGGACTCCCGAGCCGGCCGGCGCCGCCGACTTCTGCACGGTCGAAAAAAATCATCTGGCCGGCCGACACACGCGAGAAGTCATCAACCCATTGCTCAAGTCGCTGCGCGGCAAGGTATCGCTGGTCATGTACAGCCTGCCGGGCAATGAAGATCCGATTCGCAAGAAACTGTATCGCTCGTTCACGCATCGGCCCAGCGAACAAGACCGCCGCCAGGGCACATTGGAACTGGCCGAGAAGCTCAATAGTTTCAGTTACCAGGGCGAGCCGGTGCCCAAGCAACTGAAACTCTCGGCCGACCAGCCGGTGATCGACTATTTCAAGCAGTTCAGCGGTCTCGACCCGGGTCCTCGTTTCAACAACGCCGGTTTTTGGGACCTGCCGATCCCGGTCACCAGGGACGTCGAGGCGTATCCCGACGACGTGGTGATCTACGACTCGCCCGGCTACGAACCGCTGCGAGAGTTTCTCAAGTCGCAGGGGATTCGCCACGTGCTTTTGACCGGCTATGCCACCGACATGTGCTTTTGCAAGACGACGGCCGGATATCAGAACCTGGCCAAGGATTTCAACGTGTTTTTGGTGGGCGACGCGACGTTGGCCACGTTTCCAGCCAACTCCAGCCCGCGCTTCGCCACCAATGCGGCCATCTCGTTTGCCTCTCTGGAACACCTGATCACGCAAACGTCGTGGATTGAATATCAAAAAACCTCGAACCGTTGAGCCGGATCGTTTCGCGCCGATCGTGGGCGCGGCGGCCGAGCGTTCTGTTTCACCCAGCCTTCCATGCCAACGCCCGGAGAATCATGAGAACGATCCACAACTTTTCGCAACGATTTTCCGCGCTTCACAATTGGCCGATCTGGCTGGCCAGCGCCCTGTGTTTATCGTGGGCCCTGGCCGCGCCGGCCTCGGCCCAGCACGGGCAATTTGATCGGGCGGAAGTCAACCCGGTCGAGGAGGCCTACGTCTTCACTCCGCCCGGTTTCCAGCACGAAGGCAAACCGGCCGTGGCCAGCGGGCCGAATAGCGCGCGACTCCACATCACGATCACCGACCGCGCCAACGGCAAACCCACGCTGTGCCGCGTGAACGTGGTGGGCGCGGACGGAAACTTTTATCAACCCCAGGAAAACCCGCTCTCGGCCTTCAGCCTGCTCGGCACCTGGCCCGAGACGCTCTCGGGCAATCGGCCCGGCAAGGCTCCGATCCGCTACTTCGGCCATTTTTTCTACACCTCCGGAACCTTCAGCGTCGACGTGCCGGCCGGTCCCACGCGGATCGAGGTTTGGAAAGGTTTCGAATACCGGCCCGAAACGTTGCTTGCCCGAGTGACCGCCGGCGGACCGCACGATCTGCGACTGTCGATTGGCCGCGCGGCGCCGATGGCCGCAGAGGGCTGGTACTCAGCCGATCCGCATTTGCACTTCATTCGTGCCAGCGATGCCGATGACAACACGATCTTCGACTTGCTCGAAGCCGAGGATATCCGCCTGGGCCTGGTGCTGTGCTACAACAACGACACCAGCGGCTACCCGGGCCTGATGCCCGAGATGGTCACACCGCAACTTCACGGGCTGGGCGAAAAGTCGATCCGCAAGAGGGGCGATTATCAAATCATCTCGGGGCAGGAATACCGCAGCGGCCTGTTCGGTCATTTGAATCTCTACATGCGCGACCGTCTGGCGCTGGAGGGGACAAGGCGGGATCCGAATCTTGGGCCGATGTTCGGCACGATCGGCCTGGAGACGCAGCAGCAGGGCGGCTACGCGTTTCAGGCCCATGGCGGCTATGCCCTTGAGATTTGGGCCGATCTGGTGCAAGGCGCCGTCAACGGCGTCGAGCTGTTGCAGTTCGGTATCTATCGCGGCATCGGGCTGGACGGCTGGTATCACGTGCTCAATGCCGGATTTCGTTTTCCGGGCATCGCGGCCTGCGATTATCCGGCCTGCCGCAAATTGGGCGATTGCCGCACCTATGTCCACATCGCCGGCGAGCCCAACTTCAAGGATTGGATGCAGGGCGCCGCCGAAGGCCGCAGTTTCATGACCACCGGCCCGCTCGTTCTGCTGGAGGTCGACGGCAAATTGCCGGGCGACACCATTGTCGTGCCCGACCGCAAGCCGCGCCGCGTGATGGCCCGCGTGCGCGTGCTGAGCGAGACGGCGCCGGTGAGCGACTTGCAACTGATCGTCAATGGGCGCGTGGTGGAGACTCTGAAGGCGGCCGCCAAGCCGGGTCAATCGCAGACGCTCAAACTGGAAAGCTCGCTGACGCTCGACGAACCGAGTTGGATCGCGGCCCGCGCGTTTTCGAAATCGCCCAGCGGCAACGCCGATGCCGAATCGCACACCAACCCGGTGTATGTCACCATGAACGGCGCGGCCCCCTATCAGGAGGCCGATCTCGACTGGCTCGTGACGCGGCTGGACGAACAGATCGCCGATCACGAAGCTCGCAAGGTTCCAGAGAAAGCCCTGGCGATCGAATACTTCCGCCACGCGCGCGAGATGCTGATGGAGATCCGGCAGCGTGGCGGACAGCCGGCGCCGGACGCCGCCGATCGGACCGCGGCGCCGAAAGCGGCCCCCGCGACCGGCATTCCGGGCGATCCAGAGGGCGTCACTCTGGCCGAGTTTCTCAAGCCCGTTCCCGCCCGATCGCCGGAAGAAGCGGCAAAGTCGTTCGAGGTGCTCGATGGGTTCAAGATGGAACTGGTCGCGCACGAGCCCGACGTGACCGATCCGGTGGCGGCCTGCTTCGACGAGAACGGCGGCATGTACGTGGCCGAGATGATCGACTATCCGTATCGTCCCAAGGAGGGCGCGACGCCGCTGGGGCGGGTGCGCTATCTGCAAGATACCGACAACGACGGCCGCTATGACCGAAGTTGGATCTTTGCCGACAAGATCGTTTGGCCCACCGGCGTGGCGTGTTGGAAAGGGGGCGTGTACGTGGCCGCGGCTCCCGACATCTGGTATTTGAAAGATACCGACGGCGACCACCGGGCCGACGTGCGGCAGAAAGTTTTCTCAGGCTTTGGCGATCGCAATCAGCAAGGGGGCGTCAACAATCTCAACTGGCACGTCGATCACACGATCTACGGCTCGGGGTCGACCAACGGCGGCGAGATTCGCTCGGCGGATAAGACCGACGGGCCGCCGATCCTGCTCTCGGGGCGCGATTTTCGTTTCGATCCGGTCAGCGGCAAATTCGAGACGGTCAGCGGCTCGAAGCAATTCGGCAACGCGTTCGACAACGCGTTCAATCGTTTCGTGTGCAGCGAGTCGAAACCCGTTTATCACGTGGTGCTGCCGCAGCACTATCTGGCCCGCAATCCGTTCTTGGCCGTGGACACGGCGCTGAAGGATTTGGCGCCGGGCGTGACGCCGATCTTTCGGATCAGCCCGATCGAGAAATGGCGCGAAATCCGTTCCAGTCGGCGACTGGCGGCCGGCGAGCGAGCCTCGACCTCCGCCGGGCTGAGCCACAACGTGATCGACGCCGCGGCCGGCCTGACGATCTATCGCGGCCACGCCTACCCGCCGCAATACCTGGGCGATCTGTTCGTCGGCTGCTCGCAAAACAATCTCGTCCACCACCGCAAGCTGACCCCCGTGGGCGCCACGTTCCGTTCCGAGCGGGTCGACGAAAACACCGAGTTCGTGCGCACCAGCGACATCTGGTTCCGCCCGGTCAATTGCATCAACGCGCCCGACGGCACGCTGTACGTGTTGGACATGGCCCGCGAAGTGATCGAGTCGGTCCACATCGCCAATGACGTGGTGGCGCTATTGGATTTGACCAGCGGCCGCGACAAGGGGCGCATCTATCGGCTGGCGCCCCCCGGCTTCCAGCCGCCGCCGCAACCGAAGCTGGGGCAGGCCACGACGGCCGAATTGGCCGCCTACCTGGAACATCCGGGCGGATGGTGGCGCGATACGGCCGGGCGATTGATCTTCGAGCGGCAAGACCGTTCGGTCGTCGAACTGCTACGACGCCGCCTGCACGAATCCTCCTCGGCCCTGGGCCGGATGCACCTGTTATGGGCGCTCGACGGCTTGGGCGCGCTGGGCGAGCCCGATTTGCTCGTGGCGCTGGCCGATGCTTCGGCCGTGGTGCGCGAACACGCATTGCGGCTGGCCGAGTCTCGGTTGGCCGAATCGCCCGCACTGGCCGAACGCGTCCTGGCGCTGGCCGCCGATCCCGAGCCGCGCGTCCGGTTTCAAACGGCTTTCTCCTTGGGCGAAATCTCCGACCCCCGCGCCGTGCCGGCATTGGCCGCGATCGCCGCGCGCGACGCGGACGATCGTTGGACCCGCACCGCGGTGCTCTCGTCCTGCGTGGAGCGTTCCGATCGGGTCATCGCCGAACTGCTCAGCGACACGCACTTTGTCGACCAATCGGCCAGCACGGTTTTGCTGGAATCGCTGGCCGCGATCGTCGGCGCCCGCAAGCAAAGCGCCGAGATCGGCCGCACGCTCGACGCGGCGGCCGGATTGCCGCGCGGCTCGCGCGGGCAATTGGCCGTGGTGCTTGGCTTGGGCACCGGCCTGCAACCAGGGTCGAGCTCGTTGGACGATGTTCGAACCGGCGCATCGAGCGCGGCCGCCGCCATGCTCGGTGAGCTGTTCGACCAAGCTTCGCAAACCGCCGGCAACGCGGAAAGCCCCACCGGTCAACGTGAACAGGCCGTGCGATTGTTAGGATATGCCGGAGGCAAACGAAGCGTCGATGCGCTGGTGGCGCTGGTGGATCCGCTGCAGCCCGAGGCGTTGCAAATCCTGGTCGTGCACACGTTGGCCCGTTTTTCTGAAGCCGACATCGCCCCGCGCCTGATCGGCATGTGGCGCCGCTCGACGCCGAAAGTGCAGGAAGAAATGATCACGGCCCTGGCCTCGCGCCGGGCCTGGGCCGCGCAACTGCTCGATGCCTGCGATCGCGAGGACGTCACCGCGGGCCAGATCACTCGGTCGACGCGCACGGCGCTGTTGAACCATCAGGATCCGGCGGTGCGCGCGCATGCCGACAAGCTGCTGGGAAGCGCGTCGAGCCCGCGCAACGAGGTCATTGCTCTCTATCAGCCGGCGCTGACTCTGCGCGGCGACCCGGCCCGGGGGGACAAGGTCTACGAGCGCGAGTGCACGGCTTGCCACCGGCTGGGTGAGCGGGGATCCCAGGTCGGGCCGAATCTGGCCTTGATTCGCAATCGCACGCCGGAGGCCTTGCTGGAAGCCATTTTGGATCCCAACCGCGAAGTGCAGCCCAGCTATGTGAACTATGCGGTCGTCGACGACAGCGGTCGAATCCTCACCGGGCTGGTGCTGGCCGAAACGGCCAACAGCATCACGCTGGGCCGCGAAAAGGGGGTCACCGAAACCATTCTGAAACGCAACGTCGAGGAAATCCATAGCACCGGCAAATCGTTGATGCCCGAGGGACTGGAAAAAACCGTCGACCCGCAGAGCCTGGCCGATCTGCTGGCTTTCCTCAAACAGGTGCAATACGATATCGGCACGCTGCCGGACTTCGTGCAGCCGAACGATTGAAGTTTTTCATACCGAGACTTTCGAGTTGCCCGGGAGGTATCTTGTGCGGCGGTCAAGGCGCGTGCTCCTGGCGGTCGTTTTGTTCTGGATCGCCAGTCCGTGGGCCGCGCCGTGCCGTGCCGAGGATCCGGCGGATTTCCGCGCCGCGCTTGAAACATCGCTATTGCCCGAGGATCAGGCCCTCAAGGAGATGAAATCCTTCCTCGTGGCCCGCGTTCTCCAGCCGCCACAGGCGCCGGATCGCGCGCAGTGGGAGCAAACCGCCGCGCAACTGCGCCGCGACATGCTCGACCAGGTCGTTTTTCGCGGCACGGCGGCCCGCTGGCGCACCGCAAAGTGCCAAGTCGAGTGGCTCGACACCGTGGCCGGCGGCCCGGGCTATCAGATTCGCAAATTCCGCTACGAGGCGCTGCCGGGCATGTGGATTCCCGGCCTGCTGTATCTGCCGGAGCGCCTGGAAGGACTCGTGCCCTTGGCGCTGAATGTCAACGGCCACGCGCCGGAAGGCAAGGCGGTCCACTACAAGCAACTGCGCTCGATCAATCTGGCCAAGCGCGGCGTGTTGGTGCTCAACCTGGAATGGCTGGGCATGGGCCAACTGCATACGCCCGGCTTTTCGCACTATCGCATGAATCAACTCGACCTATGCGGCGCCAGCGGCCTGGCGCCGTTTTATTTGGCCATGCAGCGCGGGCTGGATCTTGGCCTGGCCCTGGAACACGCCGATCCCAAACGGGTCGTCGTTTCGGGTCTGTCGGGCGGCGGATGGCAAACGATTTTCATCAGCTCGCTCGACCAGCGCGTCACGCTGGCCAATCCGGTGGCGGGTTATGGCGGTTTTCGCTCGAACATCTTGTTCGGCGACTTCGGCGACTCGGAACAGGCTCCGACCGACATGGGCCTGGTGGCCGACTACACGCACTTGACGGCCCTACGCGCCCCCCGGCCCACGCTCTTGACGTATAACGCCCTGGACGATTGCTGCTTCCAATCCGGCCATACGCTAGAGCCGCTCATGCAGGCCGCCCGACCGATCTTCGGCTTGCTCGCGGCGGAAGACAAACTACGCTCGCACGTGAACCACACACCGGGCACGCACAACTTCGACCAGGAAAACCGCGAGCAGCTTTACGCCATGCTGGGCGACTTTTTTTATCCCGACGACAAGAACTTCGTGCGCACCGAAATTGCGTCCGAAGCGGAATTAAAAACGGCCGAGGAGTTGCACGTCCCGCTTCCGGAGGAGAATCTCGATTTTCACCGCCTGGCCGAAACGCTGATGCCGCAGGTGCCGCGCGAAACGGCTCTGCCGACCGACAAGGGCGCGGCCGAAAGTTGGCAACGGCAAAAACGCGCGCAGCTCGTCGCCCTGTTGAAAGTCCCGAATTACGAAGCGCTCAGCTCCGAGGAAAAAACCAGCGATCGAGGCGCGTTCAAGATCATCACGCGACTGTTCAAGATCGGCGAGGACTGGACGGTGCCGGTCGTCGAGATCGTCGCGACTTCCGCGCCGAGCAAGAGTACGGCACTGCTCATTGCGGAGGCCGGACGCGCGAGCATGGCCGCCGAGGCACAGCGGTTGGCCGCGGACGGCGTTCGCGTGCTGGCCGCCGATCCGCTTTTGTGGGGCGAATCGAAAATCAAAGCCCGCAGCCCCGACTATTTGTTCCCCTTGTGCGCCGCGGCGCTCGGCGAGCGGCCGTTGGGCATCCAGGCGGCGCAACTCGCCGGCATCGCGCGTTGGGCCCGGGCACGGCAACCGCAGGAGCCAGTCACGGTCGTGGCCAGCGGCCCCCGCGCGAGCATGGCGGCGCTAGTGGCCGCGGCGGTCGAGCCCCAATCGATTAGCGGCGTCGAACTTTCCGGTGCTCTGGCGAGTTTGAAGGAGTTGATCGAACAAGACAAAACGGTCGAGACCATGCCCGAACTGTTTGCCTTCGGCCTGTTGGCCGAATTCGACATTCGCCAAATCGTGGCGCTCTCCGCACCGCGGCCGGTCGTGTTTCGCGATCCGAACGAGCGAGTGCGCCGCGAACTGGGTCCGCTCGAGTCGTGGTACGCCCTGCTCGGGACAAGTTTTAATCCGGCCCCCTGAAGGCCTCGAGGAGTCTGCCCATGTGGAGCGAGATGTTTACGCCGGAAATCTCGATTCTGGAAAAGATGCTGCGGCCGTTTGTCGTGTATCTGTTTTTGCTGATTGGGTTGCGATTGGCCGGCAAGCGGGAGTTGGCCCAGCTCAACGCCATGGACCTGATCGTGTTGTTGACGCTCTCGAACACGGTGCAAAACGCGATCATCGGGCCCGACAATTCGATCAGCGGCGGCCTGATCGGCGCGACGGCGCTATTGGTGGTCAACTACGCGGTGGTGCGTTTTTTGTTCACGCATCCGAGGTTCGATCAAATGGTCGAGGGCAAGGCCACCATCTTGATCGAGGACGGAAAGATGTGCCGAGACAACATGCGGCGGGAACTGATCACCAAGCCGGAACTGGACAGCGCGGCGCACAAACAAGGCATCGGCAAGCTGAATCAGGTGAAGCGAGCCGTGCTCGAACCCAGCGGCGTGATCTCGTTTGTCGCCACGGAGCCATCAGCCAGCGACATCCGGCACGGCGAAGTGACGGCCCGATTGGATCAGATCAGCCGCCAACTGGACGAAGTCCGCGCGGCCCTGGCGGCTCGGGGATAGGCGAATTCCGAACGCTCCGGCGGGACTCTCGATGCCAAGACCGCTCAATGAATTACGGTATCCTTGGGCTTTCTTCCCGATCCCATCGATGAGGGACTTGCTTATGATCGGCGCCACTCGGTTACGCTTCGTCGCCCTGCTGTGCGGCTTGCTGATGATGGTCGTCGAAGCCGTGGGTGATGAGCCTAAATCGCCGGCCTCGAAGTCCATTGCCGAGCGCAATGCGATGAAGATCCCGACCAAGATCGCTGGCACGTACAGCGGGGGCGAGTTGGTCGAACTACGCGTGCGGGATCGCATCGCCTTCCTCATCAAGCCGACTGGCAAAGTCGACCCGCAAAAGCGATGGTTGTGGGACTTTCCGTTTTGGCTTGCGATCAACGATGGGTTTGGCACTGTGGCGCACCGTTACTACGTTGAAAAGGCGCTGGAGGCCGGATTCCACATAGCCGGCGTCGACGTCGGACCTTCCAATGGCAGTCCCGCCGCTGCGGAAGTCTGCCAGGAATTCTACGAACAACTCGTCTCCAAGCACGGTTTGCACAAGCGGGCGCGGGTATTGGCGCACAGCCACGGCGGCCTGATCGCGTATGGTTGGGCGTTTCGCCATCCGACATGCGTTGACCGGATCGCGGGAATGTCTCCGGCGACCGACTTCCGCACTTATCCAACCCTGCCCAACGTCGTTACCGGTCCGACGAAGGGACTGGATTATGGCCTGTCACTTGAGGAACTCGACCGACGGGCTAGCGAATTCAACCCGATCGATAACCTGGCCCCTCTAGCAAAGGCCGGAGTGAAGATTCTGCACGTTCATGGCGACGAAGATAAACTGGTGCCGACCAGCGCCAACTCGACCGAGCTGGCCCGCCGCTACCGCGACTTGGGAGGCGTCGCGGAGATCGTCTTGCTCCCGGGCCTGGGCCCCACGAAGCGAGGACATGACGGGCCGGAACTGTACGAGTCGGCACCGCTGTTGAAGTTTTTGCTTGCCGATTGACTCTCAGGGAGGTTGAACGTCGTTCTGCGCTACTACCCAGCGGACACAACTCGACACCAGCCGCTGCAAACCGCGTTTTAACCGCCGCTGGCGGCTTAGCCGCGCACCGCACCACAAGTTTTATCCAGACGCTCTTGATTCATTGGCGGCTTTCGCATGGCGAAGCAAAAAAAGCCCCCGGCGTTGCGTGCCGGAGGCCTTTTGGGTTCGCTGAAAAAAATCGTCTGGCGGCCGTTTACTTGGCGGCGACTAGTTGACGTTTTTTCTTTTCGGCGATGATTTCTTCCTGGATGCTGGCCGGCACGCGGCGGTACTTGGCAAACTCCATGGTGAAGGTGCCTTGGCCCTGCGTCATGCTGCGCAGGTCGGTCGAGTAGCCGAAGGTTTCGGCCAGCGGCACCTCGCCCTCGATCGTGGCGAACGCCCCTTTGACCTCGGTCGAAACGATCAGCCCGCGGCGGCTGGTCAGCTCGCCGGCCACGGGGCCCTGGTACTGCGAGGGGACTTCGATCTCGACTTTCATCACCGGCTCCAGCAACACCGGCTTGGTCTTCAAGAACGTCTCGCGGAAGCAGTTGCGGGCGCAGGTCTGAAAGGCCATGTCCGAGCTGTCGACGTCGTGGTACTTGCCGTCCTCGAGAATCGCCTTGACGCCCACGATCGGGAACTCGGCGACCGGACCCTTGTGGATCGACTCGCGGAAGCCTTTTTCGACCGAGGGGATGTATTCTTTGGGAATCCGACCGCCGACCACGTTTTCTTCGAATTCGAAGGTCTCTTCCGAACCCTCGGGCAGGCACTCGAGTCGGCCGACGATGTGGGCGTATTGGCCTGAACCACCGGTTTGTTTTTTATGCGTGAAGCTGAACTCGGCCGTTTTGGTGGGCGCTTCGCGATAGCTGACCTTGGGCGCGCCGACTTCGACTTCGACGCCGTACTCGCGTCGGATCCGCTCGACGTAGATATCCAGGTGCAGCTCGCCCATGCCGGCGATGACGGTTTCGGAGGTTTCTTCGTCGGTGGTGACGCGGAAAGTGGGGTCTTCGCGGCGGAAGCGGTTGAGGGCCTTGCCCAGTTTGTCGGCGCCCTCGCGCGTCACCGGGTTGATGGCCATTTTGATGACCGGCTCGGCCACGAACATGTTTTCCAGCGTGCAGTATTTGCGCTCCGAGGCGAACGTATCGCCCGAGGCGCAATCGAGACCCAGCACGGCCACGATGTCGCCGGCGCCCGCGCTATCGATTTCCTCGCGTTTGTCGGCGTGCATCTTGACGATGCGGCTGAAGCGCTGTTTTTGATCGGTGCGCTGGTTGTGGTACATCTCGCCCTTGCGGATCGTGCCCTGGTAAATCCGCATGAACGTCAACTGGCCGAAGGCGTCTTCGACCAACTTGAACGCCATGCCCACGAACGGCTTGGCGGGGTCGGCCTCGAGCGGGAAGTCTTGCGTCGGGTCGTCGAATTTCCTGGCTTTGACCGGGCGATCCAGGGGCGAAGGCAGATAGCGGACGATGGCGTCCAACAACAGTTGCACGCCTTTGTTGCGATAGGCCGAGCCCAGAAACACGGGCGTCAGGTCTTGGGTCTGGACCGCGGCGCGCACCAGGTTGTGAACGAGTTCTTCCGAAACGGCCTCTTCCGAGAGCAGCCGCTCCATCAGTTCGTCGCTGTACATCGAGAGGCCTTCGAGCATGTGCTGGCGGGCCTTGGTGGCCGTGTCCTGCAATTCCGCCGGGATGTCTTCGGTGCGCACGTCTTCGCCGTTGTTGCCGTCGAAATAGCTGGCCTTCATCGTGATCAGGTCGATCACGCCCTGGAAGTTGTCTTCCTTGCCGATCGGCCATTGCATCAACACGGCGTCGCAACCCATCTTTTCGCGGACCTGGGCCACGACTTTTTCGGCGTCGGCGCCGATGCGGTCCATCTTGTTGATGAAGGCCAGGCGCGGCACGTGATAGCGTTTCATCTGGCGATCGACCGTCAACGACTGCGACTGGACCCCGCCCACGCCGCACAGCACCAAAATGGCCCCGTCGAGCACGCGCAAGCTGCGTTCCACCTCGACGGTGAAGTCGACGTGCCCCGGCGTATCGATCAGGTTGATGGTATGACCTTCCCACTCGACCGTGGTGGCGGCGCTGGTGATGGTGATGCCGCGCTCGCGCTCCAGATCCATGTAATCCATCGTGGCGCCGTCGCCGCCGCCCTTGACTTCGTTGATGCGGTGGATGCGCCCGGCGTAGAACAGGATCCGCTCGCTCAGGGTCGTTTTGCCCGAGTCGATGTGGGCCGAGATGCCGATATTTCTGAATTTCGCCAGGTCCATGGGGAACCTCGAGATTCGCTCTCAAGTTAGGGTGTCGAACAGACTAGCGCAAAGGGCGCGCCAGCCGCACGAAAACCAAGGGAACAAAAGCCGCCTGGGCAGTCCCGAGCCGCCTAAGCGTTGCCAGGGGAATGGCTTGGGTGCTGAATACTGACAGACCTACTATCCTACGTACAGATCGGCTAATGGCAAAGACCAAATTTCCCTAAAGCTCTACGCAGCAGCAAAAATCGACCAGGACCGTGCCGTTTAAACCGCCCCTCCCCTGGGCCAATCGCCGCTGGGCCGTTTGACTTATCTCGTTGCCAAAATTAGGTTTTCACGTCATGGACCAGCCCCCGCCAAGCCCTGATGCAAATCCCTCCGCTGGGCCGCCAGTCGATCCACGCCCCGACAACGTCTCGCGCTGGGCACGCCGCCTGGCCACGCTTGCGTGGATCCCGTTTTTGCTGCCGTTTGTCGTGTTCATGCTCCTCGGTACGTTGGAGCCGACGCCGGACAAGCCGCGCGAATTGCTGGGACTGGCGATTCCTTATTCGGCCTACCCACTGATCTACGCGATCAAAATCGCACTGACCACGCTAACGCTGCTGGCAGTCTGGCCCGGCTACCGTCAGTTCGCGCTTCGCGTCTCTCCGCTCTCGGCGCTGGTGGGCATCGTCGGCGTGGTGCTGTGGATCGGAATTTGCAAGCTGGGGCTGGAGAGCCGGCTGCTGAGACCGCTGGGGTTGGGCTCGATCATCGACTTGGGCCAGCGCAGCGCCTTCAATCCACTCGAATATTGGCGCGACGAGCCGCGACTGGCTTATGGTTTTTTGGCCGTGCGGTTTTGGGGCCTGGCGATCGTGGTGCCGATTGTCGAGGAGTTTTTCCTGCGCGGGTTCGTGATGCGCTTCGTGATCGCGCCCGACTGGTCGAAGGTGCCCTTCGGCACGCTCACGCCCGGGGCGATCGCAGCCGGCACGTTGGTGCCGATGGCCTTGCACCCGGGCGAGCTGCTGGCCGCGGCGGTCTGGTTTACTTTGCTGACCTGGCTGATGTTCAAAACCAAGAACATCTGGGACTGCGTCGCGGCCCACGCCGTGACCAATCTGCTGTTGGGCGCCTGGGTGCTCTCTAGCGGCGATTGGTATTTTTTGTAAGCCGCGACAGGCCGCCGGAGACGCGTCTACCGGTCGAACCACTTGGAAAAGGCCCGCTGGGTGGCCTGGCGGCCGGCGCGGCCAATCGAGGTGGTCAGCGGGATTTCCTTGGGGCAGACCGCCACGCAGTTCTGGGCGTTGCCGCAAACCTGGATGCCGCCGGCGGCCGTCAGGGCGTCGATACGCTCGCCGGCGTTCAACTGGCCGGTCGGGTGCAGATTGTAGTAGACCACCTGGCTGATCCCCGCGGCGCCGACGAAGTTCAGATCATAAACGGCGTTTTCGCGGGCCGCGATTTCCGCGTCGGTCTCGCCCTGGTGCCTTGCGACTTCGATCTTGCCGTACTGCGGGCAGGCATCCAGGCAGCAGCCGCAGCTCATGCACTGGCTCAGCGGATAAGCCCGCTCCTGTTGCTCTTCCGACTGGCGCGCGCCCGGGCCCATGTCGTAGTAGCCGTCGACCGGAATCCAGGCATGCAGTTTTTCCAGGCTGCGAAACAGCCGGCGGCGATTGACGCACAGATCGCGCACGACCGGAAACTTGCTCATCGGCTGCAGTTCGATCTC
This sequence comes from Planctomycetia bacterium, assembly GCA_041499515.1. Classification (GTDB taxonomy): domain Bacteria; phylum Planctomycetota; class Planctomycetia; order Pirellulales; family PALSA-1355; genus PALSA-1355. The sequence goes on along the minus strand of JBGQKM010000043.1, from coordinate 2,303 downwards.
GTCGGGATGCTCGGCCAGCAGTTTGTCGACCAGGGCCGAACAGGCCTGCCGCACGCGGCCGTTGATGATCATCGTGCAGCTTCCGCAAACTTCTTCCAGACAGTTGGCGTCATAGGCCACCGGGGCCACCTTTTTGCCGTCGATCGTCTCGGCCTGGGCGGCGATGCGCTGCAGGACGCTGGTGACGTTCATGTCCGGCTCGACCTCCAGCCGATGCCGCTCCCAATAGCTGGACGCGCCCGGGGCATCTTGGCGCAAAACGCGCACCTCGAAAGTCCGCGGGAGGGGGACGTGTACGTCAGTTCGAGGATCGTTCATGGGGTTCTTGCCAGTCGTGCTTCAGATCTCAATGTGGGGGACAGCCCTCGCGGTATTCTTGCAGCTCCTCAGTGAACGGCGGCCGGTTTGGGCGCGCCGGGCTTGGGCGGCGAGTTGCCGTTGCCGGCGACGTTGGCCGTCTTGGCCGCTTGACGTTGTTTCCAGGCTTCTTCGATCACTTCACCGCCGACCAGACCGTACAACCGCGGCCGCGGCGGAATCAGCGTGGTGTCGACTTCTTCGTAGGTCAACACCGGATTGCCGTCGGAGGCCACCGTGGCGATGGTGGACTTGAGCCACTTTTGCGTATTGGACTCGAACTGGTCGCACCATCGCTCGGCTTCGCGGCGATGCTCGGCCGGGTTGGTCGCTTCCAGGCCCGGCATGGCAAACTCGGGCTTGAAATGGGCCCCGCGGCATTCGTCGCGCTGCAAGGCGCCTTGCACGATCGCCTTGGCCAGCGGGAACATGTCCTTGAAGGCCTTGGTAAAAACGACATTCTGGTTGGTCCATTGGCCGGTGTCCGACAGCGAGCAGCGCTGGGCTCGCTCGGCCAACTCGCAGACTTTCTGATAGGCATCCCGCAATGCGTCGTTGTGCCGTATGACGGTGGCGGACTTGGTCATCACCTGGCCCAGCTCCTGGTGCAGCAGGTACGGGTTCTCTCCGCCCGCGGGCCGCCGCAGCAGTTGGTCGTGGGCCGTTTGATAGTCTTTGCGCAGCGACTCGAACAGCGCGGTGTCGGCCGGGGGCGTTTTGGCCGACTTGAGCAAGTTGGCGATGCCCGGCGCGACGAACAGCCCGCTGAAGATGCAGCTCAACAGCGAGTTGGCGCCCAGGCGGTTGGCGCCGTGATATTGATAGTCGCATTCGCCGATGGCGTACAAGTTGGGGATATTCGTCCGTTGGTTGCGGGGCGAGCCGGCCACGAGGCCGCCCGAGGCGCTCTTCTCATAGTCGACCCACAGCCCGCCCATCGAGTAGTGGACCGCCGGAAAGATTTTCATGGGCACTTCGCGCGGGTCGACGCCCTGGAATTTTTCGTAGATCTCGAGGATGCCGCCGAGCTTCACATCGAGCGTGTGCCGCGGGATGTGCGTCAGGTCGAGATAAACGCACAGCCGGTCCTTCTCGACGCTCAGCCCCTCTTCGGTGCAGACGCTGAAAATCTCGCGCGTGGCGATGTCGCGCGGCACGAGGTTGCCGTATTTGGGATAGCGCTGTTCAAGAAAGTAATAGCGTTCGTTTTCGGGGATGCCGGCCGCCGGGCGCGGATCGTGCGGTTTGCGCGGCACCCACACGCGTCCGCCTTCGCCGCGGGCGCTTTCGCTCATCAGCCGCAGCTTGTCGGCGCCGGGGATGGCCGTGGGATGCACCTGGATGAATTCGGCGTTGCCGTACTTCGCGCCGGCCTGGAACGTGCGGCTGGCGGCGCCGCCGGTGCAGACCATCGACATGGTGGAACGGCCGTAGATCAGCCCGCACCCACCCGAGGCGACCACCACGGCGTCGGCCGGAAAGGCGCGGATTTCCATCGTGACCAGGTCCTGGCCGATGATGCCGCGGCACACGCCGTTTTTGTCGAGCACCGGACCGAGATAGTCCCAGGCTTCGAAGATTCGGACCTGGCCGTCCACGCTCCAGCGGCGCACCTGGTCGTCCAGCGCGTAGAGCAATTGTTGGCCGGTCGTGGCGCCGGCAAAGGCGGTTCGCTTGAACATCGTGCCGCCAAAGCGGCGCTGATCGCGAAAACCCTCGGGCGTGCGATTGAAGGGGACGCCCAGGCGATCCATCAAGTCGATGATCTTGGGGGCCCAATCGGTCATTTCCTTGACCGGCGGCTGATGCTGCAAAAAATCGCCGCCGTAGACGGTATCGTCGAAGTGCAGGTATTCGCTGTCGCCCTGCTGGCGCGTGACGTCGTTGACGCCGTTGATGCCGCCTTGCGCGCAGACGCTGTGCGAGCGCTTGACCGGGGTCAGGCT
>JBGQKM010000042.1:0-26133 GCA_041499515.1 Planctomycetia bacterium | reverse complement strand
GTGGTGGGTTTCGGCAGTTTCCCCATCGCCGAGTTGTTCCAGGTCTCGGCGCCCGAGCAGCGCGAGAGCGTCAAGGTGCAGTTCTAGAACCGGTTTCAAGACTGCGGGGACTGTCCCAATTTTGCGTAGTCTTCGCAGCAAAATGGGACTGTCCCCTTCTCCCAAGCAGTCTTGAAACCGGCTCTAGCGCCTTTCGCACGACGCCGGCGATTTCGCGAGAGTGGGGCCTTCTGGCATCGTTATCGGTAGAGTGCGCGATGGACTTCTTCCAGCAGCAAGAAAAGGCCCGCCGTAAGACCAGCCTGCTGGTCGTTTATTTCTTTTTCGCGGTGGCCTCGATCATCGTCGCGGTGTACCTGGCGGTGGCCGGAGTGTTGTTCTATGGGCAAAGCTACGAGGCACTCCACGTAACCGGCCAGCTGTGGTTTCCCGACGTATTCGCGGCGGTCAGTCTCGCCACGCTGATCCTGATCACGGTCGGCAGCTTGTATAAGATGGTCGAGCTTTCCGGCGGCGGCGAAGTGGTGGCCCGCTCGCTGGGAGGTCGGGCCGTGGCCCCCAACACGCTCGATTTGCGCGAGCGCGTGCTGTTGAACGTGGTCACGGAAATGGCGATCGCCTCGGGCACGCCGGTGCCGCCGGTGTTCGTGTTGGACGACGAGCCGGCCATCAATGCCTTCGCCGCCGGCACGACGCCCCAAAACGCGGTCATCACGGTCACGCGGGGCAGCATCGACACGCTCAACCGCGACGAATTGCAGGGCGTGATCGCCCACGAGTTCAGCCACATTCTCAACGGCGACATGCGGCTCAATATCCGCCTGATCGCCATCCTCAACGGCATCCTGCTGATTGCCATGATCGGCTATATCCTGATGCGCACCGGCGGAGGATCGTCGAACATCAGTACGTCGTCCGGCGCCAAGAAAGGGGGCAATCCGCTGCCGCTCTTGGGCCTGTTGCTGTACGTGATCGGCTACATCGGCATCTTCTTCGGCAACTTGATCAAAAGCGCCGTGTCGCGGCAGCGCGAATTTCTGGCCGACGCGTCGGCGGTGCAGTTCACTCGACTGCCGGAGGGCATTGCCGGGGCGCTGAAGAAAATCGGCGGCCTGGTGCTGGGGTCGCGATTGCAGACCGCGCAGGCCGCCGAGGCCAGCCACATGTTTTTTGGCAACGGCATGACGGCGCCGCTCTTGCAACTGCTGGCCACGCATCCGCCGCTGGAAGAGCGCATCCGGCGGATCGATCCAAAATTTGACGGCAAGTTTCCGCCGGTCAAGCCGATCGTCTATTCGCCGCAAGACGTGGTCGATCCGAACACGCTGGCCGCGCGACGAGCCGCGGCGCTGGGCCTTGGGTTGGCCGGCGGAGCAGCGCGACTCGCCTTCGCGCCGGCGGCGGCCGTGGCGCAGGTCGGCGCGCCGCGCCGCGAGCACTTGGATTACGCCGCCGCGCTGGTCGATTCGCTGCCAAAAGAACTCGCGTCCGGCGTGCGCGATCCCCTGGGCGCGGTAGCCATCATCTACGCGCTCCTTTTGAATGACGACCACTCCGACGTGCGGCAGAATCAGCTTGCGTACCTGGCCACCAAGGCCGATCCCAACGCCAACCAGGAAACGCTGCGGATCGCGCCGCTGGCGGCCACGATTCCGGCCGCGGCCAAGCTGCCGCTAGTCGGCATGACGCTGCCGGCCTTGAAGAGCCTGTCGCCCAAGCAACTCGCGGCCTTCCGCGACGACGTGGTGTTTTTGATCCAAGCCGACCACAAAGTCAGCCTGTTCGAATTCGCGGTCAACCGTCTGGTGCTCAAACGCCTGCTGCCGCGGCTCGAACGGACACAGCCCGGCGACGTGAAGGTCTCGAAGATCGATCCGCTGCTGCCGGCCTGCGGCGTTTTGTTGTCGGCGCTGGCGTATTCCGGCACGCGCGACGAGGACCAGGCCAAGGGCGCGTTCCAACTGGGCGTCCAAAAACTGTCGGGCGACGCAACCCAAATGAAGTTCTTGCCGCACGATCAATTCGGGCTCAAAGCGGTCGATACGGCGATCGATCAAATGGTTGGCGCCGCGCCGATGATCAAAAAGCAAATCCTCGAAGCCTGCGCCGCCTGCATCGGCGCCGACGGAACGGTGACCGTCGAGGAAGGGGAATTGCTGCGCGTGATTTCCGACGCGCTTGCTTGCCCGATGCCGCCGTTGGTCGACGCCCGCTGGGAATCGTTGTCCGAATAGCCCCGCGCGAAGCATGACCCGGCGCGAGCCGAGCGGGCGTGAACGATCGCTCGTTTTCAAATGGATCCAGGTCCGTTGGCGGCACACGTGGAAATATGATAGAAAGACTTTGTTAACCCTGGACGCGGCAAACTGTCATCACGGTTTCGGGCGACGGGCCGCCTGAGGGTCGAGGACGGTACATGGATCGCAGCGAAGGAACGTCAACGCGCGACGCAAGTCTCTTGCTTCGGTTGATCCTCGTCGCGTGCTGCGTTGCGCTGGCCGGACCGCCGGCGGCAGCTCAGGAGGCGGCAACACCCGAGGCAGCGGCGGCGGTGGCTCCCGCGGACGCGACTCCCGAGGCAGTGGCTCCCGAGGCAGTGGCTCCGGCCGAAGACGTCGCGGCGCAGGCGCCCCAGCCGAAGTCGGATCCGGTCGAGGTCCGGCCCCCGGAAAAATCGCGCTTGTGGTGGTTCATTGAATCTTCCGGCGCCATCGGCGCCGTGATACTGCTGTTGTCGATCTACTTCGTTTCCACCGTCGGCCGGCTGTTTCTGGAAATTCGCCCCCAGGTGGCCGCTCCGCCAGAACTGCTCGACGAACTGAACGAGCAGTTGCAGCGCCGCGAGTTCAAGGAGATCTACGCCACGGTGAGAGACGACCGTGCGTTCATCAGTCGCTTGTTGGCCACGGGCATCGCCGAGTTGCCCAATGGTCTGGCCGAGGCCCGCGACGCGATGGAGCGAGTCGGCGAGGCGGTCACCGTCGAGATGGAAAAAAAGATCAGCATGTTGGCCGTGCTGGGTACGCTGGGCCCGATGATCGGGCTGTTGGGCACGCTCAAGGGAATGATCGCCAGTTTTAGCGTGATCGCGCTGCACGACGTGCAATTGAAGGCCAGCGAGGTGGCCGGCGGCATTTCCGAGGCCTTGCTGCTCACCTTCGAGGGGGTCGCGCTGTCGGTTCCGGCCATTTATTTTTTCGCCGTGTTTCGCAATCGCGTGTCGGCCATTTCGGTGTCCACGATGTTGCAAGCCGACGAATACCTGCGTCATTTCGCCCATGCGGCGCGCGCCAAGGCCGCGGCCGCCACGCCCGTGGCCGCGCCAGCACCGCCCAAACCCAAAGAGTCGTGAGGTCGTCGCGCACGTGTCCGGATCGCTCTATCACGAAGCCAGCGCACAACCGAACCTCACGCCGATGCTGGACATGGTCTTCCAGTTGGTGACCTTCTTCATGCTGGTCATCAACTTCAAATCGGCTCAGCTCGACATGAACCTCAAGCTGCCGGTGATCGGCTCGGCGCGACCGGTCGACACCAAGGGACAGCAAGACCTGCTGATCCTCAACATCAACAATCAGGGTCAGTTGACCGTCTACAACGCGCCCAGGGACATCGACAGTTATATCGCGGGCGAGGCGCAGTCGAGCCTGTTGGCGGCGCGGCTGAAAAACCCAAGCCTGCAGCCCGGCGACGAGCTGCCCACGACGGTCGTGATCCGCGCCGATCGGGCAACCCCGTTTCACTTGCTCAATCGCGTGATCCGATCGTGCCAGGAGCATGGCTTTCGCCACTTCTCGCTCAAGGCAATGAACCAACAGGCCGCCGGCGAAACGTAGCGCGGGACACATAGATATGAGCCGACGACGACGACGACGTCGAACGGAAGGAGACGTGGAGCTGAACCTGGCGGCGATGCTCGACATGGCCTTTCAGCTTTTGACGTTTTTCATTCTCACGTTTCGCCCGGCGCCGGTCGAAGGCCAGATTGCGCTGCGCATGCCGCCGGCCCAGCCGATCAGTCCCGTGCAAAGCACCGTGCAGGCCGGCAACAACCCGGCCAACAACGACCCGCTGCAAGGCCTCAATTCGCTGGTCATCAGCATCGTCCCCAATGCCGCGGGCGGGATCGGTTCGATGGCCATTGGCGAGGGCGCGGTAGCCACGCTCGGCGGCCTGAACGATCGGCTGAAAAGCGTGCTGGGCGACCAGGCCAGCCCGTTCGACCAGGTCGTGATCCAGGTCGGCTCCGGCCTGCGCTATGATGCGCTGATGGGCGTGGTGGACGTTTGTACGCGGCAAAAATTGCCCAGCGGCCAGAAGCTCACGAAACTGAGTTTTGTCGAATTGCCGGACGCGCAAACGCCGTAAGAGTGCCCCGGCGTGCCGGCGGCGCCGGCGGATCGTTACAATATACGGACGTCTTCATGATCCCAGCCGTGGCTTCAACCCGCGGAACTTCCCGGCCATGCGTCGCACTCGAGATCACCGGCCGAGCACGCTTTTTCGCGGCGGCGAATTGCCGCGGTTGTTGACGCTCGTGATCATGCTCGGCGTGCTGGTGATGTTGATCGGCCTGGCCGGCGATCCGAACACCTGGCGGTGGCTGGCGCCCGACGCCGGGGGCGAACCGACCGAGCGTATGGCCGCCGCAGCCGATAACCCCGGCAATGTCGTGGCCCCCGACCCGGCCGTGGGCGGGCCGACCGACGACGACGCGGCCGAACGCGACGCGGCCCGCGAAGAGTTCCAGGCGGTCACCGACAAAACGCCGCTGGCCGCAGAAGAAATGCCCGCCTACTGGCGGCTGATGGCCTGGCAACAGCACCAAACGACCGGCTCGATGCTCAAGCGGGCCCAAGCGGACGTCAGTTTTCGACAGCTTTGGCAGCAGCCGCAAGCCTGGCGCGGGCGGTTGGTGCGGATTGCCGTCCATCTGCGGCGCACGGCCACGGTCGAGAATCTGGAAGACAACGCCCTGAGCCTGGCGACCGCGTACGAGGTCTGGGGCTGGAACACCGACTCGCAGCCGTATTGGTATTGGCTGGTCTGTCCGCAACTTCCGCCCGGCATGCCCACGGGAAGCAGCATCTATGAAGAAGCGACGTTCGTCGGCTATTTTTTCAAACTTCTGCCCTACGAAGACCATCAAGGCAAGACGTTGGCCACGCCGCTATTGATCGGGCGGCTGGTGTGGCACCCGATGGCCGCCAACCCGCTGGCTCGCAGCGACGAATGGACCTGGCCGTGGTATCTCGCCGGGGTGCTGATGGTACTGTTTGTCGCCCGCTGGGGTTTGGCGCTGGCGGGCTGGACAAGCAAAAGTCGGCCTGGCCGCACGCTGCCCACCGGCGGCAGCCAACAGCAGGTCGCGGCCTGGCTGGAAAGCGCCGAACGGGCCGACGACGCGCCCGGCGAACGTTCGGACAGCGGCGATACGAGCACGAATCGGCCGTCGCAGCCCGGGGTCGAATGACATGCGTGGATGGGCGGGGCTATAATGCCGCTGGTTTGCAGATTCCCACAAAACGGCGGGAACGAACCCGGCCGGCTTGAGTGGATGAACTTCTTTTTTCGAAGGTGACGCGATGAATCGTCGACGACTGGTGGTCCTGGTGGGTGTTTTGGCGATTTGCGGCGCGGCGTGTTATCCTTTTGCGACGGCCGCGCCGGCCGCCAAGGAGGGTGCGGCCGATTCGCTGGCCGTGCGGACCGCACGCGCGCAATTGCGGCTGGCCGAATTGACGATGCAAAAAGTGCAGGAGATGAACAAAAAAGTTGCCGGAACGCTCTCGGCCAGCATGACGGCGCAAATCGTCGACGACGTGGAATTCGCCAAAGCGCAACTGGAAAACGCGCTGCAGCCCGGCGGTGGCGATCCGTTTCAGGCATGGCTGCGACGGGCCGAGTTGGCCGTGCGCTCCGCCGAATTCAAATTGAAGAAAGTCAAAGAAGCCGACCGGCGCGCGCCGGGCTCGTACGTGGCCCTGGACATCGAGCGCCTGCGACTGGGCGTCGAAATTGCGCAACTGAAGCTGGAGCGAGGGAAGTCTCTGGCCAGTGCCTCGCCCGAAGCCAAGCTGCAATGGCAGCTCGAGATGCTCGACGACGGCGTGGCGCGCCTTCGAAACCAGACTTCGATGGCCCTGCAAAACCGCATGTCGGAGTTCTAATCGCCCAGACGGCCCGATGAATCAAGATCGACAGTTCCGATCTTGGGACGATCCGATATGGGCCGGGCCGGAAGCTTGAAATCGCCTGCTGGCGCCGCTGGCCTACGGATGGGTGGTCTGCCCGAGTGCGGCCGCTCGTTCTTCCAGCGCCTTGCGAATCGTCAAGGCGAGTTCAACCTGATCGCAGGGTTTGGTAAAGAACCGATGCACCTTGGCCTCATTGATGGCTTGAATGGCCGACCCCGTGGTGGCCTCGCCGGTCAACATGATGCGTATGATGTCGGGACGGTGGGCTGCCACCCAGGTCAATAGTTCGATGCCCGACATACCGGGCATCTGATCGTCGGACACGACGAGATCGACCGCGTGTTTCTTGATGCACAAGATGGCATCGGCGGCGGTTCTGGCCGTCAAGATTTGATACGGCTGCTGGTGCAAGACTCGCAGCAGACCATTGCGTACGTTGGCGTCATCGTCCACGATCAACACTGTCTGGTCCATGTCGGTCATCTCCCGGTCCAATCCACTTACGTTGCGGCGGCGTCCGCGGCCGGATTTTCATCGGGCGCAGCGGGCGGAGCCTCGAGAGGCGCAAATATTGCAGCACGTTCCTGAAATCCCATCGTTGACGCGTGAAGTTGCAGCAGTGCCCGCAGCGTGGGAGTGACTTCCTGCCCACGCGCGATCAAGAGAAGTCCCCCCGGCGTTCTGACATCCTCGGCCAGGATATGGTGGTCCGACAGTTCTAACACCGGCACGGAAACGACGGTCCGACGGTCTTCCCGGGCGACGATCGCCCGCAGCGCCAGAACCACCGCCGGATCGTACCACTTGCTGCGTTTGAGCAATTCAGCCAGCGCCGGCTGGGCGCTGCCGTGCACGGTTACGAGCGTATCGTAATCGAGCGCGATTTTGAGGATTCGAGCTCCCAGGGGAATGGCCTCCCCGCGAGGATCGCTTCCGAAAATGCCTTCGTCATAGCGTGCATCCTGATAGCCGATGATCTCTGCCACCGGCCCCAGTCGAGGAATATTCGCGATCAGATCGCGGCCGATGGCGGGATGCGAGTGAAAGATCCTGGCTTCGTCCTCGGAAAGTTGGGCGTTGGCAAATACCTTGGCCAGGATTGTTTCCGGCACGGCGACGCATCCAACCTGCGACAACATGGCGGCCACGACGCACTGCCAGGCTTGCGGCACGCGTAGAGCGGCGGTTAGTTGTTGGGCTAATCGTTGCACGCGCGAACTGCGACCAAAGGCCGAGGGATTGGTCAGCGCGAGCACTTCGGTCGTCAGCTTGACGGCGCCACTGAGTGTTTTCGACAGGAGCTGCTTCTCGGCCGTGATCAAGCGGTATTGAGCCAGTCCCGCCTCCAGGGTTTTGCCGAGAATTTCTCCCGCACAGGGTTTGATCAGGAAGCGAAAGATATGGCCGTTATTCACCGCGTCGATCGAAGTTTGCAGCGTCGCATTTCCGGTGAGCATGATCCGCACCGTGTCGGGCGATCGGCGGCAAACCTCCGCCAGGAACTGGACTCCATCCATGCCCGGCATATGCATATCGGAGACCACGACCGCAAAAGGGTCGGCTGGGTTCAGCAGCGCCAAGGCGCTGTCGGCCCCGGTGGCGCATTGCAGCTCAAAGCGACCGTGGAATTGCCGCCGGCAGGCTTGCAGTACATTGGGATCGTCATCGACAAGTAGAATCGTTTCAGTCATGTGCAAGCGTCTCCGTCACCCGCGGAAAACACGTTTCTCGCCAAACCTCGTGGCGGTCGCCCAAGTCCAGGCCGTCGAGGTACAATTGATCGATTTCCGCATCGGCGGCGCCGGGTATCCGCGGACGATGCTTGTGGTCCAGGACATCCGCGACGTGGACGGCCGTCAAGACGCTAAAGGTAGTCAGCGGACTTTTTCGCGGCGTGTGATGAAACGCGATGGCTTCCAGGATCGATTGCGGCAGACCCCAGAGCCCCAACAGATAGGCTCCCACGTCGGCGTGCGTGGCCCCCAGAATTTCTTGTTCGGCTTCGTGCAAGGGAATTTGCTTGGCGGTTGCCGCCGCCATGACGTCGATGTACTGCGCCGGAAGATTCGAGACCAGGACCAGCAGTCCGATGTCGTGGAGCATCCCGGCCAGAAAGGCATCGTCGGCGAATCGCTTGTCGCAATGCTCGCATTGAGCGATGATCTTGGCCAGAGTGGCCACGCTCAAGCAATGCTCGGTCATGGCCTGCAGCGAGTATCCGGGAACCTGGGGATTCTCGATTTGCGAAAACACGCCCACCGACAGCACCAGCGCTTTGATCGTCTCCAGGCCCAAGAGCGAGACGGCTTCCGACGCATTCACGACGCGCCGGGGCAGCCCAAAAAACGAAGAGTTGACCAACTGTAAAACCTTGGCCGTCATGGCCACGTCGCCGGCGATGATTTCTTTCAGTCGGGCCACCGATCCGGTCGACGAATAGATTTCGGAAATGACTTCGTGATACACCGCGGGCACGCTGGGCAGCGAGCTCACCTGCGACGTCAACCGCTTGAGGGCGGGTACCTGCAACTGGTTGCGCAGAGCGCAGGACCGCTTCAAGGTGTCGATCAGAACTTTGGCGCTACACGGTTTCGTGAGGAATTGATGCGTGCAACCGATGGACTGCAGGATCGTCTCGCATTCCGATTGGCCGGAAAGTATGATCCGAATCGTGTCCGGATAACGGCGCATGACTTCCTTCAGCAACTGTGCGCCATTCATCCTTGGCATGCGCATGTCGGTCACCACGACATCGCACGGGTGCGCCGCGAGGTAGGCCAAGGCCTTTTCGCCACCGTCGAGGAACTCCATGTCCCACTGGTCGGCCATCGGCCGCAACATTCTGCGCAAGCCGTCGAGGATCAGCGGCTGGTCATCGACAAACAGGACCGTAGTCATCGACATCCTCCGACAGGGGATCGTGATCGGTGGCCTCTGGAAACGGTTCGTGGGACGTATCGCATGGAGTTTCGCTTCGGTTTCTCAGCCGAGCGCCTCTTCCAGTTCCACGGCCTCGCTCAACAGCGGCAAGCGAATGATGAATGAGGTTCCCTGCCCCTCCTGGCTCTCGAAATCCAAGGCTCCTCCGTGCCTGTCGACGACGACGGTATAAGCGATCGCCAGACCCTGTCCCGTGCCCTTGCCGACTTCCTTGGTGGTAAAAAACGGATCGAAGATGCGGGAACGAATGGATTCGGGAATGCCGGTTCCTGTATCGGTCACGCGAATCTCCAGCCACGGGTCGCAGCGCCGCGTGCTGATCGTGATAGTTCCCTTGTCACCGCCCGCGCCGGCCTGCGCATCGGCAATGGCATGGGAGGCATTGACGATCATGTTCAGAATCACCTGGTTGAAATCGCCGGGCAGGCACGAGATCATGGGCAAATCGGGATCCAGATCGGTGACCACTTCGGCCACGTACTTCCATTCGTTGCGGGCAACGACAATCGTGCTCTCGATGCAGTGATTGATATCGGTCAATTGCTGTTGATCTCCTCCCGGATGGGAGAATTCCTTCATGGCACGAACGATCGCGGCCACGCGGTCGATCCCGTCCAGCGTTTGTTCGATGGCGCCGGGGATTTCCTCGACCAAAAAAGGCAGGTCGGCGTCCTGGAGCGCGGCCCGCGCTCGCGACAAATCCTCGGGTGTCAGGCGAGCGGCTTGGGCATCCTCAAGCAGATGATCGTAAGCGTGGATCAGTGGGATCAGATACGAGAAGCTGTCGCGCAGAAACCGCGTGTTGTCGCCGACGTATTGGATCGGCGTATTGATTTCGTGGGCGATCCCCGCCGCCAATTGGCCGATCGATTCCAGTTTTTGAGCATGCGTCAATTGGCAAAGCAGTCGATTGCGGTCCGTAACATTGCGCGTCACGATCAGAAAGCCGACGGCCTGCATGGGCGCCACGCGCGCCTCGTGGTCCTGGGTCTTGCCATCCGCGTCGACCGCCTGGTATTCGACCGTTTGCACGCCGCCTGCGGCTTTGGCCGCGGCCATGGCCGACATCAGACGCGCCGACGCCTTGACATCGAAGATGTCCTGGATCGACTTTCCCAGAATCGACTTGGCAGAGTACGCCGATTCCACCACTTCGCTGGCATGGAAGTCGACGAACACGCCTTGCGGGCTCACCTGGAACATCGTGTCCGGAACGGCCGCCAAGATTCCGCGGCTCTTGGCCTCGGCGATTCGCAGAGCTTGTTCCGCCTGCTTCCGCTCGATGAAATGTCCTAGTTGGCTGCCGATGGAAACCATCATCTTGAGCGTCTCTTCGTCGGGTTCGCGGACGGTAAAGCTGAAGAATTCCAACACGCCGAACACCTCGTGCCCCAGCGCGATCGGCAGACCCACGGCGCCGTGCACTCCATCCCGGACTGCAAAGGGACTCCGCGGAAAGTTCGAGTCGGCCGCGACGTCCGCGATCCAGCAGGCATCGCAGTTCTGCCAGACGCGGCCCGGTACGCCGATCCCGGGGGCAAACATACTGCGGCGCGTGGCGGCCGCAAACTCTCGAATGGGCGTTTCCGGAGCGTGCCAGATGTCGACGCAGCGGATGACTCCCGCCGTGCGGTCGACCAGCCATATGACGCCGATCTGCCAATGCAGGCACTGACAAAGTTCCTGCAGGATCGCGGGCGCTGCCTCTTCCAAGGAAGGGGATTCCGCCAAGATCCTCGCGACGCCATATTCCGCCTTCTGTCGTCGTTTGTCTCGCTCGCGCTGGCTGATGTCGCTAATGAAGGCACTGAAGACGACCGAATTGCCGGCGCGGATCGCCGTGACTCCCACGTCCACGGGGAACTCGTGCCCATCACGGTGACGCGCCACGGTCTCCATCCGGCGATTGAGGACCGGCCCCTCGCCGGTCGCCAGATAATGCGCCAGGCCGTCCTGGTATGCTTGCTTGGAGGTCGCTGGAACGATCAAATCGGCCAGCGACCGTCCCAACACGTCCGTGCGCGTCCAACCAAAGATTGCCTCGGCCTGCACATTCCATTCCTCGACCTGGCCGGCCGAATCCATCGTGACCACCGCGTCGGTGGCGGTATCAATGATCTGGCGCGTTTGTTCTTCGCGCCCGCGCAGCTCCTCGGTGCGCTCCTCGACGGTGCACTCGATGGCGGCGTTCGTGGCTTCCAACTCGGCCCGGTCCTGGGCGATACCCCACATCTCGGCCACGTTTCTCAGATTGGATTGAATCAGGAAAACGTCTGCGAACAATACCCAGCCCGCGTGTTCGACCCATCGCCAAGGACCGACCAACGGCGTTCCATAGATTGCCATGGGCCAAAAAAATCCGCCCAACAGATGATCCAGCGCGGTCACCACGGTGGCTGAAACGAGCACGGGCCAATCGCGATAGAAGGCCAGCAACGCCAGCGAACCAAAGATGTGGAAATGCGTTTCAATACGCCCCCCGGTGAGATCGATCAGCAGCCCGCTGAAGAGCATCTGGCAGACCGCGATGGTGTGCCGAGTCAGTTTCGTGCCGGGCGACAAGAAGGCCAACGCCATGGGAAACAGGCAGATGGCGCCGCCCAGAAATATCGCCGCGAACCAATGCGGATGCGGTTGATGCGTCTCAACGATCCACGTCAGTGGCGAGAACCACGCGACCACGGCAATGCCGGCCAGCCATTGCACGAACATCAGGTCGGCAAACAGCCGATCGGTCTGCCGAAAAATGCGCTGTCGGTAGGCACCAAAGAGATCCTTGGTACGATCCAACGTCGCCGCGGAGAGAGTTTTTCGATTCGGTTCAATCACGGGTCGTGGTCCGATCCATTCGCCTCTTTGAGCTTGAAAGTGCCCCGCAGGCAGTCGAGCAGTAGGGGGTCAAGGTCGGAGCCCTGTGTGGCGCAATGAGATTCTCTCCGGCGGCGGAAGCGACGCCATCGACAACCGAGGATTCACCGTCTGCGCGCGTCAAAGAACTCATGGCCCTTGGCCACCCGTATAACCGTAGGACGTCCCCCGCGCTGAGTTTCTGAGGAAAACCCTGAGGATCGCCGCACTTTCCGCGGCGGATTCGTTTTCACGGCGGCTGCTGGTTTCGAATGTAACGGTCCCGCGATGCTTCTCGCGGTCGAGCACCGCGGCAGCATGGGTTACGACGCCGCGGCCCGCCGCGCGGCCCGTTGGGCCGTCGCTCATCGATTCGAATTCAGGCCCGAAAACGCGTGCCGCGCAAACCGGTGATCGCACACTAAAAAAACCCGCCGTTGCAAGCACTGCAACGGAATAGCCTCTGCAACGACCGGCCGTTTGGATACCTGGCCCGTGTGACCAGCCGCCTCAATGGCTGGACCCTTGAAGCAGAATCGGGGATAATCGAGGTTGTTGATTTCTTTCCCGCGGCGAGGCATTCGCGTCGAATTCGCCCGCCGGCGCGGGAAGCGAAGAGGCCGGCCGCGTTGTTAAAATACCTGCCTAAGCCCGCCCGGTTGCTCGCCGTCGACCCGGTTCGTCTGGCGCGAGGCGCCAAGGCCTGGGCGGTGACCAACGGCATCTGGTGGGCCGCCAGCGCCACGGCGCATGTCGTTCTACTCTCCGCGGTGCTCTTGTCGTTGGGCAAGATCACGACCCCGCCCAAAGAGGGCGAAGCGCCGCTCTTCGAGGCCAACGTCGACACCGAACTGGCCACGCCGGCGCTGGATCACTTCGACGTCGGAGCCACGCCGCTGGAACCCACCGAACTGAATACCGAAACGCTCAGCCTCGTCGACGCTCCGACGATCGACGCCAGTCAGGCAACCGCCGAATCGCCCGAGACGGTCGACTCGGGAGGCGGCACCGGCTCGGCCCCCTCCGGCGGCATCGGCGGCCTGGATCAATTCGCCGTCAAGGCCCTCGGGCCCGGACCGCTAGTGCGCGGCTCGGGCCTGGCCGCTTCGGGCACGGGTCGTGGCCGGGGCGCGGGTGGAGCGGGCAGCGGTTTCGGCGCGCGCGGCGACAAAGACGCCCGCAAGGCGATGGTCGGCGGCTATGGCGGCACCAAAGCCACTGAACGGGCCGTGGCCGCGGCGCTCAACTGGTTGGCGCGTCATCAGAATCCGGACGGAAGTTGGAGCCTCGACGGCTTTACGCAATACTGCAAAGGCGCACCGTGCCTCGGCGGCGGCGACGCAAAATCGGATGCCGCGGCCACCGCCATGGCCCTGCTGCCGTTTCTCGCGGCCGGCCAGACGCACCACACCAAGGGCCCCTATCGCGGCACGATCGAGTCCGGCATCAACTGGCTGATCAACCATCAGAAACAAGACGGCGACTTGAGCGACGGCCGGACCATGTATACCCACGGCCTGGCCGCGATCACGCTGTGCGAAGCCTATGGTCTGAGCAAAGATTCGCGCGTCGGCTTGGCCGCTCAAGCGGCGATCCGCTTCATCGAACAATCGCAAGTGCCCGCCACCGGCGGCTGGCATTATTACCCACCGCCCGAGGCCGTGCTGGGCGACACGTCGGTCGTGGGCTGGCAAGTGATGGCGCTTAAGAGCGGGCAGATGGCCGGGCTGACGGTGAATCCCGCCACGATCGACGGCGCGCACAAATGGCTCAAGCTGGTCGCCAAGGGCAAAAGCGGCGGCCTGTTTTCTTACAAGCCGACCACGCCGGCCAGTCCGACCATGGTTTCAGTGGGCTTGCTATGCACGCAATACCTGGGAGCCAAGCGGACCGAACCGTCGATTCAAGAAGGCATGACGTACTTGATGAATCATTTGTCCAGCGCCCAGGTGCGCAATTGCTACTATTGGTACTATGCCACCCAAGTGATGCACAATCTGCCCGGCCCCGAGTGGGACACTTGGAATCGGCAAATGCGCCGCGTGCTGATCGACTCGCAAGCCAGGGAAGGCTGCGCCGCCGGCAGTTGGGATCCGGCCAGGCCAACGCCCGACGCATGGAGCGACCAGGGCGGCCGGATCATGGTCACGAGTCTCTGCTGCCTGACGCTGGAGGTATACTACCGATATCTGCCGCTTTATAAGCTCGACGCCGAAAGCGAACCGGCCAAACAAACCGTCTCGGCGGCCAAGGGCGCCAAAGCCAAACCCTGATTCAATGCGTCAAGCGTCCAGCGCCGCTCAAGCCGCCCGCGGACCTGAACGTGACGCGCTTAGTGAGATCCATGTCGTTGGTTTCTTGCCAGTTCATTCGCCGGCCGATGCTCTCGGTCGTTTTCGTCTGCTGCGCGGCGCCGCTGGGCGCTGAAGAGCCGGTGCTTGAGTTTCTGCACGCGGCCCAGGACCACGGCTACGGCGAAGTGGCCATCGACTATCTGGAACAACTGCAGGGCGGCGGCCGGTTGCCCAAGGAACTCTCCGAGACGCTCGACCTCGAACTGTCGCGCAGTTACCGGATCGCGGTGAGCGAAGCCTTCAACGCCGCCGAAGCCGAACAGCGGCTGGCCAAAGCCCAGTCGCATCTGGACTCGTTTCTCAAACAGCACGCCGATCACCCCGAAGTGGCCCGGGCCATCGAATCGTGGGGCGACATCGGACTGGATCGCGCCTTGCATCGCATTCGCCAGGCGGCAAGCGTCAAGGACCCGCAACTCAAGGAAAAGCAGTTGACCGCGGCGCGGGCCGATTTAGAAGAAGCGCGGGGCCGTTTTGTCGATGCCACGGCCCGCTATCTCAGCCAATACACCCAACGCAAAGCGGCGCTGGCGGCCGACGCGAACAAGCGCCCCAAGACGGCCGCGCCGCTGAACAAGAAACAGCGCCAGGCGGAAGAGGCGTTGCGCGATGCCGAGATGACGTGGCTCGATTGCCGGTTCAAGTCGGCTAAAATCGACTTTTATCTGGCCGAGACCTATGTGGATGCAAAGTCGCCCCAGCGCAAAACGGCGCTGACCGCGGCGGCCAAGGCCTTCGACGCGATCTTTCAGGCGTACCGCGAAAGCCTGGTCGGACTCCACGCCCACCTGTGGCACGGCCAGGCGGCCGACGCCCTGGGCGACGACCAGTTGGCGCTGGACATCTACGACGAAGTGCTGGCCACGGCGCCGGAGGGGCGCGAACGCGAAACGGGGCTCGAGCCGCTGTTTGCCCAGGTGCAGTATCATCGCCTGCTGGTGGTCCGACGCAAGGATGGCATCCAAGAGTTTTCAGCGCAGGCCAATCTTTGGCTGCAATCGCACCGCGCGTGGAAAAAATATGACGGCTATCTCGGCGTGGTGCTGGAAGTCGCCAAAACGAATCTGAAAAACGCGGCCGAGTTGGGGGGCGAAAAAAAATCGGCCCTCGTCCAATCCTCGCTGGCCATGTTGGCCGACATCGCCAAAGCGCACGGCGAGCACCAGCAGGAGACAATCCTGCTGCGCCGCCAATACGTCAAATCGGATCCCCAGGACCTGTCGACCGTCAAAACGTTCGACGAGGCGCTGGCCCTGGGCGAGTCGGCCGCCGAGAGCCTCGATTGGCCCGCGGCCGTCGCGGCGCTGGCCAAAGCCCTGGAGCTGCAAGCGACCACCAAAGACCCGCGGCGCATCGCCGAGGCGCAAACCCGTCTCGATCAGGCCCGCTATCAAGCCGCCGCGGCCCAATATGCCGGCGGAAAATTCGACGAGTGCCTCTCAGCCGCGCAAGCGATCGTTCACGACCGGCCCGACGGTCCGCTGGCCCCGGCCGCTTCGTCGCTGTCGGTCTCAGCGGCATTGTCGCTCTACGCCCAAAGCCAGAACAAGGCTCCGGCCCTGGATGTCCTGACCAAAGTCGCGCACCAGACCATCGAGCGGTGGCCCGACAAGGCCGAAGCCGACGATGCCCGGATCGCCCTGGGCCAGGCCAGCCTGGTGCGCGGCGACTTGCCCGGGGCACTGGAAGTCTTCGAACAGGTCAACCCGCGTTCGCAGCGCTATCCCTCGGCGATGTTTCTGGCTGGGCAGACGCATTGGCGGCTCTATCTGGCGGCCAAAGTCAAGGCGGCCGGCGAGCACGAAACGAAACGACTCACCGCCGAGCGTGCCCGGGCCGAAGAGCAGTTGCGCGTAAGCCTGGCGGCTCAGCGTAAAGAGGCCGAGCCGGGCAAGCCACTGGCGCGACAGATGCTCGAAACGCAATTGCTGCTTGGCGAGTTGCAGTTGGACACCGGCCGAGCCCAAGAAGCGGCCGAACTGCTGGAGCCGCTCGTGCAATGGATTCGCAGCGAACAGCCTCGCCCGCCCGACAACACGCTGCTGCGCGTGTTTTTGGCCGACGTTCGCGCCCAATTGGCCCTCGGCCAACTCTCGAAAGCCGCCGCCACGGCCAACCTGCTGGTCGAACTGGGGCCCGACAACCCCACGATCAATGGCGTGTTGATTTCGATGCTCAAGATGTTCGACGACCATTGGAAGCAGGCCGAGGCGGCCGCGATCGAAGCCCGCATGGGCGCCGACGCCGCGGGTCGAACGACCGCCGAAGCGGCAGCGAAAGCCAGCAAAGAGCAGTTGGCCCAATGGGTCGCTCGCTTGGCGCCGCGCAAGCAGCATTCGCTCTTGGCGCTGATTTTCATCGCCGACACCAGCGCCCAGTTAGGCCAGACCGACACGGCGCGCGAACTGTACCAGGCCATTTTGGCGCAAGCCGACAGCGACCCGGCATTCAAGCAAGCCAACGCGCAAGCCCTGACGCGCATCCAGGCGCAGTTGGTGGGGCTACTGCGGCAGAAGGGGCAATTCGCCGAGGGACTCAAGCAGGTGGACCAATTGATCGAGGCGTTTCCCAATGCGCTCGAGCCAAAGATGGAAAAAGGCCGGCTGTTGCAAAGCTGGGCCGACGTCGAGCCGGCCCGTTTCGGCGAGGCCGTGGCCCATTGGACCATGCTCCGCACGCGATTGGCCAAAGCCGCCAAGAAACCGCCCGAGTATTACGAAGTGGTCTACAACGCCGCCTCGTGTCTGTTCACCGAGAGCCTGAAAACGCAAGACGCGAAAAAGTCGCTTCAGGCCGAGCAACTGCTCAGCGCCACGCTGGTGCTCAGCCCGCGCTTGAGCGGCCCCGACATGGTGGCCAGGTACAAAGAACTGCTGCACAAAGTGCGCCTGCTGCAGGGCCGGCCCGAGAGCGCCGCGGCAAAAAACTAAGCGCCGCGGTGCTTCCATGAAGTACGCCTAGATCGAGCGGCGGCGGCTACACTTCTCTACCCGGCCGCTTTCATCGCCGCTTCGCGGGCCACCGCCAGGCATTCCTTCACGTCCGGCAGCGGGTCTTTCGAGTTCTCTTCATATTCCAGCGCCAGGCTGCCGTCGGCGGGAAAATTGACTTTGCGCAGCGCCTTGAACACGCCCACCACGTCCAAGTGGCCCCGGCCGAGGATCACGCCCTTGGTGCGCGACTTTTGTTCGGCGAAATCCTTCAGGTGAATGCCGTACAGTCGGCCTTCCAAGAGGTTGATCACGCGCACCGGATCTTCGGCCGAGCGGATGTAATGGCCCAGGTCGGCGCAGGCGCCGATCAGCTTGTGGTGCCCCTTGATCGCGTTGAGCACGTCCGAGACCTTGTCATAGCGGGCGCCGGGGCCGTGGTTGTGGATCGCGATACGGATTTGAAATTCCTCGCACAATTTATCGAGGCTGTCGAAGGCCTCCTCGGTCGGATCGGCCGAGATGTTGCGGATGCCCGCCTTTTTGGCAAACTCAAACCAGCGGCGGTTGGCTTCGTGATCTTTCGTGAACGGATTGACGCCGTGCCCCATGATCTTGATGCCCAGCGCCTGGGTCTTACTCTTCATGGCTTCGATGTCGGCGTCGGAGGACTTGGAATCGAAATGGGCGTTGAAGAACTCGACGCTGTGCAGGCCCAACTCCTTGATCTCGGCCAGAGCCCGATCCACTTTGAAGTCGCGCAGCGTGTAGCTTTGCATGCCCAAGTTGAAACCGCCGTACTGGTTGGCCGGTTCTCCGGCCGCGCGGGCCCAGCGTCGCGTGCTCCAAACGGCGGCCGAACCCACGGCAGCCCCCAAAAACGTCCGTCGCGACCAGGATGCCTGCATGACGCGTCTCCTCGAAATATTCGTGATGGTGGTGCCGTGATTGCAATCGAATCCGAGGCCATCGGCGGCCTGTGCCGGCCCGCGGACCGCCTTATCTTAATCGCGCCGCCCGCCCCCGTATAGAAACAAAAGCAATCAGGAAATGGGGACTGGCTCCCTGCGAAGGGTGCCACTGCTTGCTTGTCAAGCAGTGTTGAAACGCAGCCGGACAAACCTATTGCGGCACCGATGGATTCAACGGTCATAGGCCGGTTGCACCCGGCCTGCAAAGCCCGTTCCGAAAAATCTTCAACCAGCCGGCTGAAAACTGGACCATCGGCCCCCTGCGGCCACTAGTATAGCAACAATGGAGCACGACGCGCTCTCCGACGCCGACCTGGTGGCCCAAACTTTGGCGGGAAACCGCGAGGCCTTCGGCCATTTGTACGACCGCTACGCCCGCCTGGTCCGGGCCCTGGTCTGCGGCGTCACGCTCGATTGGCCGATGGTCCAGGACCTGACGCAAGAGACCTTTTTGCGGGCGTATTGTGAGCCATTCGACCGCTTGAACCAGATCGCCTACGACGGCGAGACGGTCGGACCCAAGGACTCAGCCAAAATCCTCTTGCGGTGGCGGCTCGAAGACGGCAGGTACCAGGTCATCTACGGCGACCTGCGCGCAGAGGCCGTCACGGCCCAGCGGCTGCGCACGCTGGAAGCCAAGTAACGCGCGCGCCGTCACGATCCGCGCCGAAAAAAGGTTCCTGACACCTTTTTTACTTCACGCGGCGCTTCGAGGTCGTGCGGATGCGGCGGTTGGTGCGGAAATAGGAGCGGCCGGCGCGAACCAGGCGGCGGACTTTCGCCACGCACTGCTTGCGAAGGCCGTCCAGCGTGGCCACGCAGCGGTCGACCGTCTTGTCGAGCGATTGTGTGGTCGTTCGGCCGGTGGATTTCTTCGATGATTTCTTGAAGCGCGGGTTGAGCCGGCCCCCGGCCGACTTGGCGGGCTTGCGGGCCACGGCATTTTTGGCCTTGGTCGATCGAATCGCCGATTTTCTGCTGGGTTTCGATTTCCTGCTCATGATCGTTTTCGCAACCTCTGGTTTATTTGGGTGTTGTTTGTTGCTGAAAAGCTGCGTCCGGCTTGCGGCCAGCTCGTCCAGCGCGAGTCCCTAAACTCTAGCTCCCGCGCCGCGATCGTGCCGGGAATCCTCAGGCCGCAAATCGGTAACAACCGGACCCAAACCGGGGGGCTTTGGGTGGGGGGCCGGCCGAATCACTCCCGACAAAAAGAAAGCCCGGGGAGTTTTGAGGCTCCCCGGGCCTGGTTTCACGAAAGGACTTGTAACGTGCCTGATTTACCGGACGGCTTCGTTGAGCATCTTGGTATTGGGCACGCTGCGGCGATTCAACAATCCGTCTTCATCGGTTTCGATGATCGTGGCCACGGGGCCGACTTCACGAACCGTGCCTTCCATGTGGCCGATGGTCACATGGTCGCCGGCGTGCATCCGTTGGCGGACGTAGTAGCCGGCCAGAATCCCGGCCATCACGTCGCGGCCGCCCAGTCCGAACGCCAGGCCAAAGCCCACCGCCACGGCGCCGAA
The DNA here is from genome assembly GCA_041499515.1 of Planctomycetia bacterium. Classification (GTDB taxonomy): domain Bacteria; phylum Planctomycetota; class Planctomycetia; order Pirellulales; family PALSA-1355; genus PALSA-1355. Next base: position 6,368 of record JBGQKM010000042.1, on the reverse strand, counting down.
GGCGATCAGGATCAACTGTTCGAGCAACGCGAACTGCACGCCGAGCTGCTTGAACGCGGCAATGAAGGTCAACAGGGCGAACACATAGTAGCAGCCGTTGGCCAGATGCTGGGCATACGACAAGCCCACGCGGTCGGCGCTGGTGGCGACCACGCCTCGCAAGAAAGTGGCGACCAGCAACCCGACGACGATCAACACGGTGGCGACCAGCAGGTTCGGAATGTAGTGCACGATTTCCTGCATGGCGTCGCTAACCGTTTGCAGGCCGAGGATGTTGAATCCGGCCATCAAGAACACGCTCATCAGCAGCCAGAACACGATCGTGCCGATGATCGTCGGTACGTTGCGTTGCAGGCCCATGTGGTGCATCGAGTCGGCCAGACCGCTTTGGTCGGCCGCGTTTTGCAAACCGAGTTTTTCCGAAAGGGTCGTGATCGTCTTGGCCACGAATTTGGCCACGACATAACCGATCACGACCACCACGACCATGGCCACGATTTTCGGGGCCACGCCGATGACCTGGTTCCAGGCATTGGCGAAGCTGTCTTTCACGGCCTGGGTCGAACTGTCGAACGTATTCGTGACGGTATTGGTTGCGTTTTGGGCAACCGTGGCGGCATCAGCAAAAGCGAAGAGGTTCATGATCTGTTCCTTTCAGAAGAAAAGTGTTCGTTGCGACCGGCCCCAAGCCGGCTGCATGATGTTTCGGGAGGATTCGTTCAGCACTCAAAAAAGCCACACGCGCGCGAATATCGTCAAGCCGCCTCTAGCGGCGTCGTTCTTTCGGGTCCTTTTCGTAGCGTCCGGTGACGGTGAATAGGATCAGGCCGATCAAGGCCCGGCCAAAGTGCAACAGGGCCCAAGGCAAGCCGCTGGCGGCCAGATCGACAAACTGCGAAACCACCAGCGTCCGGTTGACTCTCTGGTGCAGTTGCCGGTCGAACTGGACCGGAGGAGGCGGCACTTCCAAGTCGGCGAGACGTTCCAAAAGGTTGACCATGGCGACGGTCCATCCGGGTCAGGATATGTGATCGGGAAATCGTTGTTGCAGTTTTTCGCGGACTCGCGAGAGCCGCATCTTGCAGGCACTGACCGAGAGCTCGAAGATCGCGGCCAGTTCCTCGTAGTCGTAACCCTCGGCATACTTGAGGATCAGCATGGCCCGATCCTCTTCGTCCAAAATCTCCAGCATCTGCATCAGGTCCAGCGACAGTCCGCTGGTCGATGTTTTTTGTTGCGGCTGTTGCTGTTCCCATTGTTCGTCGCTGGCGGTGTCTTCGTGTCGTTGCCGGCGTCCACGCCCCCGGCGGATCGTCAAACAAGTTCGCACCGCGATGGCGTGTACCCAAGTGGCATACTTGGAGCGGCCGGCGAATTTGGTCCGATGCAGAAACAACCGTACGAAGACTTCCTGAGCCGCGTCGTTGGCGTCTTGCTCGTTGCCGAGCAAGTGATAGCAGATCCGCCACACCCGCTGGCGGAATCGCTCCACCAGCGCTACGAACGCCGGCCCATCAGAGCCCTCGCGGGCAGCCTCAGCGGCCAATTGCTCGTCGGTTCGTTCGGTGACTTCCAAATCGAGTACCCCGAAACAAGCCTGGCACGCATCGGGCCACGTCCGTGCGACCTCTGAGAGATTGGTTGCCGGAGGTCGGTCGCGGGGTCACAAAAATCTCGCGGCCCGTGGAACCCGCTGCGCGCGATGGCAAAAAAACGCCGAAAAACCAGGATTTTCCGGCCCTGCCGATGGAATGGGACCACAACTCTATTCTACGGTCAATATCAGCCCTGGCCCGCCGCCGCGCCAGCGGGGCGAATGCTAAGCGTTTGTGGCCAAGCGGTTGCAGCAAACAGGAAATATCGGTCCCAAAGCCCGTACACGCGGAATATCAAGATCCGCAAGCGCGCCGATCCGAAGCGCAAACCCGTCGCCGCACGTCACCATTTCAGCCCGAATTGCTCGCCGCTCGACGGGCCGCCGATGCCCCCTTTGAGCGGAACTTTGCGCTGCTTGGGCGCGACCGGGGGCGCGTCGGGTTCGGCCGCTTCGGCTTCGGCTTTGCCCGCCGGCGCGGCCTTGGCCTCCAGGGCTTTGAGCGACAGGCCGATCCGCTGCTGCTCGGTATCAACCGAGAGCACCATCACCTCGACCTCCTGGCCTTCGCTCAACACGTCGGCAACGCGAAACACGCGTTTGTGCGACAACTCGGAAATGTGGACCAGGCCCTCGACGCCGGCGGCCAGCCGCACGAACGCGCCAAACTCCATCAGCCGCGACACGGTCCCTTTCACGCTACTGCGCGTGGGAAAATCGCGGGCCGCGTTGGCCCACGGACTTTCCGAAAGATCGCGAAACGCCAGGCCGATCTTGCCGGTCTGGGGATCGATCTTTAGGATCTTGACCTTCACCTGTTGTCCGACTTGCAGCACCTCGCTGGCGTGCTTGATCCGATCCCAACTCAGTTGGCTGATGTGGATCAATCCGTCGACGCCCCCCAAATCGACAAACGCGCCGAAGTTCTGCAGGCTGCGCACCACCGCCTCGCGCGTCTGCCCGACTTCGAGCTCGGCCATCAGCCTTTCCTTGGCTTCGGCCTTCTCGCGTTCGAGCATCGCGCGGCGGCTGAGCACGAGGTTGCGCTTTTCCGGATGCGCCTCGGTAATCACGCAGGCGAATTTCTGATCGACGAATTGCGACAGGTCTTCGACGCGATACATCGACACCTGGCTGGCCGGTATGAAGCCGCGCAAACGATTGACTTCGCACTCCAGCCCGCCCTTGTTGTGGCCGGTGACTCGGGCTTCGACCACCATGCCTTCGGCCACCTCCGACCAATCGCCCACGTCGACCGTGCCGCCGGGCAACACCAACTCGTACAACCCGTCGGCCGCGTTGAAGCGGCTGACCATCACGTCCAGCACGGTGCCCGGCTCGGGCGGCTCGGCCAAATTCCTCAGCGGCAACAGGCCTTGTTGCCGGCCGCCGATTTCGACAAACACGTTGTCGCGATGGACCGCGACGACTTTGCCCTTGTAGCGTGACTCGGGCTCGAGTTCGACCACGACCTCGGCGGCGCCCTCGGCGATGATCTCTTCCAACGGCTCTCCGCCGAGCGCGGCCATGTATTCCATTTCCAGATCGGGCGAGAGCTGCCCGCGCGTATTCGGCGGCGGATATTTCGACTTGTGCTGCGGCTCGGCCAGGGGCTTGGGCGCGCGCGACTTGCCGCCGCCTGTGCGCTCGCGTCGCGCCGCTCGATTGCCGCCCTCGCGTGGTCCCGCCGGACTTTCGGCCGCGGCGTCTCCTGGCGCCGCTGGCGAGGTCTCGCTTGGTTCCACGGCCGGTTCGCCAGGCGCTTCGGCCGGAATCGAAACCGTGGCGGCGCGCGCCGCCGATGCAACTGGTGGCGCCGGCAGCACCGGCTTGGGAACGGCCGCTGGCGGCTTAACGCCGTAGCGCTGCGTGCCGATGCGGATGGCAGCCGCCTTGCGCCCGGCGTCGGCCTCGTGCTCGGCCGGGGCCGGCGAATCGCTAGCGCAGGGCGATACTTCGGCCGCTGATTTGGTTTCGGATGGGGAAGACGGTTCGGCCGACGAGGCCGGCGCGGAGCCCGCGCTATCGGGTTGGCTACTCATCACACCAGGTTCTTAAGGTACAGCCGTAAGGAACGTAGGTCGCAGAAAGACTAGGGGGCCAGCAAAGCGGCTTATTTTAGCACTCCGCCCCGCGCGTGTACAATGCACCCAGGCTGGGAAATCGACGTGCGAATTGCGATTGACCTGATTCGCTTTGCACTGCATGTTCAATGCGATGCGGCAATTCGATTGGGCGAGGATCACGACTCGCCAAAGGTGGGCGACCAAATCGAGACAATCTCGTCAGCGCGAGGCCCATGAACCCAAGTTGGGAGGAACGATCATGAATCTGCGGAAATGCCTGACCGGCTGCTGTTGCCTTTGCCTGGCGCTACTGTTGATTAGCTCGACAAACGCACAAATAAAAATAAGACGATCCGTCGACGAAGACATCCCCAGCGATCTGGTGCCAAAGGTCAAAGGCTTCGAACGCACTGACCTGTTCGAATATTACCCTCCGTTGCTACCCAATGCCGCAATCACTGTTCAGCCGCCGCCAAGGGCGCTGCTTGGAGTCGCCAAGACAGCCTACCAGAAGCTCAAGAACGCCAACGACCAAAAACCAGGCGCGATTTCGGCGGAGAATTTGCAGGGGGCTTCGCTCGAATGGTTCAAGGCACAGCTCGGCGTGGCAAAATCGAGATCGGAATACATCCAGGCGGCTACGGAATATCTAGAGCGCGAAGGTATTCCGGTCGGCCGCTTGCCCAACGAATGATCATTTCGACTACCAATCTCCGCCGGTTCCGGTTTTCGCTGCGGACGCTGTTCGTCGTGGTGACGATCCTGGGACTTTGGCTGTTCCCGCAATTAAAATGGATCCTGGATCGGCATTCGGCGCTTGGCTGGATCGGTTCTCAGGCGGCTTATTGGCATGACGTGCCCGTTTCGCAACGCACATTCTTTGGAACGCCCGCGCCCTGGCAAATTCGCATGCTGGGCGAGGCCGGCGTGGAGCAGATTTCGGTCGTGGTCGAAAAGGACGACGTCGTTGTCAAACAACAAGAACTGGAACGTCTATTTCCAGAGGCGTACGTGCACGTGATGACTCCTGGGCCAGGATACGTCGGCGAGCACTCGCGGCAGTAATTGCCGGCCAACACGCTTTTGATAGACTACTAAAGCCGGGACGCTGCGGCCGATATTCACGTGTTGTCCGCCGCGCGCCTCTCAATCCATGCGCAGGATCAACGGCCATGCCATTCAACCCGCGCGAGTATGGGCCGACCGTCGCCCGGCTCTTGAAAAACGCCCCATGCAATGTCCTGGGACCTGGCGTTGCGGACGCTGGCATGCGCGACGCGCTGGCCGCACTGACGCCCGAGTCGCTCATCGCGCCTCATGAGCTGCACGACCGGGGCATGGCGCTGGCCTGCACCGCCGGCCTGTGGCTGCGATTCGATTTTCTCGATCCGTCGCACCGCATCAGCCAGGACATCGAGAACCCCACCGGCAGTTTTTGGCATGGGATCATGCACCGCCGCGAGCCGGACTTCGGCAATGCCAAGTATTGGTTCCGCCGCGTGGGCCAGCACCCGACGTTCGCCTCGCTCAGCACGGCCGCGGCACAACTGGCCCGCGACACACAGGCCGGCTCGGCGGCCGGCTATCTGGCGGAACAGGCCGACTGGGACCCCTTCCGATTTGTGGACGTGTGCGAGCAGGCCGGCGACAAGTCCTCGCCGCTGGAAGCCCTGTGCCGAAAGATCCAGCAGTCCGAATGGGAGCTTCTGTTCGATTACAGTTATCGTCAGGCCATCGGCAAGTAGGTTTTTGGAAACCTGCGGCGAAACTGGTACGAGACCCTCGAGCTTCGGCAAGCTCGCGTTGACGGCACGCGGACAAACCGTTAGGAAAGAGTACAGCCGGTTTTGAAATAACTCGGACTCACCCTTCTTTGCCGATCGGTTTCGAAACCCGCGGTCGAACTGTTTCAGGCGGCGGGGCTTGGCTATGACTTTTCAGTTCCTCTGCCCCCAGGGGCATCTGCTGCAAGGCGAGGAAGCGCACATGGGCATGCAGTGCCAATGCCCTCAGTGCGGCATGGCCTTCATCATTCCCACGGTCGAGCGGCCCGCGTCTCCGGCCAGCGCCGATCTGTTAACCACGCCGTCGCAGGCCATGCAGATCGACCTCGATCTGCTGGCCGACCCGAATGACCGGCGCGACACGACCGGCGAAGTGGCCGGCATTGTCGAGGAGGGCACGGCCGGTTTGGAACTGGAGAACCTGGACGTCAGCGAACTCGACCGGGCGGCCGCCGACGACTCGATGCTGCACATCCCCTGCCCCAACGGACACGAACTGGAAACCCCGCCCGACATGATCGGACAACGCGTGATGTGTCCGCACTGCCAGGTCGAATTTCGGCTGCGGCGAGAAAAGAGCATCGAGTACATTCGCCGGCAAGAAATGCTCGATCAAAAGCGGGCCCAATTCTGGTTCCGGCTGGCGATTCTGGCCGCCGCCCTGGTCGGTTTCGCGCTGTTGATCATGTTCGCCGTCATGACGCTCTCTTGACCCACCCCAGGCCGCCTTAGCGCCCCGTGACCGCCGCCGATAAAACGCCCGCGCCAGACAGCGCCGCCCCAGGCGCCGTCCCGCGCGAATCCGCGCACGAAAAGGATTCGGCCATCGCCACGCGCGGCGCCATCGCAGGTCGCTTGTGGATAGTCGCGGCCGCCGTGATGTGGAGCAGCAGCTTCTCGATGTTCCGCGAGAACGCCTGGCTG
>JBGQKM010000041.1:0-26172 GCA_041499515.1 Planctomycetia bacterium | reverse complement strand
GGATAGCCGGCCTCGGGCCGTTCGCCCGCCATGTGATCGTTCGGCAGCACCATCGTGATCAGCGGCGGCAAGGGCTCTTTGCCGCTGGCCCAACGCTCGCGAAATTCCTGCTCGAACACGTCGACCCGATACTGATCGGGGATGTTCATGTTGAATGTCGGGAAGTCGCGCGAGGTGTGGTCGAACAGCGGCTTGGGCAGCGGAAAACTCACCGACATTTGCACGCCGGTGTGCTTGTGGATCTGTTCTTCCAGCGACATCGGCATTTCCATGCCGAAACCAAAATTGAAAAACCCAATCCGGTGGCGCGTTAGATGCTCCCACAGCGCGCCGGCCTCGTTATAGTCCTCGGGCATGACCGTGGCGCTGGAGCCATTGACATAGCGGCGGCCCGGCGCGGAACTGAACAGCCGCGACTCGATCCGCGACTGGGCGTTCACCTCGACCCATTCGTTGGGATACACGCCTACCACCCAGCGATGCCCCGTGTTCGACTGGTCGGCATCGCAATAAAAGTTGTCGCTGATGGCAAACCGATCGGCCAGGGCCTGGTGATTGGGCGTTACGTTGACGCCCGAAACCGTCTCCAACTGCTTGTTGCGCACCGTCACGTTGCGTCCCAAGTTGGCCAGCGTCGGGTCGCCCTTGACTCCCTCACGCTCGCCATACAACTGGTCGAAAGTGCGGTTCTCCTTGACGATGAACACCATGTGCTGAATCGGGCTGGCGCGCAACCCCGACTTCGGCGGCAGCGGGTTCTTGCCGTCGTCGACGACCTTCCGCGCGCGGTACGTGTTGTCGATGACTTGCTGCGTATACTTTTCGAGTTGCACGCGATCGGGCACCGCCACGCGCTGAAACAGGCCCTGCATGATCGAGGCCGGGTGCAGGCCGCGATCCTCCGGCGGCGTGAATCCTTGCCCGCCGTTTCTGCCCGATCCCGTGCCCTTGGCGCTGGCGATGAAAAGTTCGCGGCCGTCGCGCGAGGTGCGCACGAACGCGCAAAACCAGCCCGCGGGTATGTAGCCCTCGAGTTTCCGCGATTTCGTGTCGACCACGGCCACCGCGTTCAAACCCGCGCAGGCGACGTACAGTTTCGATTCGTCGGGGCTCAAGTCGAGCCCGAACGGCAGCACGCCGCGTTGCTCTTCCAGGCCCGGCACGTTGAGTTCGACGTGCGCGACGATTTGATTGCTGGCGACGTCGATGATCGAGATGTTGTCGTTCGTGGCGTTCGAGACATAGGCAAACCGTTTGCCGACCGCCACCGTGCTGGGGCTCGCGCCGCCGACCGTGTTGATGTTCTTGCGCTTGGCGCCGACCAGGTAGCCGGTTTTGAGTTTGGCTTCGACCCGGCCCGTTGCCAGATCGACCTTGAAGATCGACATGGCGTCGGGATGGTTGGGGCTGCCCAGCCCGGGAATGACCACACCACCGATCGTCACGCCTTGCTCGGCCTCGCGCGACGGCAGGCCGTAGGCCGGAAACGCCAGCCCGGCCGTGGCTCGATTCGCGGCGTTGACCCCCGGCAACAGCGGATATTCGAACATCCCCACGTTCGAGACCCAGGCAAACTTGCCGTCGGGCGAGAGACACACGTTGAACGGGTTGCGCCCCACGCGCACCGATTGCGTCACCTTGCCGGCTTCCAAATCGACGGTGACCAGCCGGTAATTAAACTGATCGACCGCCACCAGCCGCCGGCCGTCGGCCGTGACGGCAAAAGCGCCCAGAAAGCTGTCCTCGAATCCGTCGCCATCGATCGAAATCGTCCCCAGCAGTTTGCGCGACCGCACGTCGTAGGTCACGATCTGCCCGCGATTGGCGCTGCCGACGTACAGCTTCGAGCTGTCCGGCGAAAAGCCGCAGCCCATGTACATGCCGTCATCCTGCTTGCGTTTGGTCGGATTGAAAAACGGTTCCATCCGGGCTTCGGCGCGCAGCGGATTGAGCGAGAAAAGCTGCACGGCTTCGGCGGTCACCAGCACGGCCGTGCTCTCGTCGGGCGAAATCGCCATGCCCCAACTGTACGAGAGCGTTTTCACGTGCTGGCCCGCGGGCGACAGCGTGCGACCGTTGACCAGCACCGGCTGGTCTCCGTCGGGCGTCGGCCGCAGTTTGACCCCCGGCGGCTCAAGCACCGTGACTTCACGCGGCGTGTCGGCGGCCAGCGCCGGCCAACAGCAGCCAAGTCCAACCAGCAGCATTCCTGCCGCGCGAAGCAAACCGCAAACCTCGGACCGTTTCATTTTGGGTCATTCCTCAGGTTGGTCGGCGGTCGCACGCGACTCCGCGCGCCACGTCCGCCGGCGTGACGCGGAGGGTCGGGCAACAGGGCGGTTGACAACACCCCGGCTCAGTCGGACGAAATGCAGTACAAGTATTCTTTCCCGCGCAGAAAGATTTCATTGCCCGCGATGGCCGGCGAAGCCTCGAACCGGTCATCCAAGTGATTGACGGCCACGATGACCGGTTTCGCCTTGCCGGCTTCTGCATCCGTGGCACTTTCCGACTTTTCCACGGCGCCGCGTTGGACCACCATCGTGTTGCCCTCACGGCTGGCAAAGTAAACCCGGTCGGCCGCGCCCACCGGCGAGGCGTAGATGTTTTCGATCTCCTGCAGCCGATACCGTTCGATGACCGGCTCGCCCGTCTTGGCGTCCAGGCAGGTCATGATCCCCTTGTTGCCGCCGGTGAAGTACAGCAAATCACCGTACAGCAGCGGCGAGGGAACATAGGGCGTGCCGGGCTGTTTTCGCTTCCAGGCAATCTTGTCGTCGAGTTGCGTGATATCTCCGCTCGAGTCCAGCGGAATGGCATACAGGGCATTGCCCATGAAACCGGTCATCACGAATGCCAGCTTGCCGTCGCTGACCGGGCAGGGAATGGCACTGACCGCTTGTCCACCGCAGGCCCACAGCAAGTCGCCAGTCTTGAAATCGTAGCCGCGGACGCGCTTCGTGCCGTGCACGATGATCTGCGCGCCACCGTTGGCCTCGACCACCAGTGGCGTGGCCCAGGTCGTGTTCTCGTCGCGATCGACCTTCCATCGAGTTTCGCCCGTCGCCGCGTCGAGACGCGTAATGAACGAGCCGGCCTGATGGTCCCAGTTGACGATGACCGAGTCGCCATACGCCACCGGCGAAGACCCCTCGCCGAAACTGTTGAAGATGGTCATGCGTCCCAGATCGCGGCTCCACTTCTGCTGACCCTCCAGATCGTAGCAGTACACGCCGCGCGAGCCGAACGAAACATAAATCTGCTTGCCGTCGGTCATGGGCGAGGCCGAAGCATAGCTTCCGTCGGGATGGTGTCCCTCGTGCGGAACCTCTTCCTTGGCAACCTGCTGCCAGCGCGTTTTGCCCGTCTTGCGATCCAGGCTCACGACGACGAACTGATAATAATTGTGAGGCTTCTGAATGTTGAACCGCGGCTTGGGCGCGTCGGCCGGCGGGGGCGGCAGTTCGACCGTGCGATCGGTCTTGATGGCCGTGATCAGAAACACCTGATCGCCCCACACGATCGGCGTGGCCGTACTCTCGCCGGGGATCTTGACTTTCCAGCGGACGTTGGTGGTTTCGTTCCATTGCGTGGGCGGATTGCCCAGCGGCGAAACCCCGTTGGCCAGCGGCCCGCGCCACTGGGGCCAATCCTGCTGCGCCCGCGGCTGAGAATCGGTCACGGCCCCCAGAGCCGTCGCGGCGGCGAACCATGCAAGACAACTTAGCGACGCAATCTTCATGACCGACTCCTTCAAGACTCGATATCGTAAGCGCACCGGCGCAACCATCGTCTCACAAAATACCATACCGCCGGCCGCGTTGCACGCCCCGCGGCTCGCCCCCCCGGGCCGCTGAGGGCCGCCTGGGTCGCGCTAGCGAAGCGACTGCAAAAACGCGATCAAATCGGACAATTCCTGGCGGTTCAATTGGGCATCCATGCCCTCGGGCATGATCGAGACGGTGCTCTGCTGCAGCGACTCGATTTCCGAGCGCGGAACGCGGACTTCGATCCGCGAGCTATTGAACAGATAAATCGCATCGGCGGTTTCCCGCCCAATGATGCCCGAGAGCACCTGGCCGTCGCCGGTGGTCACCGTGAACGATTCGTACCCTCGGGCGAAGCTGGCGCTGGGAAAGACGACGGCCTCGAGCAGATCGCGTGGGGCGCGGATAGCGCCGATCTTGCTCAGGTCAGGGCCGATCTTGCCCCCCTGCCCTTGGGCGGCGTGGCAAGTGGCGCAGATGGCTTTCTTGTTGCCGAAAAACAGATCGCGGCCGCGTTGAATTTCTCCGCCGACCAGAACGTCCTGTAAATCGGCCAGCCGGGCCTTTTGTTTTTCCTGGTCCACGGCGAGTTGCTCGAAGAGCGGCCTGGCCTGTTGGTGGACCGTGTCGGGAAAGGATTGCAGGGCCGCGGTGAGGGCCTCTCCGCGCAGGTTCCTCAGTCCGGCCGAGCGGCCGAGCGCGGCCACCAGCGCCTCGCCCACCTGCACGTCGGCCGATGCCTCGAACGCCTGCAGCAGCTTGGGCACTTCCAAGACGCCCCCTTGGGCCACGGCGCCGCAGAGTGCCTTGAGCTGCGCCGCGGCCAGGCGCGATTTACTCAGCGCTTCGGCGGCATCCAGCCGGACCAGTGGTGGATTCTCCTGATCCAGGCTCTCCAACAGAAACTCAAACAGCGGCGGTTCGACGCTCGGCAAGCGCGGAGCCAACGCCGAAGCGGCCTGCACGCGGACTTCCCGCGAGCGCTGGGCATTCATGGCCACCTGCAACAGCAGGGCGTCAAACTCGCTGGTCGCCAAATCGGGGAATGTTTCCAGTTTTCCGCCCAGCTCGAAAAAATCGGCGGTCAGGCCCGGCTTGGGTGCCGTGGCCCGCTTCGCATCGCGCGGGCGATGAAACAACACGTCGGCCGGAATGACCTCTTTTTCGCGGCCCTCGAAAGACCACGACGCGATGCAGCCGGCTTCGCCCTCGTCCTGAATGAAATCGACGCGCAGGTCGTGTTCGCCGGCCGAGAGTTTGACCTGGCCCTGCCGCTCGCGCATGCCGTGCAGTCCGCCGTTGTCCACCACCAGCTTGTCGTCGATAAACAATTGCGAACCGTCATCCGAATTGGTGAAGAACGTGTACGTGGCGTCCTGCGGACAGCGGATCACGCCGGCAAAGCGGACGCAGAAATTCTCCGAGAGCCGCGTGCCGCCAAAACGCTTTTCGGTCTCGGGAAAGTTGATCTGCGGATCCACTCGCGAGAGCAGCGGCCGTTTGTCCAGCGGCAACGCCCGTAGCGTGGCCACGGCCTGATGCACGATCGATTCATCGGCCTCCGCCAGCGCTTGGCGCAAGGGGTCGTTCCAGGCCGCCGGCAATTTTATGATCGGCGCCTGGGCCATCACTTCCAGCAGCAACAGGCGCGTGTCCCGCGGCGTGTTCGCGTCGGCCAGGGCCGCGGCGATCAGCGATTGCACGGCTTCGTCCCGGCCGAAAGCCAGCAATTGGCTCTTGAGCTCGTCGCGCCGCGCGTCGTCCATGTCCTGACGCGCCAGCCACTGGCGAAAGAAATCGATCATGGCCGGGCCCCAATCGCCGTGATGCGCGATGACCCACAGGGCCGTCTGCTGCATCAGCGGATCGCTGGGCGAAAGAAACGGCGTGACCACGTCGTGCGTCAACGGTCCGCCGTCCATTTGATCCAAGGCGATCAGCGCTCCGCGCTTCACCGGCGAGCTGGCGATTTGCAATCCCATGAGCGTGTTCGGCCGGTCGCCGATGCGAATCAACGCGAAAATCAGAGCATGTTCCAGAAAACGGTCACCCGCCGCGTTGAGCCCATCCAACAGGGCCGGCACGGCGCTGCTCTGGCCGATCCGCCCCAGCGCCGTGGCCGCTTCGCGCCGCACGGCCGGCGAATCGGCGACGACCAGCGCCGTCAAACGATCGGCCGCACCGGCGTCGCGGTGCAAGCCGGCCGAGCGGGCCGCCGCTTGCCGCACGCCGTCTTGCGCGTCGTCCAGCGCCTTGCGCACCGCCGCGCGGGCCACCTCGCCGTCGATCCGGGTCAACGCCCAAACCGCGGCGCATTTCGTTTCCAATGCCGCCTGGCTGGCACGCACGCCGGCCAGGGCCGGCACGGCTCGGTCGCCCAGTTGGGCCAACTGGCGCACGGCACGGTCGCGAACTTCGAATCGGCCGTCGCTCAAAAGTGTTGCCAGCGCCTCGGCCGACAGCGAGCCCCAGGCGATCGTCACGCCGCGCGGATCGGCAACCGGCGGCGTCCCGATTTTGCGAACGCGATAAATGCCCCCCATCACCTCCGGCCTGGCGATTTGAGACGTGGGGCAGCCGATGCGGAACCAGCCTCCCGTGTCGATCACCAACAGGCTGCCGTCGGCGTCCTCCAGCACGTCGGTGGGATGGAAATCGGCATCGCCCGAGACCAGGAAATCTTCGTTGCGGCAGGCGAACGTCGCGCCCTGGCGGTCGATTTTGTGCCGCATGACTTTGTGCATGTTGAACAGCGCCGAAAACAAATTGCCTCGGAACTCTTCGCCCCAGGCGTCGCCGCGGCAGATCATCAGGTCGGAGGCGGCGGCCACGCCCAAGTGGGTCAACGGGGGCAGCAGGTCGCCGGTCCGCTTGTGTTCGTTGAGCGTGCGGTCGCGCACCGGATACTCGCCGCCGTCGACACAGTGGACCAACGCGTCGCGCAGGCCGGCTCCCATCGAGTTGGGCGCCAGAAACGTGCCGCTGGCGAACATGTCGCCCTCGTCGGTAAACGCCACGCCCACGGCGTTGCCTTGCGATCCGCAAACCACTTCCAAATCCGATCCGTCCGGTCGACAGCGCACGATCAAAGGCGCGGTCCCCTGGTGAATTACCGGTCCGCCGGGGCGGTGAATCTGATGCGGAAAGCGGCCGGCGCACCAATACAATCGTCCGTCGGGTCCCAGGCTGCCGCCGTGCATGTCGTCGGCCACGCCGGTGTTGGCAAACCCCATGACCAGTTCCTCGCGCCGGTCGGCCACGCCGTCGCCGTCGGTGTCTTCCAGCCGCCAGAAGCTGGGCGGCGACGAGCAGTACACGGCCCCCTCGTGCCACACGATGCCCTGCGGAAACACCAGCTTGTCGGCAAACACGGTGCTTCGGTCAAAGCGGCCGTCGCCGTCGGTGTCTTCGAGCATGCGGATCGAATGCGGAGGATTCTTGCTCAACTCGGCCCCGCGCAGGTTCACGCCCGCCGAATCGGCCACGTACAGCCGTCCGCGATCGTCGAACGAGGCCAGCATTGGCCGCTCAACCAATGGCGGCCCAGCGGCCAGCTCGACCGTGAACCCCGGCGGCACGCGGATCGCCTCGAGCCCCGACGCCGGAGTCGCGCCCGACTCGGCCGCCCAGCCGCCGGCAACCAACGCCATGAGAACAACCAGGGAACCCCCGAAGTCGGCAACAATCTTTCCTCGACGCATGGCATTCCTCGCACGGTGGTCAGTACGGCCCACGGACAGCCGCGATTGTACTTCAAGACCCGCCGCCTCACCACAATGGCCGACGCGGGGCATTCCATAGGACAATTCGCGGTCGTCCAGCAAACGCTAGAAAAGCTGGGAGATGACCTTGCCTTCGCTGATGACCATCGGCCGGTTCAAGGGGTCGTACATCAGGCTGTGCGGTTCCAGACGCAGTGCGCAAATGCCATGCCGAACAGACGTGAGATGTCGCCTTTTCCGACATGTCACCTTTTCCAACCTTGCAGCCCGAGACTACGAAACACGACGTGGCACCGTCGACTGCGTTGCCGTGGCTTTGAGCCAATAGCGCTTTCAACGCGTTGGCGAGGCGATGGTTGTTGTCGATGCCAAAAGGGATTTTCACGGTGACGGATCACAGGGTGAAAAATGGAACTGGCGTGAAATGGCAACTCTCGACCGCTATTTGCGTGTTCGTCGCTTCTTCAGGATAAACTGCACTTTCAATTCTGAAAGCATTTCAAAGGTATTGCAGTAGCGGACGTCGAACTCAAGACAAACGTTGGGCATGGGCACTCTTTTCTTGGCGTCAGGTGCGTACTCTTCGTGAGTCGCAACAGCCAAGCCGTTCGCTCTTGCGTATGCAACAACCCAGCCGTCCGCAACTGATGCGAATTGCGATTTTGCTTCTGGCGTAAATTGATCGTCATCCTGAACCCATCTCATCATGTCGGCAAATGCGTCCGACACTTTTTTGTCCGCAGTCTGTTTGAAAAATGTCCTCGGTGCCTTGTCCTTGGCCCATTCGCTCAGCCAATCGTTGCCCAGAAGGAGTTCGGCCTTTACCTTATCGATACTGACGATACGCTTTGTTTCGTGCTGTCGAGCCAGCGCGAGCCAAAACGCAGGACAAATCCCGTTTCGGTAATAGCTCTGGTGAGCTTCGATGAACACATTGGCGTCCAAGACGTAGCGTTTACTGTCGCTCATCCTTCATCCTCTGAAGGAGACGGGTAGCGTATGTGTCGAAAGTGTCGCCTTTCAGGTCGGTCAATTCAAACGCATTGCGGTAGAGGAGGCGACCCTCGCGTGCGGCGCGCACAACTGCATATGCGAATCGTCTGCCGAGCCTGACGTCTTGCACGTCGTAGAAATTGGGACCTCCCTTCGATTTCTTCTTCTCCTCCGCTTTCCGGCGTCGCCAGTCCTCCTGGTCCTGCTCGTAGAAAAGAAAAAACTGTGTTCTGTTGATCAACTTCAAATCCAGCGCACGGCGAGCTGCGACCAATGGACTTACTTTGAACCAACGAGCGATCGTCTGGAACGGCCTATCCGTCGCGGCGGCCTCCTCCCATCGTTCCGTCAGCTTGTGCCCTGGGATCAAGAATTCGGCGGCGATTTGATTGCAGACTCGTTCTGTCTCATCGCTGTGCGGCATCATTCTGATAAGGTTAAACAAGCCGTCTCGGCCGAGCCAAATATGCGTGAGTTCGTGCGCCATCGTAAACATCTGCGCCGACTTTGAATCCGCGCCGTTGACGAAAATCAACGGGGCATGAGCGTCACATAGAACAAAGCCACGAAATTCCTGGGGATCGAGGGGCCGATGGTTGTTAAGCCCAACAACACTGCTGGTCGCCACGAGGATGCCAAGGCGCTCAGCCGAATTCCGCAGCGTGCGAAGCGCTTCTTCCCAACTGGAATGGACCTCCGCCCAATCGACGTTCAGTCCCAGCGTTTCACGAATCCGCGCAGCCAAAGAGACGACATTGCGTATTTGCTTTGCGCTGCCTACGAATTCAAGCTCCTCCTGACCTTGCTCGATCAGGTAATCACGCATCCATGCCTGCCGCCGCTGCATGGCCTGGATGGTCTCGATGAGGTTCGGACTCGGTCGAGCGATTGGCGAATCGCCAACGGTACGAAAATCCGGAATGGGGAGCTTTTCTTCCGGCGGCGCTTGCAGATAGAAATAACCCAGAGGCGTCATGGTCTTGTGGGCAAACGATTCCAACTGCTTGAACGTAGGCACTCTCTCGCCACTCTGCCACTCGTCGAGCTTGGGAAAACTCTTCGCCAATTCGTCGGTTGTCAGACCAGACCGCTTGACAGCCCAGCGGATGAGATCAGGTTTAACAGAGACGGATTTTGTCATGACGGAAACTTAAAATGTGAGGCCGTGCGCACCGCAATCGTTTTATACTAACATCGGCCAATCGCCACGTGTGACCCGAGGAGGAAAATCGGAAACTTGTCGGGCGGAAAAAGGGACATCAGATATTCGGCAAGCCCCGCAAATCCTCATCACGAAGCGAATATTATCGAGCATCAGCCCGATTACTCCAAGAACGCACGCCGACGAGATCTTTTCGCCGGCGAATATCAGTGATGTCCCCCTTTTCAGAAGCCACACGGTTCGCCAAATCTCAGATGATAGCCGTTTGGGTCTCGGACGGTGTACTCCCGCATGCCCCACGGTTTTCGCTCTAGCGGTGAAATGATCGTCACGCCATTTTGCTGATGCCGCGCGTACATGGCGTTAACGTCCTCGACGAAGAAGTAGTGCTGATGGCCTTCGACGTGTTTTGCAAGCTCAGCGTCCAGGTGGAATGACAAATCGACGTCGCCCCATTCAACGCCCCCATGCGTTGGCGGGCTGTCCCAAAACCACTCCTTGGTGAACCCTAATTGGTCCCGATAAAACTTGACGGTCGCTGCCACGTCGGTCACAGCCAAAATCGCCTCCGACTTCACGATGGGGCCAGGAAGCCTTTTTTCGCTCATGAATTGTTCCCTGGATAATTGCGACAGGAAAACGGGATATTTCTCATCGTCGGCAAGGCCGGCAGATCCTCCGACCTAAAGGAACGTCCGCCGCGCGACGAGAGGGGCCGGGTCGCGTCTCATGGCCCCGATTGTAGCCCCAAGCGCGCCGGCCGGGCAACTTTGCCGTGCCGTCGGCCTGAGGTGGGCCATTGATTAACGCACCGGCGCGATTACTTGGATAGGCTTAGTTCAACGACAATCTCGTCGCCGGCCGCCGGCCGCATGGTCACTTGCGGAAACTTTCGGTACGCCGGGTCGGCCAATTGCAGCTTGAGAAATCCGGTCGCCAGCCGCGGGCCATAGCCCTCGGGCTCAAGCGCCGCCACGCTGCCGGCGACGACGTGCAGGCGGACGCCTTGCGGCCAGGCGAGCCCGTCCGCCTCCGATTTCGGATTCCCGTGGCACCACCACGACCAATCGCCCGGCGCGCGGCGCCGGAGCGTTACTTTTCGCTCCGCGCGGTTCAACGTGACCTCCAGCGACTTCTGGCCGCTGGCGTCGGCACAGCGAAGCGTGGCCGTGCGCGAATCGTCGTTGAGCGATTGGATGCTCAAACCCGGCGAGTCGCGAGCGGCCATCGGTTCGATCAACACTGGCAGCCCGCCGGCATGGACGACCACCTCGCCCCGGCGCACCGCCACCAGCAGATCGTCGCTTTGCCACGAGGTGCGCAAATAAGCTTCGTCGACCGAGGGAAAATGGTACGAGAGTTTTGCGGCCCCCGCCTCGGCCGCCACCGTCGGATCGAACCACACGAAGGCATACCCGCCGAGTTCGAACAACAGCGGCTCGCCGTGCGGGGTGACGTAGCGCGTTTTCTGAATCTGCCCCAGCGTTTCGTCCCACAGGGCCAGGTGCTGATAAATGCCGCGGCGAGATTCGCGGGCCAGACAAATCAACACCGGCGCGTAATAGTCGAGCTGTCCGTACGAGGGTTCGAGCACGACGTTGGCGTGGTCCTGGTCGTAGCCGTCGTGGCGATGTGTGGCGATCGCGGCCAGTGCCAGGTCGGCATTGAGCCAGCGAGCATTTTCCGGGAACAAGTCGCGGCCGGTGACGCGACGCAGGGCGTCCATGAAGAATAGCCGATAGTGCATGGTCGAGGCCCAGAACGTGGCGCCCTCGACTTGCGCGCCGTCGGGTGCGAGGCCCTGGGGCAGCAAGTGCTCTTGGAATTTCTTGACCGTCGCGGCCAGCCAGGTCTCGGCCTGGGGCGTTTCGCCCAACAGGGCTAGCGCCGTCACTCCGAACGAACCCCATTCGACAATCGCATGATGCGTGTGAAAGTCCGGACCCGCGATCGTGGGCGTCGAAAAATATCCGCTGAAATACTTCTGGCCAATCGCGACCAGGGTGTCGCGGACTTCGTCGCGCTGCTGGTCGCTGAAGCGATCGAACGCCATGTCGTAGCCCACCGCCAGGCCTTTGAGCAGCCGGCAAACCGCGTAGGCCTTCGACCCGTTGGGCTCGTCGTCGGCCTCGTGCTTCCAAGCCCGGCAACTGGCCAGCACCCAATCGCGCGTCGCGTCGCCGTAGCGAGCGTCTCCGCTGATGGCATACGCGAAGGCCAGATGTTCGGTGATCGCCAGGTCGGCCATGATCGCGTAAAACCGATCGTACAGATTCTCATAAATCGGATCGGGCGCGATCGGCGCGATCCAGGCTTTACGCGGCGTTTGCGTCAGGCACCACTCGGCCGAAGTCTCGATGTTGTGCCAGATCCGCGCGTGCACGCCCTCGGCGCGCAAAGCGCGCAGCCGCGGCAGATTGGCCCGCGTGCAGTAAAGCCGGGGGTGCGAGACCGGGAGTGGGGCGGCAGGGGATGGCGGCTCTTCGGCGTGTGCGGCTGGGCCAACGAGCGCTACGCCCAATAGCGCAATGCCACCGAGTGCCATGCGAACGGCACGACGGCGAAAACCAAACGTGGCAAGTGCGGACATCCGAGGGCCTCGCGGCTGTGGTGCGATTCGATTGTGACCGCTGGGCCAACCGTGGGCAAGCAGGCCCGTTTCGCGATAAAACGCACGTTCCGCGCGCGGAACTCCCCAATCCTTCGGGGCAAAACTATTTACGCTGCCCCCGGCAGCGAGTAGGTTTGATGTCAGATAGGCTGGGACTCTTTTACGTTTTCACGTTGCCCGGAAAATGCCATGCATGGTCGTTGGCTGCCACTGGTCGTTTCGGTTGCGTTGGGCATAGGCCTGGCGCCCCGCGCGACGTTTGCCCAAGGCTACTCGCCGGAGGAGGCGCCGCATCGAATGAGCGTGCCTGCGGGTTTGGAAGTCGAGCTGGTGGCCGGCGAGCCGCTGGTCCGCCAGCCGGTGGCCATCGAATTCGACGACGCCGGCCGGCTGTGGGTGATTCAATATCTGCAGTATCCCAATCCGGCCGGACTGAAGCGAGCCAAAGTCGACCGCTACTCGCGCACCACCTACGACAAGGTTCCCGACCCGCCGCCGCGCGGACCCCAAGGCGCTGACCGCATCACGATCCTCGAGGACACCGACGGCGACGGCCGTGCCGACCGGGCCAAGGATTTCGTCAGCGGGTTGAATCTGGCTAGTGGCCTGGCCTTCGGACATGGCGGCGTGTTCGTGTTGCAGGTTCCCTATCTGCTGTTCTATCCCGACCGCAATCACGACGATCGGCCCGACGCCGATCCCGACGTGCTGCTGAGCGGCTTTGGCATGGAAGACGCCCACTCGGTCGCCAATTCGCTCACCTGGGGGCCCGACGGTTGGCTGTATGGCTGCCAGGGGAGCACGGTCACGTCGAACATTCGCGGCATCGAGTTCCAGCAGGGCGTGTGGCGCTATCACCCGCTGACGCATCGTTTCGAGTTGTTCTGCGAAGGGGGCGGCAACTCGTGGGGGCTCGATTTCGACGAGCACGGCAATTTATTTTACTCGACCAACTACGGCGGCTACGCCCTGTTGCACGGCGTGCAGGGGGCCTACTACTGGAAACAGTTCGGCAAGCACGGCGCGTTGCACAATCCATACGCCTATGGCTACTTCGATCACGTGCCGCACAAGAACCTGCACGGCGGGCACGTCACCGTCGGCGGTATCGTCTACCAGGGCGATGCGTTGGGGAGCGAATTTCGCGGCAAATATATCGCCGCCGACCTGCTGGGCCATGCCATGTACTGGCACGAGCTGCAACCGCGCGGCTCGACGTTCTCCGCAACCCTAAAAGGCGACTTGCTGATTGCCAACGACACCTGGTTTGCCCCGAGCGACGTGACCGTCGGCCCGGACGGCGCGGTCTATGTCTGCGACTGGAACGACCAGCGCACGGCGCATCCCGATCCGGATGCCGATTGGGACCGGAGCAATGGCCGAATCTACCGCATCAAACCGCAAAAGCTCGCGCCGCGCCCGTTCAAGCCGCTGACGTCGCTGGCCAGCAGCCAGCTCGTGGCGCTGCTGGGCGACAAGAACGACTGGTATGTCCGCAAGGCCCGCAGAATCCTGGCCGATCGCCGCGATCCGGAAATGATTTTTCCGCTTCGCAGGCTGGTCGCGGAAAGCCCGGATGACCATTTGGCGCTCGAGGCCCTGTGGGCCCTGTATGTCAGCGGCGGGCTGAGCGACCCGTTTGCCGAATCGTTGCTTGCGCATCGCAGCGCTGACGTTCGCTGGTGGAGCGTGCGGTTGCTTGGCGACGAAAACCGCGTTACGCCCGCGATCGCCCGAGATATGGCGGCGCTGGCGGCCCATGACCCCAGCGTGGCGGTCCGCGGCCAGTTGGCGTGTACGGCCAAACGGCTGCCGTCGCCGCAAGGTCTGCCGATCGTCGAACGACTGCTGGCCCGCGGCGAAGACTCTCAGGATCCATTTCTGCCGCTGCTGTTGTGGTGGGCCGTGGAGCAACACGCCGGGCCCGCGCGCGACGCCGTGTTGGCATTGTTCACTCGGCCGGAGATCGAGACGTTGCCGATCGTGCATGACGTGATTTCGACGCGCTTGATCCGCCGCTACGCGGCCGAAGCGACCGAGCCGGGCTATATGGCTTGCGCCCGATTGCTCGCGGCGGCGCCGGCCGCCGATCGCCCGGCGATGCTCGCCGCGCTGGACCAGGGGCTCAAAGATCGTTCGACCGCCCGCGGCGGTAGCGCCGGCACGTTGTTTGCCAATCTCGCCCCGGTCGACGCCGAATCGGCCGGCGCAAGAACTTCACAACATCCGCTCTTGGGCATTCCGCGCGAACTCGGCCAGCAGATCGACCGATTGTGGCAAGACGACACGACCGATATGGCCTTGATCCGGCTGGCCGCCCGCCTGGGGCGCGCCGCGGCGCTGGACCGAGCGCTCGCGATCGCCGTCGACGACAATGGGCCGGTCGCCCTGCGGATTCAGGCGGTGCAACTTTTGGGCGAAGTGGGCCCGCCGACGACCGCCCGCGTGCTGTTGCAAATGCTCTCCAATGGCGAGCCCGAGCCGCTGCAAGGGGCCGTGCTCGACGCGCTTCGAAGTTTCGACGATGAAAAGATCGCTTCCGCGTTATTGGAAAAATACCCCACGCTCGAGCCGCCGCTGCGCGCCAAGGCGTGCGACGTGCTCTTGGGCCGCAAGGCCTGGGCCCTGCGGCTGCTGGCGCAGGTCGATCGGGGGCAGATTGCCGCCAAGGACATTTCGGATGACCAGTTGCGGCTGGTGGCGCTGCACGGCGACGCAACGCTCGATGCTTTGGTCAAGAAACATTGGGGCAGCATTCAAGGCGGGACGCCCGAGGAACGCCTGGCCGAGATGCGCAGGATCAACAACGACCTGCGCGCCGGCCGCGGCGATCTGGCCGCCGGCAAGGCCCTGTACACAAAACATTGTGCCACCTGCCATCGGCTGTTCGATGAAGGCAACCAGGTCGGACCCGAACTGACGCACGCCAACCGCAAGAACACCGACGAGCTGCTGGTGACGATCGTCAATCCCAGTGCCGTGATTCGCAAGGAGTACCTGAATTTTCTGGTGCAGACGACCGATGGCCGAGTGCTCAACGGACTGCTGGTCGAACAGAGTCCCAGCAGCGTCACGCTGTTAAGTGCCAAGAACGAACGGACGAACATCGCCCGCGACAAGATCGAGACAATCAGCGAGTCGCCGACGTCGTTGATGCCCGACAATTTGTTGACTCCGCTGAAACCCCAGGAACTGCGCGACTTGTTCGGTTACTTGCAAAGCGAACCGCCGGCCAGCGCCGCGCGGTGATCAACTCGTGCCACAAAACGGTCTGCGGGCCATTGGCCGCTTGTCACCAAGGAGTTTGTATCATGCATCTCGAAGCGCTTCGTCCTTCGCGGCGGCAGTTTTTGGCTTCGGGCGTGGCCGCCAGCGCTGGTTTGCTTTATCGTAAGGCGCTGGCCGCCGACGAGCAGGCGGCCGACGCCAAAAAGCCCGGCAAGGCGCAAATCGCCATCACGCTCGATCTGGAGATGAGCCGCAACTTTCCGGTGTGGGAAGAGATGCGCTGGGATTATGAGAAAGGAAACCTCAACGACGAAACGAAGAGTTACACCGTCGAGGCCTGCCGCCGCGTGAAAGCCCGGGGGGGCGTGCTGCACTGCTTTGTCGTCGGGCGCGTGCTGGAGCAAGAGAACGTCGATTGGCTCAAGGAAATCGTGCAGGCCGGCCATCCGCTGGGCAATCACACGTACGATCACGTGAACGTCTCGGCCACGCGCAGCGAGGATATTCAATTTCGCTTTCGCCGCTCCCCGTGGCTGATCGAGGGGCGCACGCCGGCAGACGTCATCCGCGAGAACATTCATTTGACCAGCGTGGCGATGAAAGCCCGCCTGGGCGTCGACCCGGTGGGTTTTCGCACTCCCGGTGGTTTTGGCAACGGCCTGGTCGATCGGCCCGACGTGCAACAAATGATCTTGGACTCGGGGTTCAAATGGGTCAGCAGCCTGTATCCGCCGCACGAACGGGGCGAGCCGGGCAAGGAGTTGGGGCCCGAGGTTTTCGACTCGATCGTCGCGGCCCAGGCCAAGGCCCAACCGTTCGTCTATCCCAGCGGACTGGTGGAAGTGCCGATGAACCCGGTCAGCGACGTGACGTCGTTTCGCAGCCACTGGAAACTCGATTCGTTCTTGGAGGGAGTGCGTCGCGGCGTGCAATGGGCCATCGACCACGGCGCCGCCTACGACTTCCTGTCGCATCCCTCCTGCCTGTACGTCACCGATCCCCAGTTCCGCGCCATCGACATGATCTGCGCCATGGTCCACAAAGCCGGCGATCGGGCCGAACTGACCGACGTCGCCACCCTGGCCCGCCGCGCCTAAAAAGGTGGGCCTAAAAAGGTGTCAGGAACCTTTTTCCGGCGCGGATGCCGGGAGTTTGCGGGCGTTTTTGCCGGTGCCGGCCGCTACTGGGGCGCGCCGAAAAAGGTTCCTGACACCTTTTTTTCGCCTGACACCTTTTTTCTTAGCTCGGCGAGCTGCTCGCGGAGCTCGGCTAGTTCGAGACGCAGGGCGTCGACCGATTGCGCGGTGGCGTACGCGTGCAGATTGTCCGCCGGCGATGCTTCCGCGTCCGGGGCGTCTTGGGCCGGCAAAATCGCGTGGGCTTCGGCACGCACTTTTTCCAGCTCGCGCGGCTCGTACAGGGCATGCGTCACCACGTGGCCGCGGCCCTCGGGCGTAAGCGAAATCACCAAACCCTTGCTCTGCAACGCTGTGAGCACCGGCCGCAGCGCGGCGACGTCGGGGATCGGGTCCATGCGGGCGGCCCGGCCGCGCAGCTCGCCCTCGGTCTGCGTTCCGCGCAACAACAGTTCGGCCATCACGGCCAGTTCCAGTTTTTCGACCCCCAGCCACTCGTACAGATAGTGCCGAAATCGCGGGACGCGGCCGCCGCCCTGCACTTCGGCCACGGCCCCGGCAGCGCGCAACCGAGCCAGCGATGCCTCGACGTCCTCGATCTCCAGTTCCATCAACGGATAACGATTGTTCTTTTGATTGCAGCCGCTACGCAGGGCATTGACCGACATCGGATACGCGTCGGGCGTGGTTTTGGCCTTCTCGACCAACACGCCCACCACCCGTCGATCGATGGCCGCCAGGGGACGCCAACGGGGCTGCTGTCCTGGGTTCGGGCGAGGCACCACATCGCTGTTCATGGTCATTATCTCCGAATCCGAGATCCTGCGAGACCCGCTCATGCTGTTGCGGGCAATTTATTCGCAGTTGCCGCCGGGCACAAGCGCCGAAAAAGGTGTCAGGAACCTTTTTACGCCGGCCCCAGTGAAGGCCAGCACGGAAAAATGCCCACGGCCCGCGAGCATCCGCGCGGGAAAAAGGTTCCTGACACCTTTTGTCTCCCATAGCCGGGCGTTTCGGCTCTTGGTACAAAAAGCTAGGATCGGGCACGTCGGGCGCCTCGGCCCGGCGGTCCCGGAGCCTGGATTCCTGCTGTATGGAGATGTCGACCCCGATGAGTCTGGAGTTGCTCGTCAGCGTGTTGGGCGTGTTGGCCGTCCCGCTGTTGGTGCTTTTGAACGCGTTTTTCGTGGCGGCCGAATTCTCGCTGGTCGCCGTGCGGCGGACGCGCGTCGAAGAAATGATCATTCACCGCCGCGCCGGGGCCCTGGCCGTCAGGCATGCCATCGACAATCTGGACGACGCGATCGCCTCGACGCAGTTGGGCATCACGCTGGCCAGCCTGGCGCTGGGATGGTCGGGCGAGCCGTCGATGGCGGGGCTGATCGCGCCAGTGTTCGCGTTCTTGCCGGAGCAGGGAACGTGGATGGCGGCGCACACGATGGCCACGATCGTGGCCTTCGGTCTGATTACCTTTCTGCATGTGATTCTCGGAGAACTGGTGCCCAAGGCAGTCGCGCTGGGGCGGCCCGACCTGATCAGCCTGTGGCTCGCCCGGCCTCTGCTGTGGTTCTCGATCGTCATGCGGCCGTTCATCTTCGTGATGAACGTGCTGGGCAACGGCGTGGTGCGGATGTTGGGCTCCGAGCCGCTGAGCGGCCACCAGATGGTCCACTCGGTGGAAGAGTTGGCCATGATTATCGAGGAGACGCGCCGCGCCGGCGTCTTGCCCCGCGACCAGGCCGAATACGTGCGCAACGTGTTCCGGCTGCCGGCGAAGCGCGTCCGCGATTGTCTCGTGCCGGTGGAGCGCATGGCCGCGCTCGACCTGCACACGCCGGAACAGCGCATCCTGGAAAAGGTGCGCGATGGGGCCCACACGCGCATGCCGGTCTATGAGGGTCATCTCGACAACATCGTGGGCATCGTCAACACGAAGGATCTGTTCCATCTGTTCAGCTTGCGGGGCATGGTCGTGTTGGACGACGCCATGTATCCGCCGATCTTCGTCGATCCCGACCGGCCGATTTCCGAAGTGCTGCGCCAGTTTCGTCGCCAGCGCCGGCCCATGGCCGTGGTTCGCGACCGGCAAGGCAAGACGCTGGGGCTGATTACGCTGGAGGATATCGTGGAAGAAATCGTCGGCGAAATCGAAGACGAACACGATCCGCTGCCCCGCGAGACCGCGTGAGCCCGAGCGTGCTTTCCGCCCCAAACGGTCGCGATCGGCATGTGCGCGATCGCTAATCACGCCCTGCACGCCCGCTAAGCACACGTCGCAAGGGGCTCGCCCTGTGCGTCCTGTCAGGCAAATCGTTTGTTTTTCGTAAAGCCTTTGGTGAAAAAGGCTTGAACTTGAACGGCTGAGCCGACTTGGGCGTCCGCTGGCACGATTGGCATGGTGATTGCTTGGCGTGCTGGCACCTCGTGTCAGGCGACCACGAGAATCTCGTTGTATTGCGTGCGCTCGTTGTGCGCGCGGAGTTTGGCATTGGCGTCCGTCATGTAAAGCGGAGAAGTCTTATGAAAGTCCTCGTAAAGCGTGTTTTGAACTTGACCATGTTGGGGTGTTTGGGCATCGCGCTAGTCCCCTGCGCGCGCAGTGCGTTTGCCCAGGATGGGAAACCGGCCGAAGTGAGCCCGCCTGCAGTGGCCGCCGCGGCCCCGGCCGCGCCGGCGCCGGATCCGAAAGATTTTCCTCCTTATTTCACCGGCACGAGCCCCGATCCGACGAAGCCCCTGTGGCCCGATCCGACCGGCGCCAACGCCGGCTATTGGGTAACGCCTTCGCCCGGTCCGGTGGGCGACGGCGATCCGGCGAAGACTCAAACGATTTCGAGTTTGTATGACCGGATCACGCACAACATGTTTTCGATCAACATCGCGTGGGCGATGGTCACGGGCTTTTTGGTCATGTTCATGCAGGCTGGCTTTGCTCTGGTCGAGACCGGTTTGGGCCGGGCGAAGAACGCGTCGCACACGATGGCCATGAATTTCATGATCTATCCGCTGGGTTGCTTCGGGTTTTGGGCCTACGGCTTTGCATTCGGTTGGGGAAACTGGTTCAACGGGCTGGTGCCCGACGGCTGGTATGCCTCGCTGGGGCCGGGTCTTTCGGTGTTGGGCGAAGGCCTGGGCATCGGCGTTGCCGATCCGGCTGCACCGAATGTGTTTACCTACGGGCTGCTGGGGACCAAGGGCTTCTTCCTGAGCGGAGTCGAAGACGTCAGCGTGATGGCGATCTTCTTCTTCATGATGGTGTTCATGGACACCACGGCCACGATTCCCACCGGGACCATGGCCGAGCGTTGGTCGTGGAAGAACTTTTGTCTGTATGGTTTTTGGGTCGCTTTGCCCTATTGCATCTATGCCAATTGGGTGTGGGGCGGCGGCTGGCTGGCGCAGGCCGGCAAGAACTGGGGGTTGGGGCACGGAGCGGTTGACTTTGCCGGATCCGGCGTGGTGCATGCCATGGGCGGCATCATCGCTCTGGCGGGCGGCGCCGTCATCGGACCGCGGATCGGAAAGTACGTCAACGGAAAAGCCCATGCGTTTCCCGGCCACAGCGTTCCCATGACCGTGCTCGGCACGTTCATCCTGGCGTTCGGCTGGTTCGGTTTTAATCCGGGTTCGACGCTGGCCGGCACCGATCTGCGAATCTCGTTTGTCGTCGTGAACACGATGCTATGCAGCGTCACCGGCGCGCTGGGTTCCATGCTCTGGATGATGTTCGTCAGAGGCATGAAGCCCGATACGTCGATGATGTGCAACGGCATGCTGGCCGGACTGGTGGCGATCACCGCGCCATGCGCCTTCGTGGATAGCTGGGCTGCGGCCCTGATCGGCGCCATCGCAGGCGCGCTGGTCGTCGAGAGCGTGTTCTTCATCGAACGCATCGGAATCGACGACGTGGTTGGCGCGGTTTCCGTGCACGGCACGAATGGCATCTGGGGACTCATTTCGGTGGGCATCTTTGCCAACGGCAAGTATGGGGCAGGGCCCCTCTTGCCGGACGGAACTTTTGGCAACGGATGGAACGGAGTTCCTGGAGAGCGCGGAGTCGCGGGCATACTCTATGGCGACTCGGGTCAGCTTTGGGCCCAATTGCTTGATTCGGCCGTGGTATTTGTCTTCGGGTTCGCCATGGCCTACGTCTGGTTCAAGTTCAGCAACCTGATCACGCCGCTTCGCGTCTCGAAGGAAGTGGAGCTCGAGGGACTCGATGGTCCCGAAATGGGCTGCATCGGATATCCCGATTTCGTGATCAAGGGCCACGCTTCGGATGCATGATGGTTGGT
This sequence comes from Planctomycetia bacterium, assembly GCA_041499515.1. GTDB lineage: Bacteria > Planctomycetota > Planctomycetia > Pirellulales > PALSA-1355 > PALSA-1355. The sequence continues at coordinate 5,258 of JBGQKM010000041.1, read as the reverse complement.
TGGCGACTCCTGGTTGGCCTCGGTTCGATCGTCGTTGGGGCGATCGAACCGAGGTACCGGGAGGAGCGACGGCAGTCCCGGTCGTGGCGATGCCCACCGGGCGCAATAACATAGCGATTTTACTCCAATCGCGCTGAGTCTCTGGCTTCCGCCTAGCCAGAGGGACGCCCCAAACGGCTTGGGCGGGTCGCTTGTCGGCCCGCTCAAGTCGGGGTTGCCCTGGCGACATCGGCCCACGCGGAAAGCGTCGGACCAAGAATGGTCCCGGCATCGCATGCACAATCCGTAGTCATCCGGTGCATGCTAATTGCGCTGGAGGTTTCGGCGTTCGAGCGTTTGCAAAATTAATTGAAATTCATTAGATTTTTGCAACGCACCTCGATGGAGTGGGTTGAGTTGTGTTCGATCCGTGGCCTGCGGTTCGACAACGCGTGCGCGGCATGTTAATTGCTGCGAGCGCGTAACGCTTTTCCGGGGCGGGGAAGGGGCTTGGTATCTGTGCGCTTGGCGTGCGCGCAGATTTTTGTTTCCGGCGTCCCTTTGTCAAGCGGAGAAGTCCCATGAGAGTCATTCAATGGCGTTTGTTGGATTGCGCGCTGATCGGCTGTTTGGCCATCGCGCTGCTCACCTGTTCGCACAGTGCGATGGGCCAGGATGAGAAAAAAGAGGAGGCCGCGCCGCCGGCCGCGGCGGCGGCTCCAGAGCCCAAGCCCGATCCTGCCGGGCTCCTTTTGGGCGACAAGACCAATGCGATCGATGCCGGCGGCAATCCCTTTGTGGTTCCAGAGCCGACGGACGCGAAGGACCCGGAATTTGCCAAGAAGAAAGCCGATTTTGAGCAGTACCAGGCTGCGGCGGCCAAAGAGCCTCTGGCCGTTAAACTGGCCGACAGCGTGGGGCATGTCCGCATCGCGACCAACTTCACCTGGACGCTGCTGACCGGATACCTCGTGCTGTTCATGCAGGCGGGGTTCGCGCTTCTCACTTGCGGGCTGGTTCGCAAGAAGAATGCCGGCCACCTGATGATGCTCAATTTCGCGGCCTACGTCTTCGCCTTTCTGGCCTACTACGCGTGTGGCTTCGCGTTTCAATGGGGTGGCGTGGCGATCAACGCGGCACCATCCCCACTTGGCGGAACGCCGACCCTCAACTCGTATATCCTGGGAAGCGGCCAGTGGGGATTCCTCGGCGGAAAGGGGTTTTTCCTCAGCGGCCCGGCCTATGACGCGGGGGCGAACGTGCTAGTGCTCTTCCAGGTCGTCTTCATGGAGACCGCGGGCTACATCATCGTGGGCGCGATCTGCGAACGGATTACCTTCCCGGCCTTCTTGCTATGCGAGCTCTTCATGGGCGCGCTTCTCTACCCGATTTTTGGCTGCTGGGTCTGGGGCGGCGGCTGGCTCTCGCAGCTTGGCGCGACGATGCAACTCGGCCACGGCTACTGCGATTTTGCCGGCTCTTCGGTCGTTCACGGCATCGGCGGGTACAGTGCCATGGCGCTGGCCATCATCCTTGGACCGCGGCTAGGCAAGTACGGAAAGGACGGCAAGCCGCGGGCCTTTCCTGCCCACAACATTGCCTTTGTCGTTACCGGGACGTTCATCCTCTTATTCGGCTGGATGGGGTTCAACCCGGGCTCCACGCTCGCGTCGACGGACATGCGCATCGGCGTTGTCGCTATTAATACGAATCTGGCGGCTTGCGCGGGTTCGGCCAGCGCACTGTTGGTTTGGTACCTGATTTTCGGGAAGTCGGATATCTCGATGGCGTGCAACGGCATGCTTGCCGGGCTGGTGGCCATCACCGCTCCCTGCGCCTTCGTGAACCCCAATTCGGCGGTAATCATCGGCCTTGTTGCCGGCGTGATCGTCTGCCTGGGCGTGCTGCTGAACGAACGGATTCTCAAAGTCGATGACCCGTGTGGAGCAATTGCAGTTCACGGATTCAACGGCACGTGGGGGGTCCTCGCCCTCGGCCTGTTTGCCGATGGCACGTATGGCGCCGGCTGGAACGGCGTCGGGGCCGCGGAGTACCTCGGCAAAGCCGGGCAAGGAGTCACGGGGTTGTTCTACGGAGACGTCAGCCAGTTTCAATGCCAGCTCATCGGCGCGGGCGTGAACATTGTTTGGGCCTTCGGCGCGACGTTCATCGTCTTCAAGGTCGTCAACTCCATCCAGAGCATGCGGGTCACCGCCGAAGCTGAGCTTCAGGGGCTCGATCTCCCGGAGTTTGGCGGCGTGGCGTACCCCGAGGACGCGGTTGTCTCTTCGATCGGCTAAACCTCGAGTGTCGAAGCGAACGAAAGCATTGGCATAGATGTGACGGTCTCTGGCTTCCGCCTAGCCAGAGGGACGCCCCAAACGGCTTGGGCGGGTCGCTTGTCGACCCGCTCAAGTCGGGGTCGCCCGCGTGCCGTTTGTCCCCGCCGGGGCCGCGCTATCGCGCGTCGTCCAGAAAGCGAATGCGCTTATTGATGTCGGTGTTCACCGAATGATAGGGGCGCAGCAGATTGCCCGAGTCGAACAGCGTCTGCCGCGTGTGCTCCACGTCGTCGGGTCCGATGGCGTCGGTGAAGATCGGCAACAGGTATTCGATGCCCAAGCGGGCGGGCCGCAGTTGCTGTGTGTCGTAAAACGACGCGTGGACCCGGCGCGCGTGGATGTGGCCCCAGCGGTCGCGTAGCGCGTGGCCGTCGATGCTCTCGACGTGGAATCCCGACTGGCGGCTCCATTGCAAGATGGCCACCGCATCGTTGAGCCCCGCGAACAGCATATCCACCGCTTTGCCGCCAAGCTGGGCGGCATAAAAGCGATCGAACGCCAGCGGGCGCCCGCCGCGTTGCGTATGGCCGATTTTTCGCGTAAAAATCGCCTCCGCCGCGGTATGTGCCCGCCGCGCCTTGCGGAAATAATCGTCGCCGATGGCCGCGATCAGCAGGTCGCGCAGGGCCTCCGACGCTCCGCTGAGCGCAACGTTGCCGGCCGGATCGGTCGAGCGCCGCGAGGCTCCCAGCTCGCAGCCCGACGCGTCGACCATCCCCTCGCAACACACGATCACGACGTTTTTCTGGATGTCATACAGCTCTTGCACCCGTTGGACGAGCAGCGTCAGGTCCAACGGGTGTTCGGGGATCAGCACCAGGTCGGGTTGGCCATAGGCCGCGCCCAGCGTGATAAAGCCCGAGTGACGCCCCATCACTTCCACGATCGCGATGCGGCGATGGCTTTCGGCGGTCGTCCGCACTCGCTCGACGCCGCCGGCCGAGACGAAAACGGCCGTGGCATAGCCGGGCGTGACATAGTTGATCATTTGCTCCAGGTCGATCGTGTCTCGCGAACCGGTCCGCTCGTAGCGCCAGCCGGGCGCCGCCGAGCACGGTTGGCGGGCCCACTGGTCGACTTCGTCCAGATAGTTCAGCCCCAGGTCATTGTCGATGGTTTTGGGCGCCAGCACCGTGGGAATGCGTCCGCACAAGGGTTGCAATCCGTTGAGTGTGCCGTCGCCGCCGATGCAGATCAGCCCTTCGATGCCCAGCCGCCGCAGGCGATCGAAAATCAGTTCGATCGCTGGCTTGTCATTCGGGTCGACGTAATCGCGCGAGGCGCCCAGGATCGTGCCCCCTTTGGTCGGATCGAGTTCCGGAATCACGGTAAACAGGGGGTTGAGATGCACGTGCGGGACGCACGGGTTGAGCAGGCTGTTAAACCCTTTCATCAGGCCGTACACTTCGACCTGCAACTGGTTGGCTCGGGTGACGACCCCGTGAAGCGTCGCGTTCAGCGCCGGCGTGTCGCCGCCGGCGGTCAGAATGGCAATGCGTTTCATAAACCTCCCTGATCCTCGAGGTCCCCAGGCGCACAACGGACGCCGGTCAAGACCATCCGCTCGCTTCCGGGTCACTCCGACCGGGCTGCCTGGAAAATCATTTTCCTTCGTGTTGGCCCTATTTTATCCCATGCGTACTCGCCTCGGTAGCGATAAAATTCAGTCCCTCAACCAGCACAGCCCGAGGCAATGAATCACCGTCGCGCGCACGACGGAAAACGTTCCATGAGCATTCTGGCCGCGATACTGCTGAGCGTCACGCTGGCCGCCGGCTGGCTGGCGCAATTGCTCGGGCTGCCCGGCAACTGGCTGATCGTGCTGGCCGTGGCCCTCTACGCTTGGTGGCTTCCGCCGGACGCGGCGACGGCCATCGGTTGGAACGTGGTGCTGGTCCTGGTGGCATTGGCCGTGTTGGGAGAGTTGGTCGAGCTGGTGGCCGGCGCGCTGGGCGTCGCGCGAGTCGGCGGAAGCCGGCGCGGGGCCGTGCTGGCCATCGTCGGTTCGCTCTTGGGCAGCATCGTGGGCATATTCGTCGGACTGCCGATTCCACTGATTGGTTCGCTGGTCGGAGCGGTGTTGTTCGCCGCGCTGGGGGCGTTGGCCGGCGCGTTTTTGGGCGAGAGTTGGAAAGGACGCGACTTCGACGCCAGCCTGCAAATCGGCAAGGCGGCTTTTCTCGGTCGACTGTTGGGCACCGTGGCCAAAATGATCGTCAGCTCGACGATGGTCGCCGTGACCCTCGCGGCAATCCTGTTTTAGCGCGCCGGCGTGCGCAAGACCAAGAGCCAGCGGACAAAACCACTGGGGACTGTCCCGATTTTGCGGAGTCCTCGGAGCAAAATGGGACTGTCCCCCTATCGGGAAGTTTTTGTCCGCTGGCTCCAAGAACTACGGCGGCAGCGTGGCCAAAAACTGATCGAGGGCCGTGAAAAATTCCGGCGTCCGCGGATCGTTGTGGTCGCCGCCGGCAATCGTCACGAATCGCTTCGGCTCCTGAGCCGCCTCGAACAACCGCCGGGCCAATGCCACCGGCACGATCGTGTCGGAGTCGCCGTGAATCTGCAACAGCGGACCGTGGTAGTCGCCAATCTTGGCCGTCGAGTCCAATCGCGTGCGCATCAGCATGTTCACCGGCAGCCACGGATAATGGAACGCGGCCACCTCTCTCAGCGAACTGAACGTGTTCTCCAGCACCAACCCACGGGCCCCGTCGTGGGAGGCCAGGTCGACCATTACGCCGCCTCCCAGCGATTCGCCCATCAGCACGATTTGCGACTCGCTCACCCCGGCCCGATCGGCCAGCCAGCGGCGCGCGGCGCGGGCGTCGGCCAGGATGCCGGTTTCGGACGGCGTGCCGCCGCTTCTGCCATAACCGCGATAGTCGAAGATCATCACCGACGCGCCCAGCCGGTTGGCTAGCGCTCGGACGATGT
>JBGQKM010000040.1:0-26191 GCA_041499515.1 Planctomycetia bacterium | reverse complement strand
GCAACATCACCAAAAAAGAAGTAACAAGATTCATACGAGCCTCCTTGCGTGCGAGTGGTTTGCAAGACCTACCCGCATCGTGAGCGAGGCTCGTGCTTTCCGTCAACTACGCTAGCACAAAACGCGAAACTCGAACTTAGAGATCGTCAATGTCTGGAAAGTCTTTGAAGACGTGAACCACGACGCTTGCATCGTCGTTCTTTGAAAAAAGCAATCCGACGCGGAGCCGGTCGAGACACACGTCAGAACCATAGCCACGGGCGGTACCGAGGCCGAGAAATGTACGCGCCTCGCAGAGGAAGTATGGCGGTACGATTTCGTCGCGGATGCGACTGACTGGGCCAACGAACCAAGCGCCCGTTTCGAAACGATCTACGAGCCGCGACTCGCGGGCGAGCTCGATCGCATCGCAGGCAATAGCCGGCGGCTTTCCGAGTGCTGCGATGTCACTGTCGGAATTCAGGTCTACCACCAACGGAAGGTCAGTAGCGAGGTCATCGAATCGAGAGCGTTCCATTCCGATAGGAAGCTCGGTTCCGACTGGTACCCCTTTATCACCGGCAATGAGGTGCAACGTTATTTTCAAGTCCCCTCACAAGCCGCTTTTCTCAAATACTCAGACGGTCTCTGCGACAAACGCGACTTGAGCCATTACAAGCTGGCCCGCGTTCTGGTCCAGCAAATTTTCTGGAATCGAATCGCAGCATGCATCTCGTACCCAACTGGGCCATTTCTCTACCTCAATACCCTCTTCTCGCTCACGTGTCCAGTAAAGGGATTCAGTCTTGAATACTTGTTGGCCATCTTGAACAGCCGAGTGATGTCAGCGTGCTACGGTCGCTGGTCGAATCGCATGTTCGGCGACAAGTTTCCGAAGGTCAGCAAAGTCGATCTCGCACGGATTCCAATTCCAATGGCTTCCAAAACGACTGTCCGCAAACTCGGTTTGGTGGGAAAGTCGCTATCCGCAGAATGGCAAGCATGCAAAGAGGCAAGCGTCCAGTTCCAGGAATACCTGCTCTTTCTCGACAAGCACGGAAACCTCGCAAGAAAACTTGCCGCTCCGTGGAGATTTAATCGTGAAACGCTCGTCGAAGCGATCACAGAAACTCCGGCCAAGCTGTCGTCTGACAAATTCCGGGAGCTGGTCCGCACCTGGAAGCGCGCGTTAGCGAAGATTGCATCGCACTGGGATAAAATTTGCGAACACGAGGCGGACGTGGACACACTCGTCGCGCGTGCGTATGGCTTCCGCAAGGATTTGATCAAAGAGTTGATCGACCGAGCACCCGTCTGTCGGATTGATGACGTCTTATTGCCACGATGAGCTCCGGATAGTTACCGCAGTTCCTGCCGTCCCTTTCGTAGCTCCCATTCGCCGCCCATCACCGTCCGGCCGAAGTTGTTCGACCAAGCGGTCGAGTTGGGACGGCGGGTGATCTGGCTGCACACCTTCGGCGAGCGCTTTGCCGACCCGAAGGCAAACCGCCCGCCGGGGCCGCCGCGGCTGCCGAAGGAACGAGCGCCGCGGATTCCCAAAGACGGCGCAATCCCGGACGATGCGGATTCCATGCCCGATGAAATCCAGTACGATGAAACCAGGCACCGCTTGCTGGTCGGCAAGGGGTTCATCGACAACGTGCCGGCCGCGGTGTGGCACTACGAGGTCTCCGGCAAGCTAGTCTTGACGCAGTGGTTCAGTTACCGTAAGAAAAACGGCGAGCGGCCGATCATCGGCGACCGCCGGCCGCCGTCCAAGCTCGGTGATATCCAACCCGACCACTGGCTGGCCGAGTACACGACCGAACTGCTCAATGTCCTGCATGTGCTGGCATTGCTCGTGGAGATGGAGCCGGCCCAAGCGAAACTCATGGAGGCGATCTGTGAAGGACCAACACTTGATTACCGTGGATGAGTTGCGGGCCGCCGGGGCTCTGGACGTGCCCGCGGGATGGCGCAAGTCACTCGGCGTCGAGCGGAATCTACTGTTGTTTGGGGATGACGACACGCTCCCCGAAGAACAACAGCCAACGCCATGTGACCCGGACTGTGATGCATCCGCGGACGAACTGCCGTGATTGTCGGGACTTGATTGCTGTACGATTCAACTGGTCGAGAACGGCTACGATGTGAGCCGTCGTCGAATCAGCACCGACTTCACGTCGGCCAAGCGGCGTAGCCTTCCGAGTCGGGCGTTTGAACTCGGCAACATTCGTCGTGGCAATGGCTTGCCGCGATGTCCGAAGAATACCCGTGGCGATTTGGGTTCCGTTTGAACTAAGGCCGACGAACGAAAGACTTCAGGGTTTTCAAGCAGAAAAGCTCTTCGGCTCATATGCCGATGGGCAGTTGTCCTCTCAAGTCGGGGCGACGGGATTTGAACTCGGCCTCGGGGCGGCGGGTATCGCGGGTCGCGGTACGCACGTGAAGTCGGGACATTAAGGACGCGAGCGACTCATGGAGCGCGCAAGCGCGCTTTTGGTTGCGCTGGTGTGCGTTTGTCGCGCGCTGCCAAGTCGCACTTCGGCGGATAGAACTTTGATGCAACCCTTGACGGAGTAGTAGGTTGACATTCAGGGAAGAAAGCAGAACACGAATTCTGTTTTCGGCATGAAATGTGCTGGGCGAAGGGACGAGGTCGTCGCCGCGCGCAGGTTGGCGTTCTGTCGTGGATGCTGAATCGGAAAAATGTCGCGGCCCGTTGCACACGAATCGTGGGGTCCGAACATTATGCGTCACGCTTGTATTTTGGCCGCCGTTTTGGCGAGTGGGCTGGTCACGGGTCTCCCAAATTCAGGTTGCTTGGCGGCGGCACCCGAGCAGCCGCGGCGCATCGGTCACACTATCAAGGAATTTGCCCTCAAAGACCTGCAGGGCGTATCGCATTCTCTGGCCAAGTTGCACGATTCGCCATTGATTGTCGTCGCCTTCATGGGGGTCGAGTGCCCCTTGGCCAGGCTGTACGCGCCCCGGCTGTCTGAACTCGCACAGGAGTATCGCCAGCGCGGTGCGGCTTTTCTTGCCATCGACGCCAACGCCCAAGACTCGCTGGCTGAAATGGAACACTTTGCACGCACGTGCCAGCTCACGATTCCGTTCCTGAAAGATCCGGGCAACGTCGTGGCCGATCAGTTTTCGGCTGAGCGAACGCCCGAAGTCTTCGTGTTGGATCGCCAGCGGGTGGTGCGCTATCGAGGACGGATCGACGATCAGTACGGGTTTCAGTCGGGTGTCGGCTATCAGCGTCCGCAGGCGGTTAAACGCGACCTGGCCGACGCGCTCGATCAACTGTTGGCCGGTCAGGTCGTGAGCCAGTCGACGACTCGGGCGCCGGGCTGCCTGATCGGCCGCGTGCGTCTGGCCAACGAACAGTCGGAGGTGACCTTTTCCAATCAGATCGCCCGCTTGTTTCAGGACCGCTGCGTCAAGTGTCATCGCGAGGGAGAAATTGCGCCTTTCAGCCTGTCGAACTACGAGGAGGTGGTGGGCTGGGCGCCGATGATCGAAGAAGTCGTTCGCGAAAATCGCATGCCTCCCTGGCATGCTGATTCGAAGTTTGGCCATTTCGCCAACGACAGTCGCCTGAGTGACTCTGAAAAGCAATTGATTGCCACCTGGGTCGCCGATGGTGCGCCCCAGGGAAATCCCGCCGATCTGCCGGCGCCGCGACCGTTCACTTCCGGGTGGCAGATCTCGCCTCCCGACCGGGTGATCGCCATGAGCGAGCATCCCTTCACGGTGCCGGCCGAAGGCAGAGTCGAGTATCAGTATTTTGCGGTCGATCCGGGCTTCGCCCAGGACGTTTGGGTCCGCGAAGCCGAAGCCCGGCCGGGCAACAACGCCGTCGTACATCACATCATCGTATTCATCGTGCCGCCGGGGCAACCCATCAAGCAGATGGGTGAAGGCATGGGTAAACGCGAGTTGCTGGTCGGCACGGCGCCGGGCAATCCGCCCACGCGCTTCGAGCCCGGAATGGCCAAGCGCATTCGCGCGGGCTCTAAACTGCTGTTCCAAATGCACTACACAGTCAATGGCGCAAAGCAGCAAGATCTGAGTTCCGTGGGCCTGGTGTTTGCCGATCCGGCCACAGTGACCCGCGAAGTACGGACCGACATGGCGATCAACTCAGACTTTCTCGTTTCGGCCGGGGCGGACAATTACGAAGTGGACGCCTGGCGCAGATTCAGCGCCGACAGCCTGCTGTTGTCGTTCATGCCGCACATGCATCTGCGAGGGAAGGCCTTCCGCTACGAGTTGAAGTATCCCGACGGCACGATCGAAACGCTGTTGGACGTCCCGAGGTACGACTTCAACTGGCAAAACACCTATGAGCTGGCAGCGCCCAAGTTCGTGCCCAAGGGCGCGAAGTTGCATTGCATCGCCCATTTCGACAATTCGGAAAACAACCTGGCCAATCCCGACCCGGCTCAGCCCGTGGGATGGGGCGAGCAGACTTGGGACGAAATGATGATTGGCTGGTTCGTTCGGACTTCGGTCGAGGAAACACCCCGCCTGGCCGCCGTGTTGGCCGAGAAGGATCGAGCACAGGCGACCGAGCCGGCCGAAGCCGAGTCTGGTGACCAAGCGCCTGCCACTGGCGGACAGACCAGCGAGACGCCAGTCAAACCTTGACCGGTTTTGAACGGCGAATCACTGTGGACATCCGAGCCGAATGTCCCCGTTCTAGGTCGTGCGTTCGGTGGCGAGAATTGCACGGCGATGACGGACTGCGGCGCGCTGGACGCCGAATCTGAAAATGGGCCGTGCTGCGGACCATCGACAGGCGATCTAAAGCTAAGCTTAGGCGAGGCTTAGCTATAAGCGAGGGTGAAGGGACTCGAACCCTCGGCCTCTAGCGTGACAGGCTAGCGCTCTAACCAACTGAGCTACACCCCCATGATCCGAAAGCGATGACCCAAGCCGGCCTGAAAAGCCGCCGGACTCTTGTCTTCCGAACTGGTCGAGAGCTGAAATTATAGCCGTAGACCGAGGGCTCGCAAGGGGAACAATTGTGCCGCCAATGCGGGTCGTACCGGCGGCGACAATCCTTGTTTTCTGGTGGCGGATCGCTGCTTGCTCCGGCGGCGTGCGAGGTCGTTTATGGCCTAGACTTTCACAGCGAAATACTTTGCGCCGGGGCGGCAACAATGTGGTATCACCAAATGTACCGCTGGATCTCCATGCATTTGGAAAACCTCGATTTTCATCAAGTCGTGGTTTTCGTGATCGTGATTGTCGTTTTCGGCTTTTTTTGCCTAAGCGGTTTCGGTTCGCGTTCCAAGTATTAGAGTCCCCGATTCGCAAATCGCCAAGACCGAAAAGCCCAAGAAAAGATGGCCCTCGGCCCCTGTTTCCAATCTCGCTGAAAAGAGCTTCCTTATGGATTTACCTTTTCATTTTCCCTTGTCCGTGGCGCTGGCGGTGATCGCGGTGCTGGGCTATTTTGTCGGCCGCGGAGCGCGGGCTAAGGCCAGCAACGAAGTCGACAAAGCGCGTCTTGCCTTGTTTCGGGCCAAAGCGGCCGCCAAGGAACTTGAGTCGATCGCCGAGGGAGTGCGCAAGCATCTGGCGACTCACCAAGTGAGCATATCGCGTTTCAAGGATCGCGTCTCGAAACTCAACAACGAGGAAAAAAAGGCCGCTTTGCAGGACTTGTGCCTGGAAGCCGAGCAAGTCCTCAAGCCCACCTTACGTTTGGCCGAGCAGATTGCACAGGCCTACGACGAAATTCGCCAGCAGACAAGCCAGTTGATGGCACTCAACGCGGCGCGCTCCGAACCGACGCCGCCGATGAACAAAGAACGCAGCTTGGACGAAACACTCGACGCGATGTTTGCGTTGACGGAACGCTACGGCCAGCCCTTTTCGCTGGTCATTTTCGACATCGATCACGCCAGGCAGGCCAGCGACAAGAAGGGACACTCGCACGGCGATCGCACGATGCAGGCCGTGGCTCGCATTCTCGATGATTCGGCACGCGACACGGACATCGTGGCGCGTTACGGCGAAGAGGAATTCGTGGTCGTCCTGCCGCAGTCGTCCATGGAATGTGCCAGTCTCTTCGCCGAGCGCGTACGCACCGCGGTCGAAGGTTCGTTGGGCTTGACGATCAGCGGGGGTGTGGCGACGTCGCTCGACGGCGATAACGGCCAAAGCCTGCTTTCGCGGGCTGACGCCGCCCTCTATAGCGGCAAAGCGGCCGGGCGCAACCGGAATTATCGCCACACCGGCACCGACATCGAGCCGATCGAGGAACTGGCCCCGGCCGGCGATGTTGCGTTCTAGCGAAAACGCTTCTGTTAAGCCGAGTTTTCCGGCAGATTTACCCGACGCGCGCCAAACGTGCTGGTGCTGCTGGCGATCCTCCCTCCCAGAACCTCCCTCCGGGTGCGTTGACTAATTGCCTCGCAAGTTTTACGATGGGAAGTTGATCCTTGCGCAAGTTCCTCCCGGGGGCTTGGCTCCTGGATGGGACTACCGTCTCCACGACGCACAGAAGGAGGGTACGCACATGCCGTTGTTTGAAGTCGAAACGGACTGCCACATCATCATCACCTGGGCTACCGACGAAGACGCCGCCTCGACGGTCGTCAACGAAGCGTATCCGGGCGACCGCGTCATTCGACTCACGAAGCGCCCTCGCGATACCTGGGTGATCTCAAAAACCGCTCTGGGCATCGCCAGACCAACCGATCCTTGCTCGACCGCCCGCGATTGTCTGTCCAAGGCCGCAGGTGACAAGGTGCACGCCATCCGTCTCTACATGCACGAGACGGGCTCCGATTTGGAACGGGCACGCAAAGTCATCGAGTCGAACATGGTCATGGGCTGGTAATATCGCCCGACGAAGACTGCCTGACGCGTGCTTCCGCCGCGTTTCACCGGTGATGCACATGCGCGGGGCCGTCGCTGCTGATTGACATTGGCGTCGCCGGCAGTTTATCGTAGCCGCAGAGGCCCGCGACTCGGCAGGCCGTTGGGGGTACCGGCGTTGCGTCTCATGCTGAGCTTGCTGATTTCGTTCTGGTGCTGCGCGTCGGTGGCACAGGCAGGCGATGCGGAAGCCGTCGAGTTCGAGCGTCACATCGCCGCCATTCTGGTGCGGCACTGCGTGGGTTGCCACAACGGCAGCGATCCGGCCGGTGGATTGAATCTGACGCAACAGGCCGCATGCCTGGCCGGTGGCGAAAGCCAACTGCCGGCCATCGTCCCGCGCGACCCGAGCCAGAGTTATCTGCTAGAGCGCATCCGGGCCGGTGAAATGCCGCCGGAGGGCAAGGGGCAGCCGCTCGCGGCGGGTGAGTTGGCCCAACTCGAAACCTGGATCAAGGCCGGCGCGCCTTGGCCCAAAGATCGCGTGCTCAGCCCGCTCGAATTTACCAGCGATGCACGCGCCGGCCGCGACTGGTGGTCGCTGCAAAAATCCGAGCGGCCGCAAATTCCTGCGGTTCGGCACCGGCAGCGCTTGCGCACGCCGATCGATGCGTTCGTGCTGGCGAAGCTGGAAGAGCATGGCCTGGAACCGGCCGACGAGGTCGATAGGGCAACTTTCATCCGCCGCGCCACGCTCGATGTCTGGGGCCTGCCGCCATCGTGGACTGAGATCGAATCCTTCGTCAACGACACCGCTGCCGACGCGTATGAAAAGCTGGTCGACCGTTTGCTGGCCTCACCACGCTACGGCGAGCGCTGGGCACGCCATTGGCTGGACGTCGTGCGGTTCGGCGAGAGCAATGGTTATGAAACGAACACCGCGCGCCCGAATGCCTGGCCCTATCGCGATTGGGTGATCCGCGCGTTCAATGACGACCTGCCGTACCCGCAATTCATTTTCGCCCAAATGGCTGGCGACCAGGTGGGAGCGGACGCGGCGACTGGCTTTTTGGTGGGTGGTGCCCACGACGCCGTCGGCAGCCCCGATATCGAGTTGACGTTGCAGCAACGCATGAACGATCTGGACGACATGGTTTCGACGACCGCCACGGCCTGCTTGGGTCTGACGGTCGCGTGCGCCAAATGCCACGATCACAAGTTCGATCCGATCACCCAGCGCGACTACTACGCGCTGCAAGCAATCTTTGCAGGAGTTCAGCATGGCGAACGCGAACTGCGCGGCGACGACTGGGAGAAAACGAAACAACGGGAAATGCAACTGCGACATCAGTTAGCCTCCGTCGAAGAGCGCGTCAAAGCGCTTTTGGCCCGCCTTCAGCCGCTGGCGCGGGTCGGCGCATCGCCTTCGAGTGAACTGCGGCCTCCGGTCAACGCGGCCATGAATGTCGATCGCTTCGCGCCGGTTCGAGCGCGCCGCGTGCGCTTCACGATCCTGGCCACCAACCAGGCCGAGCCTTGCCTGGACGAACTCGAAGTGTTCACCGGTGACGAAACGCCGCGCAACGTCGCCTTGGCCGAGTCGGGAGCCAAGGCCAGCGCTTCGAGCGTTTTTGCCAACGGCGGCGTGGGCCTGCACCAGTTGGCTCACGTCAACGACGGCCGCTATGGCAATAGTCGCAGTTGGATCTCGGCCGAAAACGGCGCCGGCTGGGTGCAAATCGAACTCGCGGAACCGGCCACGATCGACCGAGTCGTTTGGACCCGAGATCGCGAGGGAGTTTTCGGCGATCGGCTTGCCACGCGCTACAAGATCGAAATCAGCGACAGCAACGACGATTGGCATACAGTAGCCACGAGCGACGATCGCAGAGCGTTCGACGCGCGGTCGGGGGCCGTCGACCCATTGGTCGACGAAGGATTGCCGCCGGAGATCAGCGAGCAAATTGGCCACGACCGCGGCGAAGCCGCCCTGCTCTGCGCGCAACTCGAGTCGCTGGCGCCGCAAAAGATCTATGCCGGCACTTTCACTCCGCCCGAGACCACGCACGTCTTGTATCGCGGTGAACCGCTGCAAAAACGTGAGCCGGTCGCGCCGGGAGCCATTGCCGCGGTGGGCTTGCCGCTGGCGCTGGCTGCTGACGCGCCTGAAGCCGAGCGACGCATGGCCCTGGCTCGCTGGATCGGCAGCGAAACCAATCCGCTGGCGGCGCGCGTGATGGTCAATCGGATTTGGCATTATCACTTTGGGCAGGGGCTGTTGAAGACGCCGAGCGATTTTGGCTTCAACGGCGGCCGCGCGTCGCATCCCGAGTTACTGGATTGGCTGGCCACGCAGTTTATCGATCAAGCCTGGCGTCCCAAAGCGATTCACCGCATGATCCTGCTTTCGAGCACCTATCGCCAGGCGAGTCGTTTGAACGCAACCGCGGCAGCCAAGGATGCCGGCGGCCGACTGCTGTGGCGCTTCACTCCGCGGCGACTCGAGGCCGAACCGATCCGCGATGCCGTCCTATGGACCAGTGGCGTGCTCGACCTGCGCATGGGCGGGCCCGGCTATGACGTGTTCGAGCCGAACACGAACTATGTGAAAGTCTACACGCCGAAGCAAGTTTTCGCGCCGGCCGAATGGCGGCGGATGGTGTATCAAAACAAGCCGCGGATGCGCCAAGATGCCACGTTCGGGGAATTCGACTGTCCCGACTCGAGCCAGGCAACGGCGCGTCGCAACGTTTCCACCACCGCCCTGCAGGCCTTGAATTTGCTGAATGGTCCGTTCATGTTGCAACAGGCAGGGTTGTTTGCCGAACGGCTCAGGCGCGAAGCCGGCGACGATGCCCAAGCCCAAGTTCAACGCGCGTTCCAGCTCGCATTCGGACGCATCCCGGACGACGCCGAACTGGCCTCGGCGAGGCAATTGATTCGCGAACAAGGTCTGCTCGTGTTTTGTCGCGCTTTATACAACGCGAACGAATTCTTGTATCTGAACTGAATCGTATTTTGACGGGCGGTCTTCGAGAGAAAGTGACGACGTATGTCGATCGAGCCGATCCTTTCCCACGCTGGCCGCCGATTGTTGGACCGTCGGAATTTCCTGGCGCACGCCGCGGGAGGCATGAGCGGCATTGCGCTTGCGCATCTGTTGGCTCAAGAAGGCCTGCTGCTGGCCGGTGAGACGACGCCGATTCGGCCGGTCATTGAGCCCGCGGCACCGTTGCAAGCCCGAGCCTCGCATTTTCCCGCCAAAGCCAGGCGGGTGCTGATGATCTTTTGTTCCGGCGCATGCAGCCACCTGGACACTTGGGACTATAAGCCGGAACTGATCAAACGGCATAACACGCCGATGCCAGGTTCCGAAAAGTTAGTCACGTTCCAAGGCAAGTCGGGAAACCTGATCAAGAGCCATTGGGACTTCAAACCGCGAGGTGAATGCGGCAAGCACGTTTCCGATCTATTGCCCAACCTGGCGGAAATGGCCGACGAGATGTGCTTTATCCATTCGATGACCTCGAAGACCAACACGCACGGTCCGGGCGAAAACTTCATGAGCACCGGCTTCACGGTCGAGGGCTACCCCAGCGCCGGCGCGTGGGTTTCGTATGCCTTGGGCAGCGAGTGCGACAATCTGCCGGCGTTCGTGGCGATTCCCGATCCACGCGGCGTGCCGCAAGCGGGCCCAAGCAACTGGTCGAGCGGATTTCTGCCCGCGGTGTTTCAAGGAACCGCTTTTAATGCGGATCAGCCGATCGCCAATTTGGCAACCCCGGCGGAAATAAGCGCCCGAGCACAGCTTTCGACGCGTGATTTCCTCAAGCTCCTCAATGACAGACACTTGGCGCGTAACCCCGGCGATAGCGAGCTGAGTGCGCGGATCGCCAGCTACGAGTTGGCCGCGCGATTGCAACTCAGCGCGCCGGAGGTGAGTGACTTGTCGCGCGAGAGCGCCGCGACGCACGAAAGTTACGGAACGCAAGATCCGAACAAAATCAAAGCCGGGTTTGCCCGCAATTGCTTGCTGGCCAGGCGCCTGCTCGAACGTGGCGTGCGCATCGTGCAATTATTCAACGGCGCGTATGCGATGGGTGAAGGGGTCGGCAATTGGGACGGTCACAAGACCCTCAAGGCCCAGTACGAGGTCCATGCCCCCATTCTCGATCAACCGGCCGCGGCGCTGTTGAAAGATCTGAAGGTCCGCGGTTTGCTCGACGATACGCTGGTGGTCTGGACCACCGAGTTCGGCCGCATGCCCACGTTCCAAGCCGGCGCCAACGGCCGCGACCACAATCCCAAGGGCTTTACGGTGTGGCTGGCCGGCGCCGGTGTCAAACGGGCTTTCAGCTACGGGCAGACCGATGAATTCGGCTACAAGGCCGTGGAAAACCCTAGCAGCGTGTACGAGTTGCACGCCACGATTCTGCACTTACTGGGCCTGGATCATCAAAGGCTGAGCTATTTCCACAACGGGACTGAGCAGCGGCTCACCTTTGTGCATGGCCGCGTCATCAGGGACATCCTGGCATAAAACAGGAGTCGCGAAGCTCAGCAAGATTTAATAGCCGTTTGGAGCGCCAGGCCCTTGAGGAATGCCGCCGGGCGGTGCATAGGGATCAGTCGCGACGCCTGGAGCAGCGCCGGGTGTGTTATAGCGATCGGTCGGAGGCGCTGGGGCACGAACGCTGCCGCCAGGAACATAATCGCTCGTGGTTCCCGGCCGGTAGTAAGGCTCTCTGCGAGGCGTCGATCCGACGTTGGGCTGACCTGGCACCTGATATGGTTGACCCGCCACCTGATACGGCGGAACGCCCGGCGGCGAATAACCGGTCTGGCCTGGGTTGTATCCCGTATTGCCCGGCTGATAACGATCACTCGCTGGCGAGCCCGGGACGCCTGCATCGTTTCGACCCGGATCGCCAGCCGCTCCGCCGCCGGCGGCATATCGATCGGCGGCGGTTTGCTCGGGTTGCGCAGCGCCTGTTGAGTAGCGGTTGTCAGCCGCGCGATAGGCGCCAGCCGAATTCGGATCGGTCGCCTGGTAATCGGCGGGGCCGTTGGTGGGCGGTCCAGTGGCCGGGGACGTGTTTCGATAAGTATCAGCCGGCGCGCCGTAGCTGGTTGCCGGCGGCGCCGTATCGACGTGCGAGTTGCCACTACCCGCTCCATAAGCCTGCGCGGCCGCTCCCGGGTCGCCCGGTTGCCCGGTCGCGGCCTGGTACGCGCCTTGGGTATTCGGCGCCTGATAGCCAGGTGTGCTTGGATACGCCTGCGTAGAGCCAGTTGGAGGTTGACCGTAAGCTTCGTTGTAGGGTCCATTCTGCGGAGCGGCCGTGTTGGCTGCCGCCCCATAGCCGGCCGCCGCATTAGGCGTGGTTCCATAACTCGAGCCAGGAACGGTTGCATTGGGCACGGTCGAAGCCGCCGGCGTGGCCGGGTTGTTGTAGCCCGTCGGCTGTCCGGCATAGGGAGTTGTTTGATAGGGATTCGCCTGATAAGGATTCGTGCTGGTCTGGTCGGGATAGCCGCTCGATACGGCTGGCGAGGCCGGCGATCCGTAGCTTCCAGGAGCGTAGGCCGGCTGCGAGGCTCCGGCGGACGGGAGTTGCGGACCGCTGGGAGTCGAGTTCATCGACGGATTCGAGGCGGCACTTTTGCGCCCCCATCCCCAATTCCAGCCCGAACCGCTGGTTCCGCTTCGACAGCCGGACAATGCCAAGATCGTCGCGGCAACCATGGCACACTGGGCAGTAGTAGCTCGCATTGCGCACGCGCCCTTTTCGATGAGAACGAGAAGGGGAGCGGCCTGGCGAGCGACATCCATGTCGAGCCTTGGCGTCCTCTTCCCTGAAGACTTGTCCGTCGTGGCAACCCAGCGAAGTCAATTCTCCGCGGGTCACCTGGGCAATTTAGCCCGTCATTATTGGATATTCGGATACTTCTGGCCGGTTTCGCCAATGGAATCCCAAAAGTTTTCCGGCCATTTGCGCAGCCGCTCCTTGGGGCACGCAGGGCGGGGATTATAGAAGACGCCGCAGGCCGGTCAACGTCAAAAAACACACACCACTTGCATCCCCCGGCAGGTTGCTAGCACGGTGAAGCCACTATCGGTCGCCTGCCAGCAGACGGCCCGCGACTAGTGGACCGCCGCCTGATAGAGCCGGCCGACGGCATCCCAGTCGATCACATTGTAAAACGCGGCAACGTAGTCGGGGCGACGATTTTGATAGAGCAAGTAATAGGCATGCTCCCAGACATCGATGCCCAGCACGGGCGTGTTGCCGTGCATCAGCGGGCTATCTTGATTGGCAGTGCTTTCGACCACGAGTTTCTTGTTCTTGTCGACGCTCAGCCAGGCCCAACCGCTGCCAAAACGGCCGGCGGCCGCGGCGCTGAAGGCCTGCTTGAAGGCATCGAAGCCACCGAGTTGGGCCTTGATCGCGTCGGCCAATTTGCCACTCGGCTGCCCACCCTTGCCCGGACCAATCGTCACCCAAAACATGGAATGGTTCGCGTGACCCCCACCGTGATTGCGGACGGCCGTACGAATGTTTTCCGGCACTTTGTCGATACTGCGCAACAGTTCTTCGATCGGTCGATTGTCCCATTCCGTTTTCTCAATCGCTTTGTTCACGTTGGTCACGTACGCGGCATGATGCTTGTCGTGGTGGATCTCCATGGTGCGCGCGTCGATGTGGGGTTCCAGCGCATTGAACGCGTAAGTCAAGGGCGGAAGTTGGTACGGCATGACTATGGACTCCTGAGGGGCATTAATTCGGGGAAGGCTTCGCAGCCGGCAGGGGGCCGGTGGGACCGCCAATCAGCATGACGGCCGACGCGCAGCATACCCGATAACGCGAGGGCTGACAATTGGCCGCCCCGCGACCTCTTAGCGGTCGCTAGGTTGCACGATTGGCTGCAGCAGAGTCAAAATGCTGGCGCGCTGCTGGTTGAGGATTTTCAGGCCGGTGATGGCGTTGGCCGCCAAGGCCTGATTGCGCTTGAGAAGCTGTGTTTCCACGGCGGCATCGACACCGTCGATGGACTGAATCGCATCTGCCAAATTGATCTTTTGGCCGTTCAACAAACCGGACGACGCGCTGATCGTGGCGTTGGCAAACCCGCTGACACGGCCCTCGATCCGAGTCAACTGCGCAATCGCTTCGTCGGCAACCCGCACCGCCATCGGCGAATTGCCGGCCAATCCGGAAAGCGTGCCCCCGCTTTGCAACTGGACCAAAGTGCCGCTGGGTCCCCCGAGCCGGGACGGTTGCAGACCCGGAATCGCCAGGGTCGAAAGCAAGCCAGGATCGGTCGTGAGGGCAAAATTCAGGCCGTGCCCCGATGCGGTGACGGTCGAAAAGGCACCGGAAAACCCAGCCTGGAATTGCACGGAGAATTGAAAACCGTTGCTGTTTACCGACACAGTATTTCCGGCCCCGGTGACCGACTGACCATTGATCGTGGCCACCGCATCGACACCGTTGGCCGTGCCATTTCCGTTCCCGCCCGTAACGGCGAACGTGCCGGACGTGACTGTCACCGCGACCGTGTATTTGCTGCCGTAGTCGACGCTGGTCAACTTCAAGTCATTTCCGGTGACCGAAGCGGATACGCCGGTCAGGTCGCTCTGGGCATTGATCCGCTGCGCGACCGTGGCCAGCGAATCGCCGTTACTGATGCTGATCGAGACATTGCCGCGCTGGCCCGCCAACGTGAACGTGGCATCGTTGGTAATCGACCCCGTCGCTTCCGTATGGGTCAATAGCGCTTGAGCGGCGGGCGTGGTGACACTTCCGGAGATCGTCTGGCTGGTCGCTGGTCCCAACGATGCGATCTCGACGCTGGCGATTTGGGTATTGTTGGCGCCGGTAGTCGTGAAGTCCGCCGAGCCGTCCAAAATACGGCGGCCGTTGATGGTGGTTGACGAAAGCTGGTTGATTTTTTCGACCGCCGCGTCGATCCCAGCCTGATTGGCCGCGCGGGTGGCCGGATCCAAAAGCCCATTTTGATCGGCCAAAGCGTAGGTGCGAATCGACTCGAGTTGCGTGCGCATCTGATCCAATGCCAACTGTGCCTGACTGACGATGCTCGAGGCAGCCGTCACGTTTTTCAGAGCGCTGTTGACATCGGAGGCTTGCGTCTGCAATTGGCTGACCGCGATAAACCCCGAGGGGTCGTCGCGGGGCGCAGTAATGTAATGTCCGCCAGCCATCCGCAATGTATTGAGTGTAGCCGCCGCATTGGCTGCGGCCAGGCGATCGAGCAGCTTCAGTTCGATGCTTGCAAAACTGGCAGAGATTCGGCCCATAAACTTGCACTCACGGATGGAAGAAAGTTCGTTTGACTCACTTTTTGAACCAGTGTGCCAGAATGTTGACCGTGCGTCGCGTGGTGTTTGGATCGGCCAATTCGGTCTCGGCGCTGGCCATCAAGTACGATTTGATTCCGGTCAGGATGGACGTCGCTTGATGAGACAGGCCGCCCATCCTGCGATCGCGCGAGCATTTCAGGTAAATGATTACGTGGACCTGCGTGCGGCAAAGCTTTCTTTGGGGTTGGCCGTTGGGAGCGGACACCGAGACTTGCAGCTCCGAAAAGACCAGCATCACCACGAAGGGAATGCGCTGGTCGGAACGCCGTTGCATGAACCGCTTGCGGCGCACGCCAATTTGCAACTCCACGCGATCGGCTTCGATCGACAGGACTTCGGCGTGATGATCGAGTACGAATCCTCGCAGTTTCTCGATCGCGATGCTCAGCGGCACCGGTGTCAGGAGCGCCTGGTCGACAATCGCCCTGCCATTCTCGTTCTCCGACGGCGCGTCGGCACGCGTGGCCGGGTCAGCGGCGTCCGGCAGCCCGTCGCCGAGTTGCACGACAATATTGCGGCCCATGCGTTTGGCATCGAACAACGCCCGGTCGGTGCGACTGAGCATCGATTCCGGAGTATCGCCGGGCTGGATTTCGGTGACGCCGAAGCTGACCGTAACCGCTTTTCCGTTCAAGGCAGGAACCGGCAGTTCGCTGATCGCTTTGCGCAACTGTTCGCCACGTCCGGCCGCCGCGGCGTTGGTGCAGTCGGCACACAGAATCGCGAATTCCTCGCCGCCATAACGGGCGACCAGGTCGTCGGCACGGCACTCGCTTTTGAGCAACTGCCCGAATAGCTTGAGCACCTCGTCGCCCGCCTGATGTCCGTACGTATCGTTGATCGACTTGAAGCGATCGATGTCGCACATGATCATGCTGTAGGGCAATCGTCGTTCCAGGTGGGTTGTTACATATAATTGATGAACGCGATCGAATTCCGCGCGATTGGCGACTTGAGTCAGCGGATCCTTGGTCGCTTGATCGCGCAGATCATGGCATCGTTCTTCTAAAGTTGTTTCCGGCGACACATCGTGCAGCAGCATGGCCGCGCCATACGTAGTGCCGTCCGTGGCAATCACGGGCACCGCGTGTACGTCAACGACGACAGGCTGGTTATTCCGATTGGCCACCAGCAACCGCTGTAGCGACTGGACGCCGCTGCTGATGCAGTACGCGATCGGACAGCCAACGGTCTCCAAAACTCCCGTCCTCGCGTCCCGTATGTGCAGCAATGTCGGCGACCAGGTGCGATTCAACACGCTCGAGGCTGCAATACCGGTCAGTCGCTCCGCTCCATGGTTCCACTGAATGATTTGCATGTTGCGGTCGACGAAGATCACCGCATCGTACATATTGCCGAGCAGTTTCTGTTGAAACAGCGCTTCGGCCGAAGTCGCGGTGTTGGTCGGTGATGCGGCGGTCAGGTTGCGCCAAAAGCGATTGGACTGGTTGGGGTCGAGCGTCTTTAACCAATGACCGATCACTTTGCGATGCAGTTGTGCCGTGATCCGCAGTTCGCTGAATGATTGTACGAGATCTGGATCGAACTGAGTTCCGGCATGGCTGAACAGCTCGTGCATCGCGCGCTCGCGCGACATCGCCCGGCGGTAGGCATGATCGGAGGTCATCGAATCGAACGCGTCGACGATGGCCAACATTCTTGCATTGCAAGGGATCTGCTCGGCGACCAGAGGGTAATTGGGCCGTTGGCCGTTATACCAGCCACCCGAGTGGCGAATCGCGTCCACGATCGCTTGCGACGGACAACAGTTGGCCAAAATATTAAGGCCGGACAGCCGATACTGGTCCATGAGCTTCATCTCGTCGCCGGACAATTCTTCCGGCTTGAGCAACAGTCGATCGGGGGCGCCGATTTTTCCCACGTCGTGCAGCAGGCCCGCGACTTCCAGTTGATCGCGATCGTCCGAGGGCAGCCCTAAAGCAAAGGCCCACGAAGAGCAGCCCATGGCCACGCGCAGCGAATGCGCGGCCGTCGGAGAATGCTTGTGGCGCAGGGCCGTAAACAGGCTACTGGCAATTCCCAAGCGGACTTCGACGAGACGGTTTTCATAGGCTGCGTAAGGCAACTGCGAAACCGAGACGGGATCCAGATCCTCTTGCGGCACCGCATTCGGTGGACCTGCCGACGCTCCGGTCGCGTCGGCTGCCTCATTGGCGCGCGGCACGGCGGCCAAAGACGCATCGTTCGTGGGAGATACATTCGCCGTCATTTTATATGCTGACCTCTAACTCATCCCTTGTCCGCAATCTCCCCAGCGTCTACTCGACGTGTCTGGCCGGCAGCGGCCTAAACAGAGGCACCGCCAGAAAACGTAGGTTACTACCGGTGAGGCGTCAAAACGGGCAAATACGGGCAATGCGTGGCGTGTCCAATGGTAACGGTTGTAGGACGTGCAAAGTCTGGGCTAGTGCGCGGCTCCACACTCTTCTCAGGCGCTAGGGGCGACGGAGCGGCGCAGCCCCCGCAGCGCCGAATTCCCGGCGAGTCGACATCGAGGCGACATCGGGGGGTGCCAAATCACCGGCGGCAAGTCGCAGAGAAGGCAGAGCTTAGCCAACTTGCCATCGCGTCTGAAGGCAGCGACAGCGCGCTGGATTTCAAAGCGGGGTTCTATTCAGTCCGTCGCTGCATAATGCCGAATCCCAAAGAGACGACACAGTTTATGGAAGTTTCACGCCTGCCGCCTCGTTCCGCGATACTTGCCGCGACCGCTGTCCTGGCGGAGCGCACCCCAGACCATTTGTCCCGAACTACAAAATGTCCCTACGCCACATACGCCGACGCCGTCTGCTGAGCGATGATTCGTTGGCCGGCGTTTTCGACGACGAGGGCCATGCGCAGATTCGCCTGGCCGGAGACTCCGCTGACGATCCGGATCCGGCCCCCGGGGCCTACGCGTGCGCCGCACGATTCGACCGCCAACGACCCTTGGACGAACTGTTTCCCACACGCTACTTGACCATCGGATTGGTCGTGGCTGCCAGCCTGATGCTCGTGGGCCTCCTCGAGTTGCTGCACGTTTGGTCCACGTCGCTGGCCGGCACTCTCAGCGCCGAGGATGTTGCGGCATTAAACCTCGACGGTACCAGAAACCTCAGCCACTGGTTCGCATCGACATCGCTGACCCTCACCAGCCTGGTGGCGATGTTCATCTATTCCCTGCGCCGTCATCGCGTCGACGACTACCACGGGCGATACCGGGTTTGGATTTGGACGGCCATCGGGTGTTTGTCGGTGAGTCTTGCCGAATCGTCCGACGTGGCGCTGCTGGTGCACGGCGTTTGCCGACGTGCAGCCGGCATGTTTTCCTTGTCGGATCAATTCGTCTGGCCGGCAATCGCCGGTAGTGTGCTGACGGCCACCGGCATGCGTCTGCTCGTTGAAGTGCGAAAGTGCCGTGTCGCAATACTCGCCCTGTCGCTAAGCGCCGCAAGCCTGGTCCTGACCGCCTCGCTCGAACACGGATGGCTCATCAAGGTTTCCGATGCAAACAAGCCTCTGGCGGAACGCGGCTTTTGGCTGGTGGGATACGTGTTTCTTTTGGCCACGTTGCTGCTCTATGCTCGGCACGTACTGCTCGAAATCGAGGGCCTCGTCGTGGTGGCGCCAACGAAACCAAAGCGACCCAAGGCCAGGCCGGTTGCCCCGCGGGCTTCCCAATCGCTTAGCGACAATCCGTCTCCCAAGCCTGCACTGCAATTGCGATCCGATTTGGATCCAGTCGGAAAACCGGCTTCGGCAAATCCTCTGGCTCGCCCCGTGCCTGCTTGGACTGCCCATCCGCCGGCCGCCGTGCCGACCAACTCCGACGCCAATCGGAGCGGAGACGGAAACCGCGGGCTTTCGCGAGCCGAACGGCGCCGTCTGCGTCGAGAAGCCAAGATGGCGTCCTAGCGCGCCCCAAAATAGTCAATGGGCCGAGGGTCTGCTGACAGGAGTCGGGAAAGGGCAAATTTGGCTAGCAACCGCCAGGCCCATCATTTTGCCGCGTATCAACGATCGTCCGCCGTGCCTTCGTTGGCGATCAACCGCGACGCCAAAAACCCGCGCGGCAAATCGGGCACGAGAAACGACTGCGGACGTCCGGCCGCTTTGAGAACAGATTCGGCGGCAAGGTAGCCGCTGCGCACGGCGCTTTCCATGGTGGATGGCCAACCCGTGGACGTCCAGTCGCCGGCCACGAGCACCCCTGGGGTCGACGTTTCCTGCGCGGGTCGCAGTTGGTTGAAGCCGGGCCGGACCGAAAACACGGCTTCTTGTTCCGTGACTACACGGGCTTGCAGAAGTTTGGCTTGGGCCGCAGCGGGCCAAATCGCGGCCAAATCGCCACACACCTCGGCGACAATCTCCTTCCGATCACGTCCCGCCAACGGGCGCGAGGCGCTGATCACGATCTGGTAGTAATGTCCACTGCGGGTGTCGGTCGTGTCCAGCGCACCCCGACTGAAAACCCATTGGCTCAATCGGCCCACCAATACGGCATGGGGCCAGGCCATGATGGGCCGGTCGAACCACAAGTGCACGCCCGTGATGGGAGCCGCTTCCAAGTGACTGATTTCATGGAGCCACGGCCACTGCGAGGCGATTTCCGCAGCCACTAAATCCGCGAGCTTGGACCACGGCAGGGCGATGATCGCGTAATCGGCGCGAATCTCTTGGCCATCGACGCGAGTCACCACCGGCTTTCCATCCAGGGCGACTTGACGCACCGGCGCGTTCAAATGCAGCTCGACACCGTGGGCCGCGAACCACCGCTCCAACCGCTGGCCGTAGAGCATGCTCAACGGGGCTTCCGGAACTTCGACGGTATAGGCCTCGCGCGCCGCCAGGAATCCGTCCACGATTACCTTGCGGGCCGCAAAGAGCGAAGCTCGGTTCAATTCCTCGCCCAAAGCGCTGACCAGGATCACGCTCCAAAACCGTTCGATCGCCGTACTGGATTGACCCTGCCGTTCCAGCCAGGCGCCTACCGTGGGCCCGTGCGGATCGTCAACGATGGGACTCCGCATGAGCTTCCACAGCGCGCCGGCGATGCGCAGCCGATCGGAAATCGTGAGGTATTTCAGCTTCCAAAAGCCGGGCATCAGGTGCAACGGCGCGGGCAGCCAGCGGGTCGCTTGCAGTGGATAATGCCGGCCCTCGGGCCCGATGAAGTGCAGCACCCGGTCGCGGCGGAAGAGTTCGGCGATGCCGGTGCGCCGGCAAAAGTCGGCCAGGTTGGTACAACAGCCCATGCTGACGTGCTGGCAATGGTCCACCATTTCGCCGGTCGCCGGATCACGAAATGAAGCGGCGCGGCCGCCCAGCGAACGACGCGACTCGAACAGCTTCACGCGCGCGCCCGAACTGGCCAGTGCCACGGCGGCGGCAAGCCCGGCCAGGCCTCCGCCGATCACGGCCACGTTTGGCGGGACTTGCGTGGCAGCCGAGTTCATGGCGCGCTCATTCCCGCGGCCCGGCTGAGCGAAGCTCGAGACAGGAACCAACGCGTGGCAATCCGCATTTTCCGCCAAGGGCTCAATCGCGCGCGGGTCGTAAGCACGTCTCCATCCAGCCGCTTGATTTCGCCCAGCAGTGCTCGATAGACGGCCGTCATGCTGCCGAACACGCGTCGGCCGTCGGGCGGGAGCCAGGACTCGAGTTCGGCCGCTTCGGCATACAGTCGCTCGGTACGCTCGATTTCGAAACGCATCAATTGGCCGAACCGTTCATCGCGGACTCCACTGCGCAAATCGTCGGCCGTATAGCGAAACCGCTCGAGATCTTCTCGCGGCAGATAGATCCGCCCACGCGCCGCGTCTTCCTTCAGATCGCGCAAGATATTCGTCATTTGAAATGCCACGCCACACCGTCGGGCAGGCGCCTCGGCCCGCTCGCTCCGGCAGCCCCAGATGCACAAACAAGCCAGGCCCACGGCCGACGCCACGCGCTGGCAATACTGTTCCAGTTGCTCGAACGTCTGGTACTCTCCGGGCTCCAAATCCATTTCCACTCCGTCGATCACCGCATCGAGATACTCGAGTGGAATCCGAAACTCGGCCAGCGTGTCGGCCAGGGCCGGCAGCAACGGATCGTCGTGCTGCCCTTGCACGGCGCGGTGCAGCGAATCTCGCCAACCCGACAGCGCCCGGCGGCGGTCGGAGAGCGAGTCCAAACTATCGCTCAAGTCGTCGCTGCGCCGCAAGAACGCATACAGGGCGCACATCGCCATCCGCTTGCGCTTCGGCAGCAGCAAGAACGAATAATAGAAACTCGAAGCCGACCCCCGCGCGATCCGTCGGCAATGGGCATAACTGGCCGTCAGGACGTCGTTCATCTCGGCGCCTCCGTGCTCGGCCGACGCCGCGTATGCCACCAGCAACGCAACAACAGATTCCATTGTCGCCACTTGGAAACGGTCGGACGTCGGCGCCAGACATCGTAGTCCAAATCGCGAATCGCTTGCAGGATGCTCAAGCCGCCCGCGACGAACAGCGCCACGTCGAGCTGTAATTCTTTAGGCACCAGGTCCACCAAGGCTTCGCCGGCCCGCAAGTACTTTTCAGCCCGGTCCACTTCCACGGACATCGCCTGCCGGAAGGCCTCGTTGTATTGGCGCCGCGCAAACATTTCCTCGGTGTAGCCCGCCCGGTCCAGCGTAGTGAGCGGCAAATAGATGCGCCCTTGGTCCCAATCGCGCGCCACATCCTGGCAGAAGTTGGCAAGCTGCAATCCGGTGCAAACTGCATCGGAAAGCCGCCAGTAGGGCTCGTCGTGGCAGCGCCCCAGGTACAGGATCAAGCGGCCGACCGGGTTGGCCGAGTTGCGGCAATAGCCCAAGACGTCCTCGGGCGTGGCATAGCGGGTCACGCTTTGGTCTTGGCGAAAAGCGGCCAGAAGATTCGTAAAGGGCTCCCGAGGAATCGCGAATTCCCCAATCGTCGGTTGCAGAGCTACGAATACAGGGTGCCGTGGCGATCCGCTGTAGCACTGTTCGAGTTGTTCTTGCCACCAGGTCAACAGGGCCAGGCTCTGGCGGCGATCGGGCACGTCGTCGGCCAGATCGTCGGCCCAGCGACAGTAGGCATAGATCGCGTAGAAATGCGGCAACAGACGCCGCGGCAGCAGCCAGCTTGCCACGGTAAAGTTTTCGTAATGGCTGCGCGCCAAACGGCGACAGTAATCTTGCGCCTCGGCGTGCGTGGGCCGCTGTGCGCCGCGCGCGTCGGGCCCGAATCTTGCAAGTTCTGCCACTACCGAAAGCTGCGACATCCGCAAACCGCCGATCCCTGATGTGTTTCGGGAGTTCGGCCAGAGACGAAAATCGGACTCTGCCTATCCAATCCCTGACGCGTGCATTATGATGAATCGTCGAACGATTGCCACGTCTTGGAGCACACGGCGCCTGTGCGTCATGGCACGCACTCGCGATGGGTATGCGGTGCGCAGACCAGGGTTTCCAGCATGAAGATTATTCTCGCCAGCCCGCGTGGATTTTGCGCGGGCGTGAACATGGCCATCGAGACGCTGGAGCTAGCTATCAAGCTCTACGGCGTTCCGATCTACGTGTATCATGAAATCGTGCATAACAAACACGTCGTCGATCGGTTCCGCGCCAAGGGGGCCGTGTTCGTCGAGCACTTGTCCGAGGTGCCCGAGGAGGCCCACTTGCTCTATTCGGCCCACGGCGTCTCGCCCGAGATCCGTCGCATTTCGGCCGAGCGGCGACTCAAGACGATCGACGCCACGTGCCCGCTGGTCATCAAAGTCCACCTCGAAGCGGTCCGCTATGCAAAGGAGGGCTACACCCTGATCCTGATCGGACACGAGGGGCATGACGAGGTGATCGGCACCATGGGCGAGGCGCCCGAGGCGATCGTCCTGGTCGAGTCGGCCGAGGACGTCGATCGGTTGCAGCTTTCGACGTCCAAGCTGGCCTACCTGACGCAAACCACGCTCTCGATCGACGACGCCAATCGAATCATCGCTCGGCTCAAGCAAAGGTTTCCGCAGATTGTCGGACCTCCCAAGGAAGATATCTGCTACGCGACTCAGAATCGGCAAGAGGCCGTGCGATTGCTGGCCCGCGAAGCCGACGTGGTGTTGGTGCTGGGAAGTCAAAACAGCTCCAATAGCCAGCGCCTGGCCGAACTGGCCACCGAATCGGGCGTCACGGCCTATTTGATCGACGGGCCGGCCGATATCGACATGCGGTGGTTCACCGCCGACGACACCGTGCTGGTCACGGCCGGCGCCAGCGCCCCGGAAATGGTGGTCGAACAATGCGTCAAGCTGCTCGAAGACCGCTTTGGCGCCACGGTCGAGTCGCGCGCGATTCGCGAAGAGCAGGTCTATTTCCCGCTGCCCAAAGAAGTCCGCCAGATCGCCGGCAGTCGGTCATAGTCGCGCGCCGGCTCGACCGGTCTGACTCGACCGGTATTTTATGGTCACCGGCCCCGCGGCCGACTCAGCCGTGCAGATAGTTCTTCAGGTAATGGTTTTCCATCGTCAGGCGGTCGTGGTGCATCTTCACGACGTCGCCGATCGATACCAGCCCCTGCAGTTGACCGTCTTCGATCACCGGCAGGTGGCGAATCCGCATTTCGGTCATCAGGCCCATGGTGTCTTCGACCGAGTCGGTGGGCAGGCCCACCACCACATCCACCGTCATCGCGTCGGCCACCCGCAACGTGCCAAGCGGGCCGCTGTGCCTCGCGCAGGCCTTCAGGATGTCGCGTTCGGTGATAATGCCCACCAGGCGTCCGGACTGGGGCGATTCAGAATCGCAAACCACCAGCGAGCCGCAATTGTGGTGGACCAGTTTTTGCACCACGTCTTCCAACGTGGCTTGCGAACCGATCGTGTGAACCAAGCGGCCCTTGGATTGAAGAATATCGCGGAGGGTCATAACCGCCTGTCCCCTAGTTGAAATGGCCTGCACGGAAATGGATGGGTGCACACCTTCCCTGCCGATCTGGCAACTCTACAAGCATACTTGAGCCGCCCGGGGGTTGTCAAAAAGAATCTCCTGCTAGCGTGGCCGAATCTCGCCGATCCGCAGTTTGCGGAACGAAAGGTCGGTCGTGGGGTCGTGTCCCTGGATCGCGATCGTGCCGGCCTTCAGCCGCAGGCCGCCGCGAGGGTTGTCGTCCGCCGGCCGCGTGTCGGTCCAGTCGCTCACCGGATAGCCGTTGACCCAGGCGGCCATGTGCGGGCCCGATACGATCAACGTCTCGTGGAACCAGGCAAAGTCGTCGGCCACCACCTTGCGGGCGTTCTGCCGCCGATAAAACCCGCCGGTCCCGCAGTCGGTCGGCCGCGTGCGGTCGTTGTCCTGATAGCCGTTTTGAATCTGGCACTCGTAACCTTGCTGAAGCTCGCCCGGGATACAGCGAAAGAAAATGCCCGAATTGAGATGCCGGCCGTTGCAGATGATTTCCAGTTGAAAAACAAAGTCGGCGTATTGTTGTTGCAGTTCCAATTGTCCGCTGCCGTTCTTTATGTTCAGCGCTCCCTCAGGCGTGACCGAACCGACGCTGGGCTTGCCCGCAAAGGCTTTCCAGCCGGTCAGGTCGCGGCCGTTAAAGACACTTTCCAGCGCCAGTGGCTTGAGCTTGATATTGCGAAACTCGACCGGGCCCTGGTTGAATTGCAGGCCGATATATCCCCGGCCCAGCGGCTTGGGATCGACGTAGTCGAGCATTCGCTGGCCATCCAGCTCGACGGTGAAGTGGCCTCCCTCGGCTTTGATCGTGTAGCTGCGCCACTCCGTACTGGCACCGCTGGTCTCGCCTTTCTGTCGTTTGACAAAACTGCCGGTCGGAAACGGACTGACCGTGGGCGCGGCGATGTTCAACTCGTAACAATCGACCGCCGGGTCTTTCGGCTCCGCCGGCGTGCGCAGAAAAATGCCGCTGTTCGTTTCCGGCGGGTTGCGAAAATCGACCTTGAGCACGAAATCGCCGAACTCGCTGGTGGTGTGTAGCAGGCCCATCTCGCCCGAGCTGACCGAAATCACGCCGTCGGCCACTTTCCAGTTGGCACGGCTTGCAGCCTTCCAGCCAAAGTCGGTCTGGCCGTCGAACAACAGGATCCAGCCGTCCTTGAGTTCTTCGGGCGAAAGCGTATTCGATTCGGCCGCCCGCAACGTAACGGCCAAGGCCAACAACGCTCCGCAAGCGAGCAACGTGACGCGAGTGTTCATGGTTTCCTCAAAATCAGATTACGACTGGCGCGAACGCCGGGGCGAGCGTGGTGATTTTAGCAAGCCGCCGGAAGCCTTTCCACCAGCCGCCTTGAGCGAAACTGGCGGTGCCTGCTAGAATCGCGGGGGTGGCGTGTCTAGTTCTTGGAGTAGTTACCATGATGATAATTGCCAGGATCGTGGGCTTATCCTTGTTCGCTGCTGGGCTGGGGGCAGCACTTGGGGTTGCTCTGTTTTGGCACTGTTCCAATGGCGGCTTCCTCATGATCTTGCTTGGGTGTGTCGGAGGGATCATCGGAGCGGTTGCAGGAGCCGCACGAGAAATTGTGACGGCTCTGCGGCAAAGACAGCCTGGCGATGGTCACGCGGGTTTGTCGTCGTAAACTTTTTCCTGACACCGCGCCAAACTGTACCACGACCGCTTGAGCGCCGCCCCCCAATCCGTCACTTTTCACCCGCACTTGTGCGCCAGGATCTATATGCGCGCGCAAAAAATGTTTTGTCGTTGCAAGTCGCGGGCGTGATTCACGATCGGACGTCGCGCTCATCGAGCACTCGTTTTGAAGATCGGGCATAAGTTGGACCGTTTTAATTGACGCAGAGGAAGATTGCCACCGAGCACACCGAGAACTCCGAGAAAACAGAGATTGGGTAAGCTTGTAACTCCGTCCCTCGGTGTTCTCTGAGGCCTCGGTGGCAAAATCCTCCGAGCTCTCGGTGGCCTCGTGGCTCAAGAAGAAGCACTGCTTGGCGAGCAAGCAGTGGCACACAGAGAAGAGGCCGCGGCG
>JBGQKM010000039.1:0-26557 GCA_041499515.1 Planctomycetia bacterium | reverse complement strand
CGTGAAACGGCTTGAGATGCAAGATCAGCACGTGGATCAACCACTCTTGCAGCGGCCAGTAGGCGACGATCGCGGCGACCACCAACAGATCCCACGGATTCCATTGGCCAACCATCACGCGGGCAGTCCACGTCAGCGCGATCACCACCAACAACACCCGCGGCGTGGCGACGCGAAAGAATTCCGCGCCGATTTTTCCCAATGAGGTGGCCGACTCAAAGGCATGCGATTGCGTTGCCAGCTCCGCGGCTTCGGCGTCGGTGGAGCTGAAGGTCCTGAGCCAGATGAAAACAATCGAGGCCGCGAAAACATACGCGGCCATCCAGGGCCAGTTTGCCACGATCGCTGAAAATGCCACTTCGCCAATTCCTTGATGCAAGGACACGTGCGTCCATGATGCCGCCCGAAGGCGCCGCGCGATTCTAGACGACATTCCCCATTGGGACTGAGCCTGGAGCCAATCTGGACCGACACTAGCCATGATTGTAGCAGCGGTTTGCGCCACGCGCGCCTAGTGCGGTCGATTTTTTCCGTTTTCGCCAAGTGACGTTGCCGCCGGCGGACGTGCGGCGGCGGCTGGCATCTCGGCGTATCGAATCGTTGGCGGGCCCGGGGTTTTGGCGAAGTTTTGACGTCGACCGGGTCCGTTTCCCGGGGGCCGGGCCGGCTCGCAAATTGGGCGACCTGGAGTACAATAACGACAAGGTATCCACGTATCGAAATTGCGGCGCGGCCCGGCAGGAGCGACGGCGCGCGGGATCAGGTTGCATTACGGAGATTCGGGCGATGTTCGGCAAACGTTGGATGCGACTGGTTTGCGACTCGTTGATCGATCGTTTTGACCGACGCTCCTGGGATCACGTGTCGCGGCCCAGCGCGCGGCCGTTCAAACACCGCGCGCTGCAGTTAGAGGCGTGCGAAGATCGCAGCCTGCTCTCGGGCGGCGGGATGACGGTCGGCACGACTCCGTGCCCGACGACTGACCATGCGGAGCAGGGTAGCGATTGGTCGGGTCAACACCTGGCCTCCAGCGGCGCCTCGAATTGTCCGACGGGTTCGAACGGGGCATCCGCCAGCACCGATGCCACCGGTATGACCAACGCCATCACGTTCGCGGCGAGCGCCGCTCCGCTGGTCACCGCCCTGACGACTGGCACGCCGGCGCAGAACCTTGCCTTCGTGCAACGCCTGTACAAGGATGTGCTTGGCCGGACGGGCGATGCGACCGGAATCAACGCCTGGTCGCAGCAGTTAAACAATGGGATGACGACCAGCGCGGTGGCCGGAATTTTCTGGGAATCTGTCGAGCATCGCGGCGTTCAGGTGGACAGCTACTACGCGACTTATTTCCACCGCGCCAGCGACCCGGCGGGCCGACTAGTTTGGGTCAACGCCATGACCACCGGCATGACCGAAGAGGCGGTCATTGCCACGTTCGTCAACTCCGCCGAATACCAAAACGCCAATCCGCTCAACAACGCGTTCGTGGTCGGGCTGTACCGCGACGTGCTGGCGCGCAATGCCGACGCTGCCGGCCTGACGGCATGGACGGCCGCGTTGTCGGGCGGTTCTCAGACGCCGGCGCAGGTCGCGCAGGCCTTCATCGATTGTCACGAGCGGCATGTCACTCTGGTCGACCTCTACTATACGCATCTCCTGGGCCGCGCGGCCGACACCGCCGGCGAGACCTACTGGGCCGGCCAGCTCGATACGGCAGCCGACGACGATCAGTCGGTGGCTGAAGCCTTCCTCTCCTCGGCCGAGTACTTCACCAAAATGGGCGACTGAACCGTCGGAGCGTCGGCCGGTTCTCGTGTCAGAATTGAAAGTGACATCGCAGCCGAATAGTGCGCGACGGCACCCGCTACCGATGTCACGGAGAAGTCAGCGGGGCGTCGTATAATGTTTCCGCTAGCGCCGCGCATCGCCGGCCGGGTCGGAGGGCTGACTGGCGGCTCCGGGGGCCAGCGTGTGGAGAAACGCGACAACTTCGCGCACCTGGCGATCGGAAAGCGTGCGGCCCCAGGCCGGCATCAGGACCGATTTGTCGACCGCCGGGCCGCCTTGGGATACGGCCAGCAGCAGGCGCGCGTCGGTCGCTTTTTGCCAGAAGTCGGGGCTGGAAAAGTCTCGGGGAGTCACCGCCAGGTTCGTGGAATTGAACCCATCGCCGTGGCCAGTCTCGCCGTGGCAAATGACGCAATAGTGGTGAAACACGCCGCGTCCGCGCGATTGAGTATCGGCCAGGGGATTCGGCGGCACGTCACGCATCGCCAGGGCCTCGATCGACGAGGCTTCCGCGGGTTCTTCGTGGACTGCCGGCGCGCACCCCGCGACCAGCAAACAGGCGACTGCCGCTAGAACCGGTTTCAAAATTGCGGGGACTCCGGGCATGGGCAGGGGATGCATCACGGTTTTTTCTGGAAGTCGGGGTTCTTAAGGGTCAACAAGTAGGCCGTAAGGTCGGCAGCTTCCGGGTCGCTCAATCCCAGATTGGGCTCGATCGTATCGGGCAGCAGGGCCTGGGGATTGAGAAGCCAGCGGTAAATCCAACCTCCTTTGACTTTGTCGCCCACCCAGGTTCCCTGCGGAAACTCGGGCACTTGCGTCGTCAAGCTGGGGCCGACGTCGCCCCCTTTGCCACGTACCTGGTGGCAGGCGATGCAGCCCTTGGCGTCGAACAGCGCCTTGCCCCTCTGGTCGTCGGCGGCATCGCGCGTTTGTTCCCAGTCGGCGGCAATCCGCGTGTCAACCAATACCGTCGACATGTAGTCGGCCATGAACTTCGAATCTTTCTCGTCGAAATGGAAGATGGGCATCGCGATGGTCAACGTGCGTCGCATCGAATAGGGGTTATTCAAATAGTGAGTAAGCCACTGGCGATTGACCCGGCTGCCTTCAATCGTCAGATCGCTTGCCCGCAGGTCGCCTGATCCGCGGATGCTATGACAAGACAGGCAGCGATAACGTCGTTCCAGCGCGCCGAACTCATCCTGCGGATCGAAAATGATCTTAGTTGGCTGCGCCACTTCGTACCGTTTCGACGGAACGCTCACGTCGCTCTTGCCCATCAAGGCGGTCGTGAGGGCTTTGGCGTCCTCGTCGGAGAGTTGGAAATCGGGCATTTTCAAGGGGCTTAGCGCGCCCGAACTGTTGAACTCTCGCGCCAGCCACGCCGCCTGGTTCGTGGGCGAACCCTCGGGCATTTGCGCGTCGGCGGCCAAAAGGCCGGCTTGCTGGGCGTTCGTCAGAATCTGGTTGAGCTGTTGCGGCTCCGTGCCCTCGGGCAACGACGTCGAACTCGAGAAGAGTGCCGCTGGGCGCAGGTTTTGCCAGATGGCGGCTGCGGGTTTTTCCCAGGTGGGCAGTTTGAAGTCTCGGCGGAAGGCTTTGGGGGACTTCAGTTTCGTGTATAAGAAATCCGGCAGTGCGTGCCGGATTTTGGCGTTGCCGAAATCGAGTTCGTGGATCGGTTTGCCACCAATAAATGTCAGATCCGGGGCCGCGATTTTCTTATTGTTGGGGCCTAAATCGTGGCATCCCGCGCAGCCTAGTTCCTGGAACAGCGCCTCTCCCTGTCGGACGCGAAGGGGCGTGTCGGCCGGCGGCTTGGGCTGTTCCGCTTCTTTGTCTTTCAGATCGAGGTCGACCCAATCCTCCATGATAAAGGCGACCAGATCTGCCGCCTGCTGTTCGTTGAAGTTGTAGTGGGGCATTTTCGTGTTCGGCTGGAAGGCATGCGGATTCTGCAGAAACGATACCAGCCATCGTTCGCCTACCTTGTTGCCGATTTTGCGCAGATCCGGGCCGATGGTTCCTCCGACCGGGTTGCCACGAACGTCTTCCTTCGTGACGTGGCACACGATGCATTGGGCTTCGCGGTAGATCGCGTTTCCCGCGTCGTGATCTCCGGCCGGTTCGGCCAGCGCGTCGATGGCCGGATCGTGGAAGGTCATCAGATAGGCCGACAATGCCTGGACGGCCTCTGGCACCAGATCATAGCGCGGCATGCGCGCATGTGGGAGGTAGCTTCTTGGATTCGCCAGCCAGCCGTCCAGCCACGGGCGAGAGACCTTGCTCCCGCTGCGCGACAGCGGCGGGCCGGCTTTTTCGGTGGTTGCCTCGGGGCCGAGCTGATGACAGCCGGCACAGCCCAGCTCCGACACAAGGCGTTGGCCGCGGGCCAAAGCCGGCGCGTCGGGCACGTCGGCTTCATGGTGGCACTTCGTGCACGTGGCCTGTGCCAAATCTCCGACGAGCAACGGCTGATCCCAAAACGGCACGCGTCCGTGGGCGGCGTCCTTGTCCGTGGCACGCCCTTGTCCCTGATGACAGATCGTGCAACCAAACCGGTCCACAGGATGATGTTCCAGGAGATTTCCCGGGTGCGTGGTCCAGGGCGGCTTCGCGTCCTGAAAGGCCGGATTGTCGATGCCGGTGTGGCAGCTCACGCAGCGGTCGACTCGATTCCAATCTTTGAGAAACACCTGCCGCAGTTCGATGGGGTAGTTGGCGGGATTTTCAGTTCCCGCGGCGCGCGCCTTTTGTTGCAGGAGCTGGGCGTATTCGATCTGCACGGCGCGCCAGTCGGCGGTGAAGTTTTCTTCGAACGCAGCCAGCGCCAAAAGCGCCAGGCACGCCAGGCTGGAAATCAAGAGCAAGATCTTGAGCTGGCGAATCCGAAGTCCTTCCATCGTTTCCTTCCCGGCGGTCGTCACTGACTGGGCCATTCGCTCGGCCACCAATAAAATCCCCAATTGGGTCCGCGATGCACGGTGGCGAAATAGGTCAGGATGGCAAACGAAACCAAAAAACAGGTAAACACGGCCAAGGCGCCCATGCGCGTCGAATTGGTCAACCTGGCGACCGTCACCGACCACGCCATGAAAATCAATAAGAAGATGACCCCCGGGTTGACCAACGTAATGACGAACTGCGGAATGTCGGGAAACCAATTCCGCAGCCAACCCAGCTTGATCGTGAAGGCCAACATGCCGATCACCACGACGGTCGAAAACACGGCGCTGGCCAGGCAGATTTGTCTGCCGCGGCGACTGTCAAACCAGACACCGATGTTCTCGGTCTCGCGGTCCAGATATGGCACCAACATCAATCCCAACACCACGATGGCCGGAATTCCAATGCCGCCCATGAACGCCGAATAGCTGACCAACTCTTGCAGGCCCAGGAAATACCAGGGCGCCTTGGCCGGATTCTCGGGCACCGCCGGATTGGCCAACTCTTTCAGCGGGGCATCGAACAAGTATCCCAGGGCCAGCATCACCGCCAGAGTGAACATGCTCAACGCGGCGATGGCGTACAGCCCGTGCGGATGGGTCGGGATCGTGTTGACCATGCTGCGATCGACCGCCGGCGTTTTGCCGCGCACGACCGCCATCAGGCCGTAGGTCTTGGCCGGCGAGTTCTGGGGCCTGCCTGGCTCGGGTAGCGGCGTCATTTGATCGGCGCTCGCGGGCCGAGTCAGTCCACCGTCTTTACGAATCCGCCAGAAGTGCACGGCCAGCAAGATCGCCGTCAACAGCGGCAGGACCATCACGTGCAGCAGGTAGAACCGAATCAGCGCCTCCTGTCCCACGTAGTTGGCGCCCAACAAAAGCCGTTTCGAAAACCCGCCGACGTCGAACCAGGCGGTGATCCCCAACGCGTCGGTCACCTCGCGCGGAGAGTGGGCGATCTCCGAGCCGATCGTTACGGCCCAGAATGCCAGTTGGTCCCAGGGCAGCAGGTAGCCGGTAAAGCTCAGGGCCAGCGTCAACACGAACAGCGCCATGCCGACCACCCAGTTGAACTGACGCGGCGCTTTGTAGGCCGCCGTGTAGAACGCACGGGCCATGTGCAGAATCACGCAGGCCACCATCGCGTGGGCCGCCCAGCGATGGATGTTGCGCATGAAACGTCCCGTGGGGACGACATACCAGATCTCCTTCATCGAATCGTACGCCTGGTCCGTGGACGGCTTGTAGTAAACCATCAACGCGATGCCGGTCAGCACCAGCAGGAAGAACAGCACCAGCGTGATCACTCCCAGTCCGAAGGTCGCGCGAATCTGCAGCGAATAGCGGTGGATTCGCGTCGGCAAAATGTGCAAAAACACATTATCGAAGACCGCCTGCGACGAGGCCCGGTGGGACGTCGGCTGGCCGTGTCGAACGACCGAATCGCGAAACGCCCGCGGGGTCGTCAAAAGGTTATCGAGCAAACGCCGCGGCGCGCCGATCGACCCATCCGGAGTTGCCTGGGGTTGCGAGTTTTCGGGCGTCGTTCGGGATCCAGAGGAGTCTTCTGTCATTGCAGATGATCGGCTTTCCGCTTGCGGCACGCGGCCAGTTTTCATTTTGGCCAGAGCATGGGTCAAACCTTGAGGCGCGTCTTCTCTCCGACCTCCGCTTGCTGATCCACCACCAATTGTCCATCGGGCGAGAGCGACAGTTCGAGATGCGTCAGCGGTCGCGGGGCCGGACCGCCAACGACCGCGCCGCTGGCGTCGAATCGACTTCCATGGCACGGGCAGAAAAACCCGCCGCCCTCCTGCGCCGCAACGGTGCAGCCCAAATGCGTGCAAATCGCCGATAGGGCGTAGACCTCGCCGCCGTCGGAATAAACCCACAACCGGTATTCAGGAAACCAGGTGACCTTGGCGTCTTCGAAACTCTTGCGAGGGCCAAGTTTGACCCGGCTATTCGACTCGGGAAAGACCGCGGGCACCGGAAGCCGCAGTGCCCCCAACAGACCGACCGCCAGCGCGGTGCCGGCCGACCATAACGACGCCAGGCCGAGAAAATCTCGTCGTTCCGGCGGAGTCTGAAACCGCTTACTGGTTTGCAGGTCGGTGCTCATGATACACTCGTCATGCGAAAAACAGATTCATGGATGCCTGGCAAGATCATGGTTGGATTCATGCTTGTTGACACGCCGCATTGATGAGGCCATCCGCTAGTCGCCGATCGCCCCCAGGGGGTCTGGCACTCAAACGTCAAGGGCTGCTTATGCTCCAGCAACTCGTTATCTGCACGCGTTCCATGGTAATGGCGCCCACGGGGCATCGCTCGGCGCACAACGCACAGCGGATGCATTTCGTCTCGTCCTTGATGATCGCCGAGAACTGCGAGCCCGCGTCGTCGCCACATTGCTCCGATAACGCGGTGCGCAGCGACTCGTCACCGTCCATGCGATCCAGCGACACCAGTTCCAGGCAAACCTCGGGACACACGTCGGCGCATCCGCCGCACAGAATGCACTTGCTCGAGTCGAAAATCGTGTTCACGCCGCAATCCAAGCATCGGCAGCCCTCGCCCACCGCCTGCGGCTCGTCGTAGCCGATTTCCACCGGCAATCGCTGCTCGTGGATTCGTTCGGCCGGACTCGTCGTGGCCAACGGCGTGCGCGGCAGCTTTTCGTAATCCGGCTCACGCACGTAGTCGGGAATCTGCAGGTGCACCACTTGAACATCCTCGTCCAACTTTCGGCCGTGAACGAATTCGAACACCTTGCGGGCAACTTGCTTGCCCGTGGCCACGGCGTCGATCAACAGCCGCGGACCATGGGCGATGTCGCCGGCCAGAAAGACGTCCGGCGCCGTGGTGCGCAGGGTGCCTGGTTCGCATACCGGCAGTCCGCGGTCCGACATGCGAATGTCGGTTGCGGATTCCATGAACGAGAGGTCGGGGCGCTGGCCGATCGCCCAAATCACGGTGTCGGCCGGCAGCGTGACCAAATCGGTCTCGTCGAACTTCGGCGCGAAACGTCCGGAGCTGTCGAAGACTTGCAGGCATCGTTGAAACACGATTCCTCGAACATGCCCTTGATCGTCCAGGAGGATTTCTTTGGGGCCCAGGCTGTGGTGACGGATCACGCCTTCTTGCTCGCCCTCGAGAATTTCGGCGTTGTCGGCCGGAAGTTCGTCGAGGCTTTCCAGGGTACACAGATGGACGGCTAGAACACCGGATTTGCGCAGGGCGGTGCGCGAGACGTCCACGCCCGTTTGCCGCACGACCGTGCGAGCCACGTCGTAGGCAACGTTTCCGCCGCCGATGACGACGACCTGGCCTTTCAAGTTGGTCTCGCGCTTCAATGCCACGTCGCGCAACAGTTCGACGCCCCCCAGAACTCCCGCGCCGTTGGCGCCGGGAATCGGCAGGGCGCGAGAACGCTTCAAGCCCACGGCAACAATGGTCGCGCGGTGCTGGGCGCGGATCTCAGCCAGGGAAATGTCGCGGCCCACCTGGGTGTTGCAGATAAACTCGACGCCCAGCGCGCGGATGAATTCGACTTCCGCGGCGATCAGGTCGCGCGGCAGCCGATACTCGGGAATCCCCACGGCGAGCATTCCCGCCGGCACCGGCTCCATTTCGTAGACGACCGGCCGAAAGCCCAATAGCGCCAGGTCATGCGCCGCGGCCAGCCCGGCGGGGCCCGAGCCGATGATGGCCACTTTCTGGCCGTTTTGATTGTCGGGCAATTCCTGATCGGAAAGAAACTTGCGGAAGCCGAACAATTCTTCGCTGCGTGCGGAGCCCCGGCTGGCGGCGTGATCGATCAGGCGGCGGATCAAGTTGAGCGGCGATCGGCTTTGCGGGTCGGCATGGCCGCCAAACCGGTCGGTCACGAATCGCTTGAGGGCTCGAATCGAGATGGCCCCATCGATATCTTTACGGCGACAGGCGGCTTCGCATGGCGCACCACACACGCGGCCGCAGATAGACGCCAAGGGGTTTGGCCCCCGGGCGATCAAGTAGGCTTCTTCGAAGCGCCCTTCGGCGATCGCGCGCACATAGCCGCGGGCGTCGGTGTGGACTGGGCAGGCCGCCTGGCATTTGATCTGGCGTTGCCAATACTCGGCCGACGGGACCTCGACCTGATAACGTCGTGTATCCACAGATTGCGTCCGTACGACTTCGAGAATAGCGTTGCAGCCTACCGGGAGCGATGCGTCATTTACGGCTCAGTGAAAAGTCCAGTTGGGTTGCCTGACCGGCGGTGACCGTTGCCTTTGACGACTTGGATTTTAGCTTTTTCGGCTGAGGATACCAGGCTTTCACCGAATAGTCGCCGGGCGGGACTCCTTTGATTTCAAACGCGCCATCCTTGGACGCCATGGTGAAAAACGGATTCTGCAGCACCACGATATCTCCCTCCATCTCCGGGTGGACGTTGCACAGCAGGACCACCGTGCCGATCTTGTCGAACGTGAATTCCTGGGTCGCGCCCTTTCCCCAAGACCCGAGGTTCCGCGCCGGGTACGATCCGTCGTCGCTTTTCAACCAAAAGACATTGTGCAGCACGGGATCGCTATTGAGAAAACTGACCGTGGTGCCTTTCAGAATCGGCAGCACGTGCGGGATAAACGTCAGCTTCAGTTGATCCATCTTGGCAGGCGCCTTCGGAGCCGGATAATCACCGGGAGCCTTCTCGACATACACCAGCACATTCTCGACGTCGCGAACGCCGCTGACCGTGATCTGGCCCTTGATCGATCCGCCAGCATTGTCCTGCGCCTCGACGCGACTAGCCAAGACGTTTACACATCCAGCCAAAATGGCCACGAAGACGACTGCCGACAACCGGTTCATAGTGTCCCTTTCAGCTTTGAAGACGATGTTCTGAACTTTGACAGGCCAGCATGCAAAAAGCGGCGGCGGCGCCGCGCACGCAACCTGTCGCCATGAACGATACCGTGCGGCCGCGTTAGACTGCAAGGGGGGGCTTGCCAAACGACCCAGTTTTCCACGCGGCCGCCCGTCGCCGTTCGTCCACCGCCTCGATGGCTTCCACAGCCAGCAGCAACAGAGGCTGCAAGGGGCAGGGGCATTGACTCGTAGGTTCGTTGGTGCAATGCGCGCAAACATCGTCGTGAAAAATGGCGATGTAGGGATCGATGCAATCGCTGTGCACGGTTTGGACTGCCTCCACGAGGCGTCGCAGATTCAACTCGATCCCACAACGCTTGCCGAGCGGCGCGCACGGCGGACCACCCGGAGGTCGTTCAATGCACCGTGAACACACGTGCTGTCGAATCTCGTCGAGGTATTCTTCAAGGTCTGGTTCGGCGTTCATGGCAGACCTCCTTTGCTAGTCCCAGGGTGGAGCCACGTATCGCGCGAAAAGCGTTCGATGCTGTTGGCGCCCCCTACGGGTGCAAAACACGTGCCATCGGTCCCACAACCAGGTCAGCAGGTTTTGGCATCGCCCGCCAACTGCCCGGCGATTGTTGAAAAGGTCCCGAGCGAGGCGGCCACGAGTTTGGCGCGCCTGGAGAGGGAAGGGGGCGCTTGGCCATTTCGGCGACAATCCGAGAGGAAATTGCCCGCCCGGCCGATGACCCAGGGGCGGTCAAATCCACTATTGGGACTTCCGGTTTGCCGCAATCTGGCAAGGCGATTGGTAGATTGGCGGCAAGGCAGCCAGCGGACGGCTCGGACATCGTGCCCGGATTCGCACACCCTGAGTTGGCCTCGCACACTCGTGCCGTAACGTCAATTGATCGTTTGGCGCGCCGTGCCGATCGTGTTGACGGTCACGGCCTGGCCGGCGCTGACGACGACGTCGGGCTTGATGGCGATTTTTCGAATCCACTGGTTGGTTCCCGCCGGCAGCCACGTGAGCTTGTACTTGCCGACCGGAACGTGCTCGAAATCATAAATCCCCTCGGCATTGGCCACAGTCGACATCGGTTCGCGGCTCGTGTCGTAACGGTAGGCTTTTCCTTGTCCCTCCAAGGGCACGATCACGACACGACAATTCGCCAACGGACGACCATTCTGCATCAATCGTCCGCGCACCGTGCCTTCGGCCATCCTGGAGACCGCTAACGCATTCGTGGCCACTTCCGAGGGCGGTTTGATCAGCCGCATTTCCTTGCCGTTGATATTGATCGTTACGAACTGGCCGTCTTCGCGGTACGTGCCGTCGATCGCTGGCCCAGGACCTGCCGCAGGCCCGGTCGGCGGCAGCCGCATGATGTTGCTTCCGGACACCCCAACGGCCGCTGGCGGTAACAGCGCGTTGGACGCCGCTGGATTGCCGGCGGGGGCGGACTGCCAGGGGCCCTGGGGCGGCTGC
This sequence comes from Planctomycetia bacterium, assembly GCA_041499515.1. Taxonomy (GTDB): domain Bacteria; phylum Planctomycetota; class Planctomycetia; order Pirellulales; family PALSA-1355; genus PALSA-1355. Next base: position 15,478 of record JBGQKM010000039.1, on the reverse strand, counting down.
ACGAAGTTCGCGGGCGAAGCGGCGGCCTCGCCAGGTCGAGCCGCTTGCGGCGCCGTCCAGGGTTGGCCGCGGCCGGCAGACGCCGGGTCATCGGCCCGCAGCCACGCCACCGAGCCCAGGATCATTCCGGCCAATACCGCAAGTTTCAACGCACGCTTGACCATCCCGGACTCCTTTCCGATTAGTCTTCCGCCGCGGAATCACCCGCTTAGAATGTCAAGTCGAGTTGCGTGATGATCTGGTTCGTGTTCTGCGGAGTGTCCAGGTCTGCATTGTGATGCAGCGTGTTGATATAGACGTCCGTTTGCAGTTTGACGTTCTGGCGGATCAGGAAGATGACCCCCGGCACGACGCGGCCCTGATCCTCCAAGACCGCGCGGGCCTGATGCAGCATGTGAGTCCGTTCCCAGCGCACGAATCCCAGAATCCAGGGCTTGAAGAAGTAATCGGCTTCCACGAAACCGCTCAGATGGTTGTCGTGGCCCAGGTCGGTTCCGTCGGGCAACAAGCCGGCGAATTGATCGTGGGCCCAGTAGCCGACGCCAAACAGCCTGATGTCAAACCACTGCAAGGTAAAGTCGCCACCGAGCCGTTGGAAGGAATCATTGACATTTAGGGTCGAGAAGCCCGAGACTGGGGGAACGATTGAGCGGCCGTTCCAACCCCACACGCCTGTCTCGAAATTCACGGCTCGCCACCAATCCAACCCCATCGGTTCGAACTCGCTTTCATCTTGCTGCTGCTGCTGCTGCGGCGTGGCGGCGGCCATGGGCGAGGCCTCGCCGAGATTGCCGTCCATCGGATAACCGAACCATCTGCGGGCCACGCGGAAGTATTGGTCTTTGAAGCTGTTGTCGTCTTTTCCCGCGCCGCTGGCGCTGCCGCCGTTGGCGACTCCGATGGCATACGACCAGTATTGGTGAATGATGCCGGTCAATTCGATCGCATTTTGCGTCGACTCGAGACTAAAGCCGGTCAGCCCAATCGTCTGCAAGTTCGGCATCGGTTCGATGGCCGGCAGGCGAGAATGCTCTGAGGCGATTTGGGGGAGGACTGAAGTGTTCATCCGGCCCAGTCTCAAATTCAAGGCATACTTGGGCAGTACCGCAAAACGGCTGGCCATGTGACAGCCATCGTCATCCGCGTCCTCTTCCCAGGCGAAGAGATTGCTGAACTGAACGAAGGCACGTTCCACGCCCACCTCGTCCTCCGCGGGATTAAACACCAGTTGATACCAGGCGGAAATATCCTTGCCGAAGGTGCCGGCTCCACCCACGCCGATTTCGTGAGGGAACTGGAAATCCGAACCGGGCGCCCCATGGGGAGTCGGGTTCACGACCCCCCACATCTGCGTCCGCACGAACAGCGGAGGAATGCTGGGCAGCGTGGAAGGCCAGATCGAATTCGGAAACATCTTCTTGTAGGCATCGGTGCCCAAGGCGATCGGCTCTTCCTTGACCAGCGTGTCATCATCGTTGGGAAACTGGTAGCCGTTGCGCCGAAACGCCTCGCCGACCACATTGAGCTGCGGCCAAACCGTGTGACAGGTGATGCACGAGGTTTGGTATTTTCGCGAGAACGTGGGAATGGCGTGCGCGGGCTCGACCAGCGCCAGGATCGACAAGCCGGCCGCCAGCGCGCCCAGAGTCCAGATCCTCAAGCTTCGACGCCCCAATGATCCGATGCGGTCCATAATTCAATCCCTTGAGTAATAGCTGTTCGTCCTTGATGGCCCTCGGCCGCCAACGTGGTTGACGACCGACGCTACATCGATTCGATCCCTACGGGTTGCAGAATCCGCAACCCAATCCACCGCAATGATCGCAGACGTGCCGCGTGATCGGCACCTCGACCTTTTCAAAACATGGCTGCTTCACGCACACTTCCTTGGCGACCTGGCGATAGACGGTGTACGGCACTTTCACGCAGCTCCAATAGTGGACCTTGACCGTGGTTTTTCCGGGCATCGTCTTGCATTCCTTGACGGCCGGGAGCCGTTCAATTTTCGATTCGCACGTTTTGCAGTGCAGATCGCCACATGCGGTTTGCTGCTTCTCCCAATGCTCGACCTGGTACGCATGGTCGACGTCTTCGAGTTCGCAGACCGTCTTGCAGGTGTCGCACGGAATCTCCTTCGTGATGCACTTCATTTGCCAGCGGTATCGGACCTCCGGAATCGCAACGTACTCGCAGCGAATCGACGTCTTGAATTCCCTCTTCTTGCCGACGACGCAATCTTCCACCGCGGTACGCTCGACGCATCCCTCGTGGCCGCACTGCTCGCAAGCCTCCGGCTGGTGCACGTCCACCGGAGTGCCTCTGCATAAGTGCATCACGTTGAGCCAACCCCAGTCGCCCGCGATCAGCGAGCGCGACGGAAATGAAAGTGGCAGCGCCACGACGGCCACGAAGATCCAAAGCAGCGAAACTTTTCTCATGCGACTAGCTCCTTGCCATCCAGCGACCGCTGCCGGACCGAGACCTGCCTCACAGGCTCAAAATGGGCGTCCAGCGGCGTGTTGAAAACGCGGTGTAGCTTGCAGGTTGAATGGTGAGAGAATTCCACTCATTCCCGACATCGCGAATTGTCGGCCTCCGCACACTTCTTATATTATTCATGTTTGCAGCGCCTGCACGGACAACCCAACTAACCTGTCTTGTGTATATTCAGCTATTAGCGCCCTTTAACGCGCGCAATTTGAAACAAGTCCAGATTCCTTGTGCGATTGGGCAGGTGGGGAATTGCCGCAGAACCCTATTTTGCCGGGAATGAGGGTTAATGCCGTAAGCCCCTAACCAATGGGTGGGACAAGCCTTAGACATCGGTTGGGGGACAGCCCGGTACGCGCGATTGGATGCCCTGCGCCGAGTGCCTTGGCCAGTAGCGATTTAGCACCGCGGCGTGTCCTAAGCTTGAGTGGCAAGCGAGCAGAATGCCCGGCAAAGGCCTGGGTATAGCTCGGCCGCCGGCGGTGGGGACCCACTCGGTCTATTCCAGCCGCGAACGACACCTCGTTGACGTGATCCACCATGAGCGAATCCAACAGCACGGCAGTCATACCCGAGGCAGATTCGCTGGTGCCGGTGGCCATCGAATCGTTGTATTGCGACGACGGATTCGAGTTCGACTTGTACCTTTGTCTGGGACGCAACCAGCCACCGGTGCTGTATCGCGAACGGAGCTTTCCTTGTCGTCACTCGGACCTCGATTTGTTGCGCAGTCGCGGGATTCGGTTGCTGTACATTCCGGCGGATTCTCACCGGCAGTATCTTGAGTATCTGCAAACCAAGTTGCTGGCCGACAAAACGTCCACGCCGGCGGCACGTTTTTGCGCGCTGCGCGAAATCAATCGGCCGCTTTTCATGACTGGCCTGCAGAGTCCCGGGGTCGACAAGCTCGTTGAGGTGGCGACGCGATACGGCCAGGATTTGGCCGACCTGATCTACGCCAATGACAGCAATTATCAACAGCTTCTGGACCTTCTGGACCACGACGATTGCCCGTTCGTGCACGCCACCAACGTATCCATTTATACGGTGATCCTCGCGAAGCATCTGATGATTGAGGGTTCGGAGGAACCACCCGCGATCGCGGCCGGAGCCCTGCTGCACGATCTCGGAAAACGTAAGATCGCGCCGGCCATCCTTCGCAAACCGGGCGAATTGACGGACGAAGAATTGTGCCTCGTCAGGAGACATCCTCAGACCGGTTTCGATGAGCTCAGTCGCCGCACGGATCTGACCTGGTCGCAGATGATGATGGTCTACCAGCACCACGAACGGGTCGACGGACGCGGCTATCCGGTACAGATTCCTCGCGGCCAGATCGACTATTGGGCACGAATTTGCGCCGTCGCCAACGCATTCGACGCGATGACCAGCGAACGCCGCTACCGTCGCACGAAGTCCCCGTCCGATGCCACGCATTATCTGGTGGACAAGTCCGACATGCTTTTTGATAAGGACGTCGTCAAGTGCTGGATCAAGTCAGTGAAACCGCTCCACTAAAGGAGCTCCTGAGCACCTGTGCCTGTCGGCTGCTCATTTCCGATGCCGCGCACCGGTTATTGAAGGGGCAGGCAATAGGTTCCGAAAGCGCCGCGAATTCGCGCCGCTTTCCTCGCTACGCCATGCAGGGATGGGGAGCGCTGGAGTATCGATCCACGTTCCCAAGTCTCGCGCGTGCCCCGGAAATGCACGCGGTCTTGCTGGTCAATTTGTCTCGAGGTGGGCTTGCTTTTTTGCACAGCGAGCAGCTCTATCCTCACGAACAACTGAAAGTGACTTTGCCCGATGGCACCTCGCGCTCCGTGTCGGTGACCCGCTGTCAATGGCTCGGTCCGAGCTGCTTCATGGCCGGCGGCGAGTTCCGGGGCAAGAGCTGATCGGCCCGATGCACGGCGGAACGTGGCCGGATTTCGGCGTCGCTCAATCAGGTCGCCGTGTCTTGTGGAATGCCCGGTGGCGCCACAAGACATACCCGGCAGGGTGCATGGCGCACGACCCAATTGACGTCGATCGGCAGTGGTTCCGCGAATTCAGCGGACAGGCCCATCATGATCAGGTCGGCATGATCTTCGCGCGCCACGCGGACGATGGCCGCGGCCGGATCCTGGTCGCCTAAGTCGCGTTTTTGCACCTCGCGACGCAATTGTTCGGCCAGCAAGAGATCTTGCTGCAAGCGGTTCTGGGCAGCATCGCAAGCCCTGGGCAGTCGCACCACGAAGAGCGTGATTTTTGGATCCAGCATGGTCAGGATCGCCTCGAACAGGTCGCTGCTTTCCAGGTTTTCGAAATGCACGAACAGCGCGTTGCGGACGCCCAGTCCCGCGGCCCGCAGCTCGGTGATCGAGCGGGCCCGCGCCTCGCCGAATTTTGGGATGCGATTGCCCCCTTCGAGATCGAGATAGACGTCTCGATCCTGGCTCAAAATCCGAACGGTCAACGGCTGCGGCGAGCCCGCGCATAGATTCATCCAGTAGAACGCCACCTGTTCCAACTGCTCGTCGGCGCCGAATTTGTTCGAGGCGCCAATGATGAGTTCCTGGGCTTGCAGATTCTTGGCAGTCTGGATGATCGCGAAGAAAGGATTGTTGGTCGGCACGATCAAGGGGTGAACCTTTTTGCCCGCGCGTTCTGCCCGCTCGACCAAGGCGGTCATCAATTGTTGGTCATAGCGGTCCAGACTGAGATTGCCGGTATGTGTTTCACCGCCAGGCGGCATCACTTTGGCCGTCATGACCACGACGTCGGTTGTTTGAGGGTCGGTTTCGCGTAGCGATTTCTCCAGCATGAACAGGTTATGTGGCGAACGGATGGCCACTAATTTGCGGTAGGGCTTGGTCAGGCCGAGCTTCTCGGTGGCGACGTCCTCGGCCATTTCTTGGTTGAATTGGTCGAGGTGCACGTGTTTCGCCCCCATCCGGCGTTTTTCGTAGTAACGTTCGGTGGTGACGAAGATGGCGAGAAACGCGGCCGTGAAGATGGCTCCGCTAATCGTCGCCACTTGCTTGGTCAGGAAGTTCGCCACCGCGGAGAGAAGCACCACTAAGAAGATCAGTCCCAGGCCAATCGGTACCTCCACGTCGCCCATGCGCACATTGAACGGCACCTTGAACTCGCGCGGGCTGCGGTCTTTGAAGCGCAGCACCACCATCGAGAGTGTCTTGAACACGAAGCTCCAGACCACGCCGAAGGCGTAGGCTTCGCCCAACAGGATCATGTCACCGCGGCTGACAATGATTGTGAACAGTTGCAGGCCCGTGATGAGCCACAGAATGCGTGACGTCGTCCCGTAGCGACCGTGCGGCTTGAGGAACCAGTCCGGCAGCACGCCATCCTCGGCCACGCGGCTCAGCACGCCGTTCGAGCCGATAATCGAGGTGTTGACGGCCCCGGCCAGGATCAGGAAGCCGACCACCACGACAAACGCGTTGAGCAATAGCCGGATCGAAACCGGTCCCATCAACTGCATCGCCAGGCCACCCATCCAGTTTTCGTAGTATTCGCCCATCCTCAGATTATCTGGGATGAGCAATACGGCCAGGAGATTCATGGTGCCGGTCAGCGCAAAACTGTAGAAAAAGACAATGAAGGCCGCCTTCTTGAAGTTGGGCAGCTTCGGCGACGCCACCTCGCGGTACACCTGCGCCAGCGTCTCTTCTCCGCTCATGGCCAGGATCGAATGCCCAAACGCGAGAACCAAACCGAGCAGGCCCATCAAACTCAACCAATTCGCCGGAGATCGCAGCCTTTCCGCGAGCGATGGAAAAACGCGAGGGATAAAGCCCAGCGGGTCCTCCTGCTCGCCGGTTAACGGATTGATCTTCGGCACAACTTTTCCGACGCCGTCGATCTCCACTTTCTTGCTGAAGTCGGGTTGCCACGACGGCAGGTCGTTCACGGGCCCATTTACCCCCAGGCTCACCAGGCTCCAGGTCAGCAAGATCACGCCCATGACTGTAGTGGCAATCATGATCTTGAAGGCCTTGTCACTCGACTCCGAGATACCCAGCAAATTCTGGCGGAAGAAATACAGGGTGACGAGGCAAGCAATCAGCACCGATCCCGCGCTTTTGATGGCTTGCTTCGTCCCGTCGTCGATGTGGATATTGGTGTAACGCGCTATAGCCTCCAGCCCAAGACCGACGATGTATTGCCCCGCCGACACGCCGCTGATGGGCCCGGTCAGAACATAGTCGAACAGCAGGGCTGAGACAGACAATTTGGCCAGAAAGCCGCCCATCGCCTCTTTGACCACGCGGTAGACTCCGCCACGAACAAAAAGAGCGCTGCTCTCAATGTATACGGCGCGCATCGCATAGCTAAAGAGCAGCACCGCCAGGATGAACCAAGGCGCGGCCTTGCCGATGGCGCTCTCGACAATCGCGCCGATGTAGTACACCGTGCTGGACATGTCGCACAGCACGACGGCGGCGACGCGCCAGTAGGAAATGAACGTGAACATCACGCTGCTGACGACAATCACCTGCACGGGGCGATACAATCGTTGCGCAATGCCCCCCTGAACTTCGGGGGCCGGTTCGGGGCTGCCCATATAAGAAAACCTTTGCACCGCAGCGCAAAAATTCGCGTGGGCACGAGCGTCTGTGCATCAGACGTGAGGGCCCTTTCAAATTGAATCGAAGCACCGCACTTCGATCTGCCGCCGAGGTTAGCTGACGGGCTAGGACTTGAAAGTATCCCGGTCCTCTACGGACCTGCGCCCCGAAGCGGTTTACAACCGCTTGTTGGTTCCCCCGTTCCGGCGACCATCGACATTGGACGTGGCCGCAAGACTAGGCTGCACGGAGAGATTCTAGCGCAGGGCCACACGCATGTAAATACCGACCCCCAAAAACGTAGCGCAAAGCCAATCGCCGTGACGGCTTCTCGCAAAACTCGCGCCGCGGCAGATACCACGCCCCGATGGTAGCGAACTTGTGGCCGGCCGCGGCGTCTCTTAGACTGATTTGGAGACGTTCAGCAAACCATTCGGCCCGCGAGGGGATCGATGATGCGAGTTGCCCTGTTGACCGCAACGTTTTGGATGGCCTGTGTTGGCGCGGCTCAGGCGCATTTCCTGTTCGTGCGCATCTGCCCGCAGGCCGAAGGAGGCCGTGCCGCCGAAGTTTATTTCAGCGAACTGGCTGCCGCCGGCGACCCCCGCTTCATCGACAAAGTGGCCGGCGCGAAGTTTTGGCTGCAGACCACGCCCGGCGAATTTCGCCCGCTGGAAATGCACAAGTTGTCCGATCGACTGCGGGCTCGCGTGCCGCTGGACTCGACGATCATGGTGGCCGGCCAGTTGGACTATGGCGTGCTGACGCGGCCCGCGTTGGCACCGTTTTTGTTGCGGCACTACTCGAAAGGCGTGGCCGGCAAGCCAGAGGAAATCAATCGTCTGAAGCCTCAGGGCACCAACCTGGAAATCCTGGCCACGTTCGAAGCGGATCACGTATTGCTCACCGCGTTGCTCGCTGGCAAGCCGCTGGCCGGCACGACCATTTACACGGTCGATACCAATCTGTCAGGCGAGGAGCTGAAAGCCGACGCCGAAGGCCGCGCGACCTTCACGCCTGATGCGCCGGGCGTCTTCTCGATCTATATTCGTCATCTCGACCCGACGCCCGGAGAACATCACGGCGCCAGCTATAAGGAAGTGCGCGAGTTCGCCACGCTGGCCTTCACCTGGCCCTTGGTGCCAAGCGGCGCCGACCCGGAAGCCGTCAAGCAGTTCGAAGACGCGTTGGCCGCGCGGGCCGTGTGGCGAGATTTTCCGGGCTTTACGGCCAAAATCGCCGGCTCGGTTGAGGACCGACCGTTCGAAGGCTCGGTTGAAGTGGCTGCCGACGGCGGTGTGAAACTTGATCTGCAAGAGGACGTCGTCGAGGAGTGGGTGCAGCAACAACTCGAATCGATCACGATGCACCGCGCCGAGGGCCAGACGTCCTCGGCCGATCACGGAAAGCCAGTCGTGCGTTTTGCCGATGACCACGACGACCACCCGCTGGGCCGGCTATTGGCGTTCGACGGCGGGCAATTTGCCACGAGCTATCGCGTCAAAGGCAATCAGATCACCACCGTGAACCGCTTTCTCGACGGAAAGAACATGACCATCACGGTCTTGGATAACGAGAAAAACGTCGAGGGCTTCTATTTGCCGCGCAGTTACACGGTTCAGTATTGGGACGAGCCCACCGGCAAACTCGATCGCACCGAGACGGTCCAAGACCGCTGGATCCGCGTCGGCGCCTGGGACCTGCCGGCCCGACACACCGTGACCGCGGCATCCGATAACCGTTTTTCAGTGCGCAGTTTCGAATTGCGCGAGCATCGGCTCATGGGCCAAAAAACTCGCTGAGCGGCCGCGGCGCGGCTGTTTCCACTCGAGTTATTCGGCGCGCACTCCGCGGCCCGGGCCCAGCCAGCGCGTCAGGGCTTGCGAGAGGATGATGATCACCGAGGCGATGATCAGGACGATGAACCCGATGTTGAGCACGCCCTGAATCAGCGTCGCGTTGAGCCCGCCGAGTTGCCAGCCGTCGGAGACCTGGGCCATGAAGCGGCCCGTGATCATCTGATATCCGGCCGTCAGCGTGGTGGCAATGACAAACAACATCGGCAGAATCGTTAGCGGAGCGTAACGGCCACGGCCGGCGTTGAACATCACGGTGGTCACCACCGTCAGGGCGATGACGGCCAGCATTTGGTTGGCGATGCCGAACATGGGCCAGATGGTTTCGATCGAGCCGGTCCAGATCAGCCCGCCCCAGGCGGCGGTGACCAGTGCGGTGGACAGCACGGCGCCCGGCAACCAGTCGGTGCGATCGAAGGGGGCATAGATTTTGCCCAGCGCTTCTTGCAGCAAGAACCGCGCGATGCGCGTGCCGGTATCGATGGTGGTGAGGATGAACAGGGCCTCGAACATGATCGCGAAGTGATACCAGTATTTGATGACGGATTCGAGGTTCATGGCTCCGCCCGCGACGCGGTGCATGGCGTCGCGAAAGATTTGTGCCATGCCCACCGCCAGCGTCACTGCGCCGCCGGTTCGCCCGCGCAGCGATTCGCCGCCGACTTGGCGTTCGATTTGCGCGAGGTTGTCGGTGTCGGCGCCCATCTCCACGAGCCTTTCGGCATAGGCCGGCGCTTTCGACAAGTCGATATTAATGGCCCAATAGTCGCCCGGCGGCAGCGACGCGGCGGCCAAAAGCGCCATGACGCCGACCAGCCCTTCGATCAGCATCGCGCCGTAGCCGATCACGCGGACCTCGCTTTCCTTCGAGATCATTTTGGGAGTCGTGCCGGAAGAAACCAGGGCGTGAAATCCCGAAATCGCGCCGCACATGATGCAGATAAAGCAAAAGGGAAAGATCGCTCCGTTGAAATACGGCCCGCCGCCGGAGGCAAAATACTCGTTGACCATCGGAGCTTCGAGCTTGGGATTGGCCACGATGACCGCTCCGACCAGCAGCGCCACCGTGCCGATTTTCAGGAAGCTCGACAAATAGTCGCGCGGGCACAACAGCATCCACACAGGCAAGACCGAGGCGATAAAACCATAGGCGCACAACGCCTCGATCGTTTGGTTGCGCGTGAGTTGAAAATACGGTTCCAGCGGCGAGCCGGGAATCCAATTGCCGGCCACCGTGGCCCCCAACACCGCCGCGGCGCCGATGGCCGAGGCCTCGACCACCCGGCCCTTGCGCAGCTTGTACATGTACAGCCCAATGAACAGCGCAATCGGCACGGTGCAGGCGATCGTGAAGGTGCCCCACGAGCTCCCCTTGATCGCTTGCGTGACGCCCTCGGGCAGTCGCAGGGTGCGCGCGTCGTCAGGTTGCAGGGGCGAAACGCTGGGGGATTCACCCTCGCCCAACCACGATCGCGCGATCGTGAATTCCTCGCCGCGAATTACCTCGGCGCCGTCAGGATAGACGATGCGCGTGTGGGCCGGCAGAGTCGCAAAGTCGCGGTCGTGGTCGCTCCACAGCCTGGCTTGGGCCTCGTCGGGCAGATGAAAAATCGTGCCGGACGCAAGTTTGATTTCTTCGCCACCCAGGGCCTTGACCACCACCACGCCGAGGCCGGCCAGCGCGATGATCACGATGAATAGAATGGCCACCGAAGCCGTGCCGCCGGCCAGCGCGCCGATTTCGACCCGCGCGATTTCGGCCAGCGAACGTCCGTTGCGGCGCACCGAAGCCGCCAGCACGAGCATGTCTTGCACGGCCCCGGCCAGGCATACCCCCACGACAATCCACACTAGGCCCGGCAGGTATCCGAACTGGATAGCCAGCACCGGACCGATCAATGGCCCGGCGCCGGAGATGGCGGCGAAGTGGTGGCCGAACAGCACCCACTTGTGAGTTGGGTGATAATTTTGTCCGTCATTCAACGTGTGGGCTGGCGTGGGACGCGAGTCGTCGAGACTGGCCACTTTGGCCGCCAGAAACGCGCTATAGAAGCGATACGCGATCGCCAGGCAGGCCAGGATCACGACGATCAGCGGCATCGCATGCATCGGCAGCACCCGGACAGAGAGATCGCGGTCAACGGCCAGCCAACCCCGTCAATATAAGCCATTTGCCGACGGATCGGCAGGCCGCCGCGCTGCGCCGTGGCAGTCCTGTTTCGACACCGAGACTCGAGGCCGACGCAGAACTTCGACTGTCGTTGGCCGCGCGGAATTGGACGATCAATGGCTTGTTTCGACGGGAATCCGCATCGCGTAAAACGATCGCCATACGAAGACCAGCGCAATGAGCAGCATGGCGACGCCCACATAGGGCGTATAGTCCCACGTTTCGCTGGCGTGGGCCTTGGCCTTCATTTCCACCGCGATCTCAACAGCCAGCATGCCGAACAACGTCGAGAACTTGATGATCGGGTTCAGGGCGACCGAAGTCGTGTCCTTGAACGGATCGCCGACGGTGTCGCCGACCACCGACGAGGCATGCAGCGGAGTGCCTTTCTCGCGGAGATCGACCTCCACGTACTTCTTGGCGTTGTCCCACGATCCGCCCGAGTTGGCCATCGAGATCGCCTGGAACAAACCAAATACGGCGATGGAGATCAGGTAGGCGACGAAGAAGTTCGGGTCGAAGAAGGCGAAGGCGAGCGTGATGGTCATCAGCGCGATAAAAATGTTCCACATCCCTTTCTGCGCGTATTGCGTGCAGATGCGCACGACCGTTTTCGAGTCCTCGATGTCGGCTTCGGTTTTGTTGAGGTCCAGGTTTTTCTTGATGAATTCAACCGCCCGATAGGCGCCGGTGGTTACGGCCTGCATCGAAGCCCCCGAGAACCAAAAAACCACCGAGCCGCCGCAGATGAAGCCCAACAGCACCGGAGCATCCGTCAGGCTGATGTGCAGCAGGCCGGCCTTTCCGAGCAGCAGAATGATCGAGAAAATCATCGTCGTGGCGCCGACCACCGCGGTGCCGATGAGCACCGGCTTGGCCGTCGCCTTGAAGGTATTGCCTGCGGAGTCGTTCGCCTCGAGGTAGTGTTTTCCGCCCTCGAAGTCGGGATCGAAGCCAAACTGGCTTTTGATTTTTTCGCGGATCCCCGGCACTTTCTCGATCTGCGACAACTCGAACACCGACTGCGCGTTGTCGGTTACCGGACCATAGCTGTCCACCGCGATGGTGACCGGCCCCATGCACAAAAAGCCGAAGGCCACCAGGCCGAACGCGAAGATCGAGCCCACGCCGACCATCTGCCCTTTGACCAGTTCCACCTGCATCAGCCCGTCGAGGCCCAACTGGCTGACGAAGAAAGCGCCTCCCATGAGGCCCGCGATCAACAGCCCCATCCAAAAGGCACTGAAGTAGCCCGCGACCAGCCCGGAAAGAATCGTCAGCGAGGTGCCTCCCTCGCGCGATGCGGTGACGATTTCGTGCACGTGCTTGGAGTGCGAACTGGTAAAGATCTTGGTGAATTCGGGAATCAGCACGGCCGCCAGCGTACCGCAACTGATGATGCTGGCCAATTGCCACCACAACTGCGGCTTTGCCTCGCCGGCCACCACCAGATCGCTAATCAGCAGCCAGCTCATGAAGAACGAGGTCGAAATGCACAGCGTGGCGGCAATCCAGATCAGCCGAGACAGCGGTTCCTCGAAGTTGAATTCCTTCATCCCGCGGTACTTTTTCTCCGAGATCGCCTGGTTCGTGAAGTACGACACGCCGGACATGAAGTCCATCAAGAATCGCATGGCGAAGATCCACACGATCAACTTGGCTTGCAGATCCGATTGCTCGACGGGAATGGCCAGCGTGATGAAGGAGATCAGGGCCACGCCGGTCACGCCGTAGGTCTCGAAGCCGTCGGCCGTCGGTCCGACCGAATCGCCGGCATTGTCGCCCGTGCAGTCGGCGATCACGCCGGGATTGCGCGGATCGTCTTCCTTGACGTTGAAGACGATCTTCATCAAGTCGGCGCCGATGTCGGCGATCTTGGTGAAGATGCCCCCCGCGATGCGCAGTGCCGACGCGCCCAGCGACTCTCCGATGGCGAAGCCCAGAAAGCAGTAGCCGACGATCTGGCGATCCACGAACAGCAAGATGATCACCATCATCACCAGTTCGAGCGAAATCAAGAACAAGCCGACCGACATCCCGGCGCGCAACGGAATGTTCACGACGTCCCACGGCTCTCCGCGGAGCGAGGCAAACGCCGTGCGAGAGTTGGCGTACGTGTTGACGCGGATTCCGTACCAGGCCACCCCATACGAACCGCCCATGCCAACCACCGAGAACAACAAGACGAGCAATGCCGTCTCGAGCGGCTCCTCCTGCAAGACCATGAAGTAGTACGTCATCGCGCTGCCGATGATCGCGAATAACATCACCAGGAACTTGCCCTGTTGGATGAGATAAGTCTTGCAGGTCTGAAAGATGATCTCGGAAATGTTGAGCATCGATTCGTGCGCCGGCAGGGCCTTGATCTGATAAAACAGATACAAGCTGATGCTCAGCGTGCCGGTGATGACCAGGGCCCCGTAAAACAACAGGTTCCAGGCGCTGATCTCTTGTCCCGCGATGTTGAAATGACCTACCCGCAGGTCGGGAATTGCCAACTGGGCTTCGCCGGCCAGCACGGTCGATCCAGAGAGCAGCCACACGGCCAGGGCCCCAATGATCAGACGAGTCGCGAGGCGCGGTAAACTACGAAAAAATGTCACGGCTGGTCTCCAGATACGGTGTTGAACTGCGGTTTTCTCGATGAAGATTTTCGTTGTTTTCTGTCGCCGAGAAGCGTATCGTGCGATACTTCCACGATTCGGCATTCCCCGGTCGATGGTGACGTTAATGATTGCTTTGGATGATTGAGCGGCGCCCTCAATCGCGAGAACCCCGAGCGAAGGAATTCGGGCATGAGAGGCTACGCTCGGGGCTTGCCGGACGAGACGCGCGCAACCGACCTGCCGTCAGCCACGAGGCCAGCAGCCGGGGGTCACGGTGACGCGTGAGCCAACAAACCTGCATCAACAACCGCCTTTGCTTTCGTCGGCGCGCCCGCGGCCAACCCGCATGAGCCAGCTTCCTGGCGCCCTTGCGAACCCTGAACAGCGCGAACGGAATTCCAACGGAAAGTAGTGTCCTCGTACGAGATAGGCAATCGGAGACACGCACGAGCACACGGAATCTGAGCGCCTCGACGCCTTGCGCGCCCCTGGCCGGGGCGGTCGCCACGTAAGCTAAAAAATGTAGTTGACGTGCCGGAGTATGTCAATCGAGCTTGGCTTCCCTCGGGCGCTTCCCGCGGGCAATACCTGGCTCTGGTGGTGGCGTGTGATGATTTACCCTGAAAAACACGGCCTTTGAGCGTTCCGTGACACCTGGGAGTCGCGCGCCACTTTCAACCATCGCGCTTGCTCGTCGGCTGTTCGTGCCTAAAATTCTTGTGTTCGTAAGCGCTCTTGAAATCCGAGGAATTGCCGATGGGTCCCGATCCGTACGAGTCCGCCGAAATCCAACCGCCAGGCGAGGCCCGCGCGGCATGGCACGACGAACCCATTCTCGCCGAGCCGGTGGCCGAGCCCGCGCGGCCGCGACGGATCGCGCTGCCGGTGATACTGTTCATCGCCACGTGCGTGACGACATTTGCCGTGGGCGGGCCAATCTATGCCGCTGCGGTGATGTTCATCCTCACATGTCACGAGTTCGGCCATTACTTGCAGGCGCGCCGTTATCACGTGCCGGCCAGCTTGCCGTATTTCATTCCATTCCCGTCATCGCCGCTGGGCACCATGGGCGCGGTCATCGCCATGCGCGGCAACATGGGGAATCGCAAATCGCTGTTCGACATCGGCATTTCCGGTCCGCTAGCGGGCCTGGTGCCGGCGTTGATTTGCTGCGTGGTCGGCTTGCAGCTCTCGAACGTGGTTCCGGCGCGACACGGCCCTGGCGAATTCGGCGAACCACTATTGTTCAAGTTTCTGGCCGCCTGGCTGATCGGCCCAGTGCCCGAGGGCCAAACGATTGGGGCGCACCCGCTTGCTTTTGCCGGCTGGGTCGGAATCTTCATTACCGCGCTGAATCTGATACCCATCAGCCAGCTCGACGGCGGCCACGTGCTCTATGCATTGTTGCGCAAGAAAGCCCATATCGTCGCCACGATCCTGTTGGCGGCGGCCATCGTGGCCGTGCTGCTGACGCAAAACTACGGCTGGTTCTTGATGCTGTTTCTGCTGGTGATGATCGGGCCCAACCATCCGCCGACCGGCGACGATGATATGCCGCTGGGCACCGGTCGAACCATCCTGGGCTGGCTGACGCTGTCGTTCGTGATCATCGGCTTCACGCCCACGCCGTTTTCGGGATAGGAGTAGTGGGTTGGTGGCTAGTGGTTGCTGGTTAGTGCGGACAATGCGAGCGCCGCGACCTCTCGAGCTTTTTTTCTCCAATCACCACCCACTAACCAGCAACCACTATCTTCACGCTGCTTGCGTTTCGTCGTCGGCGGCTGG
>JBGQKM010000038.1:0-27708 GCA_041499515.1 Planctomycetia bacterium | reverse complement strand
CCCCGGGCCGAGATCACGATGCAATAAGTCTTGGCCTGACGCTCGGCCGCCAGCCGGGCTCCGTCCAACAGCTTTTCGGCATTCAGCAGGTTGTAACGTGGGATGTCCGCCTCCGAGACTTTCGATTGCGAACAGTAGCCGCAATCCTCGGGACACAGGCCGCTTTTGGCATTCATCAGAAAATAAAGCTGCACGCGATTGCCAAAGTAGCGCCGCCGAATCTGGTAGGCGGCCGAGAGCAGGTCCAAAAGCTGCTCCTCGGGGCTCCGCAAAATAGCCAGTGCCTCGTCGGCCGTCAGCCGATGCCCATCGAGCACCCGCCTGGCCAACGCCTGCCAATCGCACGCGTGCGGCGCGACGCAAAACTCACCCTGGTTGGGACGGTCGATCATGGCAATTCTCGCGGAAGTATGGACCTGGGAATGTGACATAAGTATCGTGACTGCGGGCGTTTACGCAAGGGGGCATTTCGACCGTCGCGGCTTGTACCCTGTTCAGACGACCGAGTATAAGACAAGCCTCATTGCTCGGCGTCGTCGCGAGTCGACCAGAAAAGGTAAAAACATATAGAGGACAACGGCCGATCTAGGCAGAAGGCAAGCCCCGGCGGACAATAGACTTGGCGCGAAGCCCTTTGCTGGAAAACAACCCACCATGATCGAACAAGCCAATCGCACGGAAACCTTTCTCGGCCGGCAACACCTGGTCCGCGTCGGCGCGCTGGGCCACGTCGGCCGGTTCACCTCGGTCGACGCCGTGCGCTATCCGCGCGACACGCGCGTGGTCGTCCGCACGGGCCGCGGACTGGAATTGGGCGACGTGCTCTTGCCGCCGGGCGATGCGCCGGACGAGCCCGACGCCGATGGTTCGATCTTGCGCGGCGTGACGGTCGAAGACCAATTGCTCTCAGCGCGGCTGGAAAAAAACCGGCAGGCGGCCTACGAGGCGTGCGCAGCTCGGTTGCGCGCCCTCGATGCGCCGGCCGTGCTGATGGACGTCGAGCATTTGTTCGACGGCCAGACGCTGCTGTTTTATTTCCTGGGCGAAATGACTCCCGAGCTCGAATCGCTCACGGCGGAACTGACCGAGCTTTACGAAGCGCATGTGCAGTTTCGCCGCTTTACCGACGCGGTCACCGAAGGTTGCGGGCCCGGCTGCGGCACCGAAACAGCCGCCGGCTGCAAGACGTGCGTCAGCGGCTGTGCGGTCGCCAGCACCTGCGCCACGCGCGCCCGCACCGGCCAATAGCCGGCTGCGCGGCTCAGATCACGGCGCCGCGGCGTTGACGCTCGTGTCCAATGCGCTGACGGCCAGCAGATAAAACATGTTGTGCACCAACCACGGCTCGCTGGTGCGGAACGAGGGCGAGCGGCCACCGGCCCGGCTCATGTCGAATCCCGGTCGGTCAGCGATGCCCATGTCGCGCACCATGCCGTTGGCGATCATGCCCGGCACGGCACCGCGCTCGTGGCCCGGAATCATGTTGTAGCGATGGTGATACCGGGGCGGATTCAGCCCGCCGTGTCCCTCGAACATGCACAGATCCAGCGGATTCTTGCCCAGCACCCAATCGATCTGATCGGTGGCATAAACCAAGGCCCGGGGATCGCGCGTCACCTGGTACGTAAGAGACGCGGCCCATGCGCGCCCCAGAATCCAGAAATTGACTCCCAACCCGACGCTCGGGTGGAAAAACGTCGCCGTGGGTTCTTCGGTTCCCTGGCGCGACAGCCCGAATGGATTGTCGGTGCGTTCGATGCAAAAATCGAGATAGCGGCCCAGCGACTCCACGATGCTCGCGCGCAGCGGATCATCGCGGTACTGCAATGCGAACATCGCCAATGCCGCGGCTGCCACGTCGCCATGATCGCCCGAATCGCCCGGCATCGCGCCGTTCGGCTTTTGCTGTTTCACAAGCGCCGCGACGCTGCGCCGGGCGAATCGCAGATACTTGTCGCCTTTCGTCGTGCGATGCAGTTCCAAAGCACCGATGAGCAATAACGGATTGGCCACCGCCGACTCGGAGCCGGTCAAAAAGCCCCACAGCCGCTCGGCACGTTCGATATATTCGCCCTGGGCGTCGCGCCCAACCGGCGCGCGGGCCAGACTGGCCCAGGCGGCAATCGTCAGCGGCACGTTGCTCGTGCCCGGGGCAATGACCGGGTCGTCTTCGGTTCCGATCTTGTTGTCGGTATGCACGTCCGGTGCTTTCCAGGCCATCCAGGTGCGGCCCGGACCTTGCAGCACGTCGCCGCGCATCGAGCCATCGGCCGGGTTTTGCATTTTGGCCAGGAACTTGGCGCCCCACCACGCCTCGTCCAGCGCGTCGGCCGGGCCGGTCTTGTCGCGATCGAACCGGCCGAACTGCTCCGGCTGGGCGGCAAACGCGGTCACCAGCGCGTAACTCGAGCCGCTGTCGCCGAACTGCCACATCGGCTTGTTGTAATCGCCCGCGCTGTGCCAACCGCCGGTCACGTCCAGGTGCGTGCCGTCGGGCAGTTTCGCGTCGTCCAGATGGCACGCCTTGTGCCAGCCGGGCACTTCGAATCCGCAGCGCTGGATGAAGAAGAAATCCACCGCGCTTTGAGCCGTCTGGTTCAACACGGCGCCCCGCTCGACCCGAAATGGAAACGACTCTCCGCGAGCGCCGCCGGCGAGCGCCACGATCCGAAACGTGCCCACTTGCTTCCACTCGGAAAAATCGGCCCGCCAGAAATACCAGCCCCAGTCGTCCGGCGTGCCGCCATAGATCCGCCCGGCGCAGGAAACTTCCTTCTCCAGCACGGCCTTGCCGGCCGCGTCGACCAGTTGCACCTTGAGCGTGGTGGCAACCGCGGGAAAGAAATTGGTCGCCACCACCGCGTTTTTCGGCCCGGCCAACTCGTAGCCCACCTGGTTGCTCAAGCAGCGCACCATCGGCTTGGGCGAGCGCAGGTGCAAGAGGTCGAAATCATCGAACCACACGCGCCCGCCGCGGGCCAGCGCCACCAGCCGGACCGTATGGGCCCGCGCCGGCGGAGCATCGGGCGCGAGCTTGATTTGCTGCCAATCACCGCCTCGGATTTCCGGTCCGGCGTCGACGCGCAACACTTTTTGCGTGTCGTCCATCCAGCAGGCCAGAATCTGCGCCGCGGCCGAACCGTCGGCACGGGCCCAGCCGGAAAATTGCAGCTTGTCGGTGAACGTCGGCACGCCGTAATTGACACTCGACACGGCGTACCAGTCGCCCGTGCTCTCCACCAGCAAGCTCGACAACTCGCGGCGCTTGGTGGCCGGGTCGCCGCGATGCGCGCCGCCGCGCTTGCCGGGCGCAACCGAATCGTCCTTCTCCTCGCCCCAAAGACCGATCCGCCCCTTGGCGTCGCTCTGCACGTCGCGATTGCCCAAATAGGAAATCGCGACCGGCGTCAGGGACACGTCGTCCCAATCGGCAGAGCCTTGGGCCGCCAGCCAGATCCTGGCTTGCGCCGCGTCGGCCGCGAATTCCACGGCCACGTAGCGCCATTCGGCCGCGGCGGCTTGGCGCGGCGCCTCGACCGAACGCACGACACGGCCGCCGGCGTCCAACAGTTCGAGCCCCAATCGTGCTTCGCCGCGGGCGACGCGGACCCAGCCTTCGAGCCGATAATCCACCTCCGGCACCAGCGTCACTGCGTCGCTCTGCCAGCCGCGAACGCCGTCGGCCGACGTGGCCCGAACATAACGTTGGCCGCGATGGCCCCGGTCTTGGTTCCAAGCGCCCTGGCCCGTCAGGCTCCAATGCTCAGGCGCCGTCTGCCCCTCCTCGAACGAACCATTGGCCACCAGCGGCACGGGGCGAGTCTGGCCGCGAGCCGGGCACGCGCCGACTGCCAGAACCAGGAGCACGATTCCCACAGTCCGGCGACGCGCGCTCGACATGATGATCACTTGCTGGTATTGGATCGCAACGGGCGTGGTCCAGATCGCGACGCAGTCACGCGATTCTGTCGGCAATGTTAGCGTCCGTCGGCGCAAGGGTCCAAGTGGACCATCGTCACGGTGCGTTCTCGATTGGTCACCACGACCAGCCGCTGGCCGGTGGCAACCACGTAGGTGGATTGCAAATTGAACCGCTCGACCAGACCCCGCTCGTTGATCGTGCGCACCTGGTCCGACACGTCCCCCCAATCGCCCGTCTGGTGCCGGTCCAGAAGATCGGCCACCGCCTGGCCGTTGGCCGCCAGTGCCGCCGATGCCGCGGGCGTAATCACGATCTCGCCCACCTCGAATTTGATTCTCTGAGCGTCCAATGCTTTCCGTCCCGGAAAAACGTTTCCGACGTGTCCCGCCTCTTGCCCGGCCCTATTTTCATAAACCTCGCGGCGTTTTGCAAACTGTTCGGCGTGCGAGGCGTCATAAGGAGGGGAATCGGGATCGGCCGCCACGCCGCTTTTCTGTTCAAGTGGTTGCCGGCCAATGGCTTCCGCAGCCCGACGGCGTATGTTATGACCGAATCCATGGAAGGCCCAATTCATAGCTTGCTCCTGGCTTCGTCGAAGATTCGCCAAGGTGATTTAACGCCGTTGGAGCTGGTGGCGGACTGCCTGAAACAAATAAATCGCTTCGATTCCCGAATTTCGGCCTGGGTGGCGGTCGACGGGCCCGGAGCCTTTCAGACGGCCGAGCGGCTGACGCGAGAACTGGCCGACGGCAAGAATCGCGGACCGCTGCATGGAATTCCAGTCGGCATCAAGGACATCGTCGACGTGGCCGGCATGCCCACCCGGGCCGCTTCGTCGTTGACCGATGCCGGTGTGGTCTCGCAAGACGCCACGGTCGTGGCTCGGCTGCGTTCGGCCGGTGCGATCATCTTGGGAAAAACGGTGACCACCGAGTTTGCCTGTTTCGATCCGCCCCCCACGCGCAATCCCTGGAACCTCGCGCACACGCCGGGCGGCTCGTCGAGCGGATCGGCCGCGGCCCTGGCCCTGGCAATGTGCTCAGGCGCGATCGGCTCGCAAACCGGGGGCTCGATCACGCGGCCGGCCAGCTACTGCGGCGTCGCCGGCGTCAAACCCACCTTCGGCCGGGTGAGCCGAGCGGGCGTCGTGCCGGTCAGTTTTCATCTCGATCATGTCGGCGTGATGGCCCGCACGGCGGCCGATTGCGCGGTGCTGCTCTCGGCCATCGCCGGCTCCGACGCGCGCGACCCGGCGGTCAGCCAGCGCGAACCGATTGCGCTGGCGGCCGATCCGGCAACCTGGGCCGCGCCGCAGCCGCCGCGCCTGGGAGTCGTCCGGTCGTACTTCTTCGACGGGGCCGACGCGGAAGTCGCCGAGTTGACCACCGCGGCGCTCGACGCGTTGGCCCGCCACGGCGCGCAGTTGGTCGAGCTCTCGCTGCCGGCCGAGTTCGAGCGGGTACACGCGATGCACCGCCGCTTGATGACGTGCGAGGCGGCCGATTTTCATCGTTCGCAGTTCGGCGCGCCGCGCGACGGTTATGGCCCCGGCATCGCGGCACTCGTCGACGAAGGGTTGGCCACCTCGATGGCCGACTATCAGGAGGCGCTGCGCCACCAGATGGCGTTTCGCCACGCGCTCGGGCGGACGCTATTGGGCGTCGACGCGCTGGTCACCCCCGCGACGCCGACCGGCGCGCCGGCGAGTTTGAAAACCACCGGCGATCCCCGCTTCAATTCCCCTTTCAGCCACGCCGGCACGCCGACCGTCTCGATCCCCTGCGCACTGACCGCCGCCGGCCTGCCGATTTCGCTGCAACTGGTCGGCCCCGCCTGGAGCGAAGCCCAATTATTGGCCACCGCCATCTGGTGCGAACAACACCTCGCGTTCACCGCCCTGCCGCCGATGCTTCAAGGGTAGGTCTCGCGGCGCGGCCGGAACAATTTCGCTCGACTCGCCAAGGCGCCCAGGCTGGCCGCGAATTCGCGTATCGCCACCGGCGGCATCGGCACGCCGGATGCGATCGTTTCGCGTGACGGGCGGGGTACGTTGCCGGACTAATTCACGGATTGCTTCCGGCTCACGCGCCGGAACATCAGCAGGCCGATTCCGCCGAATGCCAACATCATCAACGTTGCCGGCTCGGGGACGAGCGCGTCGACGGCGTTATACGTGTAGCCCCACCACTCGCCGCCATACAGGGTTACGGCCTTGGTCGCGGTATTGTAATCGGCCAGCACCACCTGAAACTGCACGTCGGCCACGGGGTTTTTTTCTAACGGTTCACTTTCAGTGTTAAACGGTCTATCAAGGAAATATCCTCCGCCACCGGGCAGGGTTCCGGCGGCGCCCAGGGTATCGTAGAAGGGCGTGGCACCGACGCCGTCCAGCCGCACCTGGTATTCTCCGGCCGCGTAGGTATCGTAGTGAGCGCGAAGCCCCTGAACCCAGTGCAGTTCATGGCCCGCGGCCGTGAAGTCATGCGCGCCGTCCGGAGGCGTGTACTGGAGCTTTAAGACGGCGCCGCCGACGTCTTGCAGCGTGTTGTTGCCTGGGTAGTTATTCCCGCCGCCGTCGGTGACCGCCGGTATCTTCACCACCCACGCATAGTAGTCTTGAATAGTGATCCCGGCCTCGACCTTGGCCTCTTCAGTCGCGCCGGCCCACGAGTAACTCCACCCAGCATGAGACGCGACAAATGTGTCCATGCCCGTGTTGATCCAAACACATTGCCCGGGCGGAACGGAAGCAATGCTACTCACCGCGATGGCCGGACTGGGATTCAGCGTGCTGGTGTTGTAGTCATCGACTCCCCATTGTTCAACGGTCGTTGGAATCAATGCTGCGGAAGCAAGGCTCGGCCAAAGCAAAATGCCGCCGGTAAGCAGGATCATCGTGATGGACATCGAATTGATCCGACGCGCTCTCAAAACAACGCAACGCGCAATTGAGATTTGGTGTGTCACGGGCGTTTCCCCCTATCATCTGGAATGTTGTTGCGAGTAGGTCTATATCTACAGTGCACGTCTACACGATCTTATGTCCTCATGCCTGGCGACGCGGGATTCACGACGCGATCACATGCAACGGCTCGCGGATGGTCGCCGGGCGTGCCGCGCCCGACAAATTCAAGAGGCGCTCGACCAGGTCGGCGTCGAGAAACAAGAGGGCTCGTTGGGCCTGACGCGACGTCGTGGCCCCTGTGTGGCCATCGAGGGTCGGGGGTGGAGAGAAATGATGAGTGACGTGGAACGAACACGCGCAGGCAGGTCGGCCCGATCGCTGTGGCGAACACCAATAGCTGCGGTTCCCGAGGCACTAGCGGATTCCTCCCACGAAGCAACCCGCTTTTCTGTTCCACGCTTGGCCGGAGTATAACTCCCGCGCGGTCGTGATGTCAACAAACTGTTTGAGAAAAAGTCGGTTTTTGTGGACCCTGCAAAACGCCGCGGAATCCCGGACTTCTGGCAAGGAAAAATGACGGCCGAAGCTTTGTAGAAGGTCAGGCAGCCCGCCTGACTGTCAAATGGACGCGACCGGCGGCCGCGGCGATGCCCCAGCCACGCTTGCTCAAGCCACAGATACGCCCACGGCTCAAGGACTCTCTATTCGCCCAGGGTGCCGAGGCTGGTCAGGAATTCGCTCATCTCGCCGGCGGCGTGGCTGTCGCCGGCGGTGCGGGCTTGCTCGATGCCGTTGCGCAATACCGTGCGGGCTTCGGCAATGCGGTCCAGGCGGGATAATTGTTGCGCGGCCATGAAGAACGCCGGCACGTACGGTGTCGCGGCCGACATCAGGCCCTCGAACTCGGCCAGGCTCCGCTCGTGCTGCCCCTCTTTCCCCAACTCCAGCGCCAGGCTGTAGTGCAGAAACGGGTCGGACGGCTCGTCCAGAAGCATGGCCTCGATCTTGGCTCGGCGCGTGGTCGTCGTCATTTGGGGCGTGCGCCTTTTGCGGGTTATGCGCCGGCGGCCGCCAGGCCGTGAGCCGCCTCGTAGGCCGAAATCTTATCCTGATGCGCAAGCGTCAGGCCGATGTCGTCCAGGCCGTTGAGCAAGCAATGGCGGCGGAACGGCTCGACTTCAAAGGTGATCGAAAGGCCCGCGGTGTCGGTGATTTTGCACTCTCGCAGATCGACGGTCAGTCGATAGCCGGGCTGTGCCGCGCGGCGAAACAATTCGTCGACCGTGGCCTCGTCGAGGCAGATCGGCAGCATGCCGTTCTTGAAACAGTTGTTGTAAAAGATGTCGGCGAGGCTCTCGGCGATCACCACCTGAAAACCGTAGTCTTGCAGGGCCCAGGGGGCGTGTTCGCGGCTGGAACCACAGCCGAAATTTCTCCGGGCCAACAAGATGCTCGCCCCCTGCAGGCGCGGCTGGTTCAATTCGAACCGTGGGTCGGGCGTGCCGTCGTTCAGAAAACGCCAGTCAAAGAACAGAAACTCTCCGAAACCGGTCCGCTCGATGCGCTTCAGAAATTGTTTAGGAATGATCTGGTCCGTGTCGACGTTGTGTCGATCCATCGCGGCGACCAGGCCGGTGTGTTTTTCGAACGGTTGCATGATGGTAAGTGTCTCGCGACGATCCCGTTTTCTATTGCTTGTAATTCCACTGGCGTATGTCGACGAAGTGGCCGGCGATGGCCGCGGCGGCGGCCATGGCGGGCGAGACCAGGTGGGTGCGTCCGCCTTTGCCTTGCCGGCCCTCGAAATTGCGATTGCTGGTCGACGCGCAGCGTTCGCCCGGTTCGAGCTTGTCGGGGTTCATGGCCAGGCACATGCTGCAGCCCGCCTCGCGCCATTCAAAACCGGCCTCCAAGAAAATGCGGTCCAGGCCCTCGGCTTCGGCCTGGCGCTTGACCTGTCCGCTGCCGGGCACGACCATCGCGCCGACGCGACCGGCCACGCGGTAGCCGCGAACCACGGCGGCCGCCGCCCGCAGATCTTCAATCCGCGCGTTGGTGCACGAACCGATGAACACACGGTCCAACGCAATCTCTTCAATCGCAGTCCCCGGTTTGAGGGCCATGTAATCCAGGGCGCTGGCGACCGATTTGCGTTCGGCGTCGCTGGCCAGCTCGGCCGGGTTGGGCACGCGGCCGGTCACCGGGGCGACCTGGCCGGGGTTCGTTCCCCACGTGACTTGGGGCGAGACGTCAGCCGCCTCGAATCTTAGCACCTTGTCGTATGTGGCGTTGGCGTCGGTCGGCAATTGGCGCCAGCGGGCCACGGCGGCCTCGAAATCGCGCGGCGCAAACTCGCGGCCGCGCAGATACTCAAACGTCGTCTCGTCCGGCGCAATCATGCCGGCCCGAGCGCCCGCCTCGATGCTCATGTTGCAGACCGTCATCCGCTCTTCCATGCTCAGGGCCCGAACGGCGCTGCCGGTATACTCGATGCAATATCCGGTTCCACCAGAGGTCGTGAGTTGGCCGATGAGATAGAGAATGAGATCCTTGGCCGTGACTCCCTGGGCCAGTCGGCCGCCGATCCGCAGTTCCAGGGTCTTGGGCCGGGATTGCAGCAGAGTTTGCGTGGCCAGCACGTGCTCGACTTCGCTGGTGCCGATGCCGAAGGCCAGCGCGCCGAACGCGCCGTGGGTGGCCGTGTGGCTATCGCCACAGACGATGGTCATGCCCGGCTGGGTCAGGCCCAGTTCGGGGCCGATGATATGCACCACGCCCTGATTAGGATCGTGGAGGTCATAGAGCCGGATGCCAAATTGCCGGCAGTTTTCCCGCAAGGTATCGATCTGCTGTTTCGAGATCGGATCGGCGATCGGCAGCCGGCGGTCGGTGGTGGGAATATTGTGGTCGACCGTGGCCACGGAGCGCTCGGGCCGGCGCAGCTTACGGCCCGAGAGGCGCAGGCCCTCGAAGGCCTGGGCGCTGGTGACTTCGTGAACCAGGTGCAGATCGATATAGAGGATCGTCTGCTTGCCGGCTTCGGCATGCACGACGTGATCGTCCCAGATTTTAGCGAACATGGTTCGCGGTGGCGTTTGAGCAGTCATCGACGTAAACAACTAGGGTGGGAACACGGACGCTGGATAACCAAGTCTACGATACTCTATCATCGGCCCAGCCCGCCAGCGGCCGGGCCGCCTATGGCGCTTTCGGCAGTCTGCCGTGACGGCTAAATGGCCGCGCCGGCCAGTGGTTGGGCGTGGGTCTTGCCTTCGCCGTGGGTTTTCCACCAAGCGCTGGCGTCCTCGTGGGTCCAGCCGCCGGCGGCCACGCACTCGGACAACGCCGCACGCAGGGCTCGCGCGCTGTGATAGCGATCGTCCGGGTCTTTGGCCAGACAGCGCAGGACCACCTGCTCGACGTCGGCCGGGATTTCCGGCCGCAGACGCGAGGGGGGCACCACCTCTTGCTGCGCGTGCGCCAAGATGATCTTGATCGGCCTGTCGCCGTCGAACGGCGGCGCTCCGGTCAGCAAGTAATAGGCCACCGCTCCCAACGAATAGACATCGCTGCGGGCGTCGGGTTCGCTGTCGCCCAGAGCTTGTTCCGGCGACATGTAGAGCGGCGAACCGTTGATCGAGCCCTCCTGGGTCAGTTGGACCTCCACCGCATCGGTTGAAACCGGTTTGGCCAGCCCGAAATCCAGCAACTTGGCAACATCGTGATAGCCGCCCCGCTGCGCCGAGAAAATATTGCCGGGCTTGATGTCACGATGAATCAGCCCGTGCGA
This sequence comes from Planctomycetia bacterium, assembly GCA_041499515.1. Classification (GTDB taxonomy): domain Bacteria; phylum Planctomycetota; class Planctomycetia; order Pirellulales; family PALSA-1355; genus PALSA-1355. Next base: position 17,091 of record JBGQKM010000038.1, on the reverse strand, counting down.
GTGGGCCTCAGTCAAGGCATCGCACGTTTGCACGAGCAGATGAACGGCCCGCGCCGGCGGCAGCGGACCGTGTTTTTCGACCAACTCGCCCAGGCTCAAGCCGGGCAGGTACTCCATGACGTAATAAAACGTGCCATCGTCGGTGCGGCCGTAGTCGAAGATTTCGATCGTATTCCAATGCGACAACTTGGCAGTGGCATGCACTTCGCGCTCGAAGCGCGCCAGGGCCTGTGGATCGTTGGCCTTGCCCGAGCGGATCAACTTGATCGCGCACGGCCGTTTCATCATCTGGTGTTCCGCCAGATAGACGTCTCCCATGCCGCCGGAGCCGATCAGGCGGCACAAGCGATATTGGCCCAATCGTCTGGCCTCGAACGCCTCGCGGCGCAGCGTGTTGATAATGTGCGTGCCGTAGGTCGAAATCAGGAAGCTCACGCCCATCAGGATCACCAATTCGGTCATCAAAACGGGCCGCCCGCGCAAAACCTCGGCGAACACTGGATCGCGGTACCACAAGACAATCACCAAAAGCGCCGGCGCAGCGCACATCGGCCCGACAATCAGTGCCGCGCGGCGCCACGTGTTGGGGATGAACATCGCGTAAGTAAACACGATACCCATCCACGGCGCCTGGGGACTGGGAATAAATCCGGCGACGGCGGATGTCTTGAGAGCGTCGTATTGGAAGAGGATCAAATAAGCCACCGGCAAGCCGAAAATGGCCAGCTCATAACCACGCAACACGTTGAGCCGAATCGAGCATTTGCGGCACAGCAGGACGAACGAAGAAGCCAAAACGACAATAATGGCGAATTGGGCATAGAACGTGAAGGTATCCGCCGATCCCGTGCTTTGGCCGCCAAGCACCCGCCACGCGAAGAACAAGGCGAAGGCAAGACACAAAAAGCCCGCGGACGCGCGCAGCCGCGAGCGCAGCAGATCGGTCGTTTCGCTGGTGATCTGCGGCCCGCTTCCTTCGATAAATCCGGCGCGACAAAACGGCGCGCTCAGCACGTCCGAAGACTGCTGCAAGTTGCCGTCGAGCGTGGCGGCCGAACTCGATGGCTTGGAATGTGTTCGCACGACGTCGCCCATCACAGTGTCCATGGTGAATCGCCTGCGCTACAAAAGATCATCATATCCGCACAGTCCAGGTTTGTGGGAGTGCGAGCCGCCGCCGGCTCCCGGCGACGATGCGCAGCGGCAACGCCCGTGCACGGCCCCATGTGCAAACCGGACAATCGTTTACGCAGAGGACACCCGCGGTCGACAGCGGGTTCTGCCGCTCGGGAAAAAAAGAAACCTAGGCGGCGCGCCGGCGGCGGTTGACGTTGGCCCGCTTGAGGATTTCTTCGCGCGATAGACGCGTAAAGGCGGTTTGCTCGCCCGAGGCCACTCGCGACTCGACGTACACGACTGAGTCGGCCTTCAGCATGCGGGGCAGATAGAACCAGGCGTCGCCGAGCGATTCGGCGTCGTGATCTGCCGAGATGATCACCAGGTCCAGATTCTGCAGGGCATTGGCGGCTCGACCCAACGCGGAGGCCGGATCGCCGGGGATGAGTTGCACTTGGGCCGCGGTCGACTTCAAAAGCCGGTGTGCTTCCTTGAGCGAGAGCCCCGGAGCCTGTTGATCGCCCCGCCCTTCGAACAGATCGACCGCCACGTAGCGGACCACTTCGCCCCGGGCGCCGCGCTGGGCCAGGTTGACCATGCGCAACGTTCGCGTCGGAGTGGCGATCCCAATTTCCAGGATCTTTCGCATGCGATGGCGGCGAATAGTTCGGTAAAGTACGCGATCGGCAGCCGGCCTGGAAAGATAGGCAAGCCACAAGTACTGTAAATGGCTGGCGGTGGGCAACGGCGGCGCTCCCTGGCGGCTGCGTCTTCGACGGGATTCCATCCCTAATTTCGGTTGACCGTGGGCGGGAAATGGAGCGGAAATAGCAAGTCGGCCGCTGGCAATGCGGGTTGTCCGGCGAAGCCGTGAATGCTAAAAGCAGTTTTTCGGCATCCTGCCGGCTCCTGTTCCTCGGGCTGTCGGCTGGCGCGCATACCTTGAAGCCAAGGCACCTCCTTGCATGTCTCAATTCGCCCAAGAGGTCGCCAGCGGACAGCGTTTTGAGTTTGGCAAGAACTGGCAGCGATTTCTGGGCACGCTGAACGACCATCGGATTCTCGAAGCCGACCGTTCGCTACAAGCGATGCTGGGCGTCGCCGATCTGCAAGGCACGTCGTTTCTGGACATGGGCTCGGGCAGCGGGCTGTTCAGTCTGGCCGCGCGCCGGCTGGGCGCGCGGGTCCACTCGTTCGACTTCGATCCGCAGTCGGTCGCTTGCACTCGAGAGTTGAAACGACGGTTCTTCGCCGACGATCCCGCGTGGACAATCGAAGAGGGCTCGGCGTTGGATCGGGCCTATCTGGCGTCCCTGGGAAAGTTCGACCTGGTTTACTCCTGGGGCGTTTTGCACCACACCGGCGGCATGTGGCAGGCCCTGGAAAACGCCACCATCCCGGTGACGCGCGGCGGCCGATTGTTTATCGCCATTTATAATCAACAATTGTACTGGACACCGCTGCACACGCTGTTGAAGCGGGCCTACGTCGGCGCGCCACGGCCGCTCAACTGGCTGATCGCCGGAATCCTGATATTCTTTCACGTGCTGCGAGGTCTGGTGAAGGATCTCGTTTTTCTTCGCAATCCGCTGGCACGCTTTCGGAATTACGATCGCTCGCGCGGCATGTCATGGTGGCACGACTGCCTGGACTGGATCGGCGGCTATCCCTTCGAGACGGCGACCCCACAGGCCATTTTCGATTTCTTCCAGCAGCGCGGATTCGTGCTGGAACGACTCACTACGTGCGGCGGCGGACCGGGCTGCAACCAGTTCGTGTTTCGCAAAGCGCTTGACCAATGGACCTGGACGCAACACCCCTACGTGCTCTTGGTGGCACCGGCCGAAGACGCCCCGCGCGGCGCCCCGTAAGCGGCGTGCAAGTAGCGGCGCGGCACATCGGCGCGCGCGGCTAGCAGCGACTCGTAAACGGCCACGATTTGGCGATTGTTGGCCACGGTGTCGAAGCATTGTTCGGCATGCCGCCGCGCGGCCTGGCCTTGGCTCTCACGGAGCTCGCGACTGTCGATCAACCGCGCCAGGCATTCGGCGAAGACATCGGCGTCTTTCGGCGGGCAGAGAAAGCCGGTGCCCGCGGTCACCACTTCGCGGTTTCCCTTGGCGGTGCTGGCCACGACTGGCAACCCCGCGGCCTGGGCTTCGAGCAACGACCGGGGCAGCCCTTCGGCCAAAGACGTCAGCAGAACCACGTCCGCGGCGTGCAACACACCGTCGGGGTCATCTTGCCAACCCAGCAGTTGGACGCGATGTTCCAAGTGCTTCTGCTGGATCGAGCGAACTAATGCCTGTTCGTCCGGCCCCGAGCCGGCGACCACCAGGCGCCACGGCCGCTCGGGCCTGAGGCGCTGGAGTCTTTGCGCGATTTCGGCCAGCATCAACGGCTGTTTCGGATATTCCAGGCGGCCCATGAACAGCAGCACGACCTCCTCCTCGCGCACTCCCCAAACGGCCCGATGCTTTTGGCGGTAGCGGGGCCGATGCCGTGGATGGATGAGCTGCAGATCGGCGCCGTTGTAGACCGTGAGACATTTTTCCGCCGGCAACCACGCGTTCTGAACCACCAGGTCGCGCTCTTCGCGGTTCACGAACAGCATGCAATCGCACAGCGGCGCGACGTGGCGTTCGATTTGCCCGTAGAGCCACCGTTTGGGCCAAGGGCTGAACTCGTGAAACGCAAACGCGTGCACCTGGTGGATGACGATCGGCACGCCGGCACGCCGCGCGGCCAGCCGGCCGAGAACGCCCGGCTTGGACGAATGCGTGTGCACGATTCGAAACTGGTGGGTTGCGAAAATCCGGCGAAGTTCACCATACGCCCTGGCATCGCGCCACGGATTCAACGAACGATCCAAGCTCGGCGCGAAATGAACGCGAATCTGCCGCCGGGCCAGTTCCTCGGTCAGGGGACCCGGCTCCTTGCACACGACGTGCACCTCGTAACGCGACGCGTCGAGCTGCTTGAAGGTCTCAAGCATCGTGCGCTGGGCACCGCTCAAGAGCGGAAACACCTGCAGATGACAAATGCGAATCTTCACGGCACTCGCCCCGTAATACTTCTGTTGACGAATCCTTCGGTTTCGCGGTCCGACTCGCGTTCAGGCCGCTTGCAGCCGCTCGTGGTCGCGCGCCGGTGCAAGAGTCTTCTGCGTCGCACACGCTTCGCGCCAAACCGCCATGTGGCGCGAAAGCACGTGATCCAGCGCAAAGTGCTCGGCGATCCGCCGCCGCGCCGCCCGCCCCAACGCCCGGCGTTGCGGCTCTGCCAGCGCCAGCAATTCCAAGCAGGCCTGGCTCAAGGCCATCTCGTCGCCTGGCCGCACTGTCCGGCCGGTTGCTCCCACCAGCAGGGCGGCATCTCCCACGTCGGTCACCACGCAGGGCAGGGCACATGCCATGGCTTCGCCGACCGCCAGCGGAAAGGCTTCGGTCCTCGATGAGCAAACCGCCAGATCTAAACCGGCTGCGATGCGCGGAACATCGTCGCGACACCCCAAAAAATGTACGACCTTGCGTATGCCAAACTCGTCGGCCCAGGCCGCCAGGAGCGGATTGCTCGCCGAGACGTCCGTTCCGCACAGCACGAACCGCGCATCGGGGCGCTTTTGATATATCCGTCCGGCCGCGGCCAGGAACGTGCGATGATCCTTGTCGGGATGGAATCGGCCGATGAGCCCGATCAACGGGGTCGTGTCTGCCAGCCCCAGCTCGCGACGCACGTCGTCGCGAGCGGCCGGATCAGGCCGAAACGCTTCCAGGTCGAAGCCGTTGGGAATCACCAGCGACGTGTCGCGGCCATAGCCCAAAGCCGCGTGATGCGCCCGAGCCGCATGGGCCACAAACACGATCCGATCGGGAATGCGCCGCGACAGCAGCCCCCCGGCCCTGGCCACCCAGCGGGTCAGCCGCTTGCTGCGATCGGGATCGAGCAACGTATGGCGGATATTCCAGACCACGGGGATGTCGCCGGCCAAACGCGCCGCCAGGCCACCGATCAAATTGGCGTGGTACATCCACGTGACCACGAGCTCGGGCCGATCTTGCCGCAGGTGTCGCGCCAGACGAAGCACGCAGCGCGGATCGGGAAATCCGGGCCGCATGGAGAGTGTTTCGATCGAAATGCCGCGTTGTCTCAGCGGTTCGCCCAGCGGGCCGCCGGGAATCAAGGCCACGATCTTCATCTCGACCAGCGCCGGATCGACGCGCGAAACGAGATTCACCAAACTGCGTTCCGCGCCGCCAACGCCCAGGCTGCCGATCACGTGCGTGATTTTGGGCCGCCGGGCAACATGACTGGAGGGAAATTGTCGGTTCATGGGAAAGCTTCAGGGAACCGCGGGAGCGTTTTCCGCCAGCGCGGGCCACGATGGAAACGTCGATCGCGACGGCGCCGCGGGCGATGTGCCGGCGGCCGTCAGGGGTCTCAACTTCCAAAGAAAGTGAAATTGGGCCCATGCAAACACGAAGGCCACCTGAAAGCGTTGCCTGGGCCCCAAAAGCTGCTCGGTGACGGCATACAAGCCGATCAGGCACAGCCAATAAATCAAAAACAATCGCGTATGTTTTGATTCGCTCCACAGGCATGCGGCGCCGATCAGGGCGGGAATAAAAAACAGCCAGTGCAAGACGGTCGGCAGCCACAGATACGCGTAGATTTCCTCGATGTTCCAGGGCATCGGCGTCAACGAGAATCGCACGGCCCCATACACGAAATCCTTGAATTCCCAGTAATCGGTCACGCTGGTGATCAACGGCACCGCGAAATAAAATGCCAGCAAACCCAATGGAATCAATATGTATTTTCGCAGATCGCTCCATTGCGTGATCATCCACAGCATCACCGCCACCAGCAGGATCACCGGCACATAAAACCGGATCCACCAAAACAGTTGAGCCACCCCCAAAAAGGCCACGAGAAATCGAGCTTTGCGCTCAACGATGTAACTCACCAGACAATACAAGGCGGCGATCGTGAGCGTCTGCACCAGGACGTCCTTGATGTTCAGCAACGACGTCCAGGCCACGACATCCCAATGGAGCAGCCAGAAAATCTGAAACCCGACGCAATAGCCGGGCCCGAATCCCAACAGACGGAGCGTCCGCACCAGCAGCGACGCGCCGAAGAAAGTGGCCAGGACGTTGAAAAAAACCGCCGAATAGTAGTGCTCGCCGAAGAGCGTCATGGCCAGCAAATTCCACCAGGTATATAGAACGTGGTGGCCTTCGCTCAGCGCGCGCAGATAATCCCAGCCGTGGGGATAAATCAATACGGTCCAAGGGTTGTAGCCGCACCTGAGCAATTCGCTGCCCTGGGCCACATACGACAGGTCGTCCAAAACCGTCCAGGCGCCGTCGAAGTACGCGGCGAAATACACCAGCGGAATGCCCACGCGAATCGCCGCCAGCGCCAGCGAAAGAGTCATTGGAAGATCGCGAGCCGCAATCAACGCCGACGAGATTCCGGCACAGAAAGCCAGCACGATCAAGTCGGCGGTCCATCCTTCGCTCACGGCCGGCGATTCCTGGGGTTGATGGCGACGGCTGCCCCCTTGGTGTCAAGGCGCAATGAGCCGAGAAGATAGCGAGGCCCGAAATCCACCTCAAGGCCAGTGCCATCCCTGCCGCCCTCGGCCGCTGGACGGTCGCTGATGCTCTGGTGAACCGCCGTGCTCGGACACTACAATCGGCGGCGAGAAGGTTGTTCCGGCGACCCCAGGTTCGCCAACCTCCCGACCGCCGCCATCGCCCAAGGGCCGCTCGATGCTCGACCCCGCCCCAGCCGGCGCAGACTCCGCACCCTCTTCGCTCGCGGCCAGCCATCGCCGCATTCTGGTGATCGCGGCGATGCTAGGGGGCACGACGGTCCTGGTCAAATTAGTCGCGCTGGCCAGAGATTGGCTGGTCGCCCGCCGGTTTGGCGCGGGCGACGAACTGGATGCCTACCTGGTGGCATTTCTCATCCCGTCCTATGCCGTGGTCGTGCTGACCCATTCGTTCGCCCCGGCCTTCGTCCCGACCTACATTCGCGTCTCCGAGCGCCAAGGGCCTGGGGCGGCTCAACGGCTGGTGGGCAGCCTGATGGTCGGCGGGTGCGGAATCGTGGTCGTGATCTCGTTATTGCTAGCTGCCGTGGCCCGATTTCTGCTTCCCTGGGTCGGCCAAGGGTTCGACGCCCAAAAATTGGCACTCACCGAGTCGCTGTTTTATCTGCTCTCAGGCGTCCTGGTCATCAGCGGCGCTTCGGCTATTTTCGCCGCCGTGCTCAACGCCCACGAGCGTTTTGCCGTCACGGCACTGGCTTCGATGGCGATCCCGGCCGGCACGGTGGGCGTATTCTGGACGTTCCAGGACCGTTGGGGCATCTATGCCCTGGCCGGCGGAACGCTCGTCGGATTCTTGCTGGAATCTTGCGTACTGGCCATCGCCGCAGGGCGCCACGGCCTGCTGTCCCGGCCGCGCTGGAGCGGGTTCGACGAGAATCTGCGCCACGTCGGTTCGCAATACGTGCCGGTCTTGATGGGATCCTCGCTGATGACCAGCTCGCTGGTCGTCGATCAGTCGATGGCCGCCAGCCTGGGGAGCGGACAAGTTTCGATCTTGAACTATGGGAACAAAATCGTGGCGCTGGTGCTCGGCGTGGTGGCGGTGAGTTTGAGCACCGTGCTCTTCCCGCGTTTTTCGCGACTGATCGCGTCCGACCGATGGGCCGATTTAAGACACACCCTGAAAAGTTTTACCAGGCTCATCCTGATCGCGTCGCTGCCGGTGATGATCCTGCTGGCCCTGCTTTCCGAGCCGCTCGTCCGATTGCTCTTCGAGCGCGGCGCCTTTACCGCCGAAACCACAACCGCCGTCAGCGGCGTGCAACGCTGGTACCTGCTGCAAATCCCGTTTTATGTGCTGTCAATGCTGGGCTCGCGGCTGCTCAGCGCCATGAACGGCAATCGGATCTTGCTGGCGATCGGCGCGATGAATCTGCTGATGAACGTCGTAGGCAATCTCGCGTTCATGCATTGGTTCGGCGTCAACGGCATCGCCATGTCGACCTCCCTGATGTTTCTGGTGGCGACCCTGACGACGTTCGCGGCGATCCGATACCGCCTGGCCGACGCGCGACGCGGCGCCTCGGATCGAACGCGCTCGGCCAACTAAGCCGCCCGGCCGCGCCATCGGCTGGTCGTGCTCGGCGGATGCTCGGTTTCGGCGGCCGCGTTGTGGGCGGACCGCTCGGGACCGGCCGCCCGGCTTCGTCGCAACCAGCTTTGCGCCAGGCGGCGGCACGTTGCCAGAATCGACGGCAATCCCTCGCGCGTCACCAGCGACGGATCATCGGTTTCCAATTCCAGGCGGGACCAGCGTTGCTCCGCGGCCGAAAACCGCATCGCCAGCACCAGCGACGGCTGCGGCGCCGCGCGCCATACGCCCAGCCACTTGGCTAGCTGAACGCCCCGAACGCCCAACAACCGCGGCAGCGTCGCCAGTGCAATGCGCAAGTCCAACAGCGGGCCGGCCCGATCGATGTATTCCAAGTCCAGTTGCAACTTTCTGCGCACGTCGTCCAATTGCGTATCGGCCGACAGGTTGATTTGCGCCAAGCCGGTGATACCGGGCCGAACCACCACGCGGTTGAAATAATTAGGGATGTCGTCGACCAACCAGGCGGCAATCTCGGGGCGTTCGGGGCGCGGTCCGATGAAAGACATCTCGCCCTTGACGATGTTGAACAGTTGCGGCAATTCGTCCCAGCCGATCGCGCGCAGCACGCGGCCCACCGGCGTCACGCGCGGATCGTCGACGCGGGCCCAGACCGGTCCACTGCCCGCTTCGGCGTCGGTCACCATCGTGCGAATCTTATACAGCACGAACCGCTTGGCGCGCATCCCCAATCGAACCTGCCGATAGACGACCGGCCCGCGCGACGTGCAACGGACCAGGGCCATCGCCAGCAACATGGCCGGCAAGGCCGGGATCAGCAGCAGCGCGGCGAGGCCGCGTTGCGCCAGGCCGCTGTAGCGATGATAACGCCCCGGCAGCACTTCATGCTCTCGATCGACCCGGCATGCGTCGCGCACGGCTTCGGGTTGCGAGGTTGCCGAAACGATCCGAAGTTTAGGCACGTGACTCATGAACAAATCCTCTTCGAGGGAAACAAATCAGTCGCACCGTCCCCGCCTGCCACCGTTGGCAACATCTCAACGTCGCTCAACGAGGCCCGCCGCGCTTTCGATTCAAGATTCATGGCTCACCATCCGCTCAGTTTAAGGCCAGGGCGCTGGATCGTTGCTGGCCGAGGCCCGCGCCGTGTCAATGCGGCCCTTGACCGCTGTGGCTAAAAACACTTTGAGTTGTTCGTCGTTGGGCCGGCGTTCGATGCACCATCGCAAGTGCTGCTCGGCCTCGTCGAATTGCTGCCGCCCGCAGAACAACGTCCCCAATGCGTGGTGAATCCGAAAATCGTTGGGCTCCAAGGCCAGCGCCCGCCGCAACGCGTTCAATTCCTCTTGCGGATTTTCCAGCCGCCGGTAGACGTCGTGCAATTCCAGCCAAATGCCCGCCCCGTCGGCGCCGCTCAGGCGACCTGCCGTGGTCTGGCCGAGCTCGGCGTAATACGCCAATATCGCCTGCACCTGGTCGGTTTGACCCAGTTGCGAATATTTGGCATCCAGGATCCGCACGGCCGCCAGATCGGGATGAAAAGCCTGTAAAATCACCGCCACGGGCATTTGCGCCGTGGCCCACAAATCGACGAACTGCCGCTGGGCTTCCGGGCCGGTCTGAAACGCGCGGCGCCAATACTCAAGCGCCAGCGGCAAATCGTGCGTCAGCGCCGCGTCGCTGCCGGCACACAGCAGCACCGAACCGCTGTACGGGCGCACCCGCAGCGCCGCGTCGACCAAGGCCGCCTTGGGCACGCCGTCGGCCCCGTCCAGAAAACAAAGCTCGGCCAAATACGTGTACGCTTCGCCCTCCAAGGGACAACCGGCAAGCGCGCGGTGCGTATGCAACAACGCCAGTTCCAAAAACCGGCGGTGCTCGCCGATGGCCCGCGACAACCACCCGTCCAAAGCTCCTCGCGACGCAAAACGCGAGGCCAGCGCCGCGTCCCGAATTTGATTCAGCGGCATCGCGTTGGGCGATTCGGCTTGCAGCCGCTCGAAATGTCGCAGACAGATTCCCGCCAGCCGCAAGTGGGCCCGGGCGTCGCCGGGAATCCAGGCCACCACTTGTCGCAAGTGATCGACCACCTCCGCATTGGCTTCCACGCGTCCTGCCCGCGCATCCGGAGACAGCGCGAATTCGAGGTAGGCGTCCCAATGCGGCGCCGCGGCCGTCGCGCCCAGCGGCAGGGCCACCATCCAAGCGCCAGCCGTGGCCACGCCGCCACAGGCGGCCCACGCCAACCAGCGCGGCGGCGTCCACACCGGCGGCCGATCTTCGGGCAAAGACCACTGGCGAAGTCGAAACGCGCAGGCGACCAACACCAGCGTGACCGCCATGCAGGAGGGTATATACCAGACAAAATCGATCAGCGAGTGGACAACGCTCACGACCAAACTCGCGCTGACTGCCGCCGCGCAGGCAAACAGCCGCGGCGAACGCGCGCGGCGCAATGCCTGATAACACCACGCCGCGACGTATCCCAATGCGGCCAGCAGTAGCGCCAAGCCGGGCATCCCGGTTTCCAACGCGATTTGCAAATAGCCGTTTTCGGCATGGGTGAATTCGGTTTCGGTCGTCTCGGGCATGTATTTCGGATAGACGTCGCGGTGGCTGCCGACGCCCGAGCCGAGCACGAAGTAATCTCGCAGGGCCTCGCCGTCGGCTTGCCAAATCTTGCGTCGGCCGCCGTCGCGATCCAGCGCGTCGAGCGAGCCGGCCGTGTAATCTTCCAAGCGGTCGGCCACCGCGCGGTGACCGTGGATCGCCAGCGAACAGCCGATCAGCAAGGCAATGCCCACGGTGCACAGCACGAATTTTCGGCTGAGAGCGCCGACCGCATACAGGGCCCCGCCGCACACCAAGGCGGCCAATCCAATCATCGCCGCGCCGCCTCGCGAAAGACTCATCAATCCGGAAAACAGCACGATCCCCAACGCCAGCGCCGAAAGCCATTTGCTCCACGGTTGACCACGCCGGCCCACGCGCTCCAGTTCAGACTGCGGCTGCCGCAGGCTACGCTCCAGACACCACAGCAACGGACCGATTCCCAGGGCCAGCAGGTGGGCAAAATGGTTCTTATTGATGTACATGCCCGTCACCGCGTTGCAGGTATCGCGGAACGGATGCTTGTACATCCACAAAAACTTTCCATTGCTGGTCAGATATTGCACCACGCCAAAACCGGCCATCAGGGTGACCGACAGCGCGACCCATCGCAACACGCGTTCGACGTCTTCCAATCGCCGGGTTCGCTGCACAGCCGTAAAAAACAACAACCCGTAGGCCAGCAGCAGGATCAGCCCCGCTTGTGTCGACCCGGGGGTCATGCTGACCTGATTCCAGACGCCCAGCCGCGGCGCCCCTTGCGCGCCAGCGGTCCACAGCGGCAACAGCTCGCGGGTTTTTGGAGACAGGAGGTCGAACATCGCCGCGGGCAACGGGATCAACTGCAGGGCGACCAGCGCCAGGGCCGCAAGAAAGATCGCATCGGCCGGCGAACGAAACCACGAGATCTTCTCCGCACTCAGGCATTGCCGGGCGATCCAAGCAAATGACGACACTAGCGCCAGCACCACCAGCACCAACTCGCCCAACGGATGACGCCCACCCATGCACCACGGCAACACAAGAATGGTGAGAGCCAGGCCGGCATCGACGATGCGCAACCACGGATCGGAGCCCGCCTCCGCCGGCGCGCGAATCGGCCCGGTTAACGGCGATACTCCGCGGATGGCCAGCGATGAAGGCATGTTTTTCATCGATTCCCTCTTCAGGAACGTTCCGCAAACCGCCGGGGATCGTATCCCTCTCCAAGCGGTTTTGTTAGTATCCGAAATTTCCTTCTCGGTTTCCGTTCCGCGCTTCAGGCCGCGTGACGCGGCGCGACATTCGACAATTCAGCCGCGGTCTGCGTTGTCGCGAGCTCCGCGGCTGCGTCGATCTCCAGCGCGCCCGGCTCTTCTGCTTGATGGTGTTCGGCCTTCGCATCGCCATAGCCGTAGCCGTAACCGTAGCCATAACCGTAACCGTAAATCGAATCCTCTTTGGCCGACGCGAGGCGGTTGACAACGACGCCCAACAGATTCACGCCGTGCGCGACGAAGTTCTCGACCGCGTGAATCACCATGCGGCGCTGGCTTTTCTTCGGCTGCACGACCAACAGCAGGCCGTCGACGTGCCGGCCGATGAGCGACGCGTCGCTGGCCGCCAGACCCGGCGGGCTGTCGATGAGGATCTGATCGTAGCGCGATTCGGCCCAGGCCAGCAGCTCGGCCAGGCGGGACGAGCCCAGCAGCTCCGCCGAATCGGGGCGGCGCGTGCCGGCCGGCAGGAAATCCAACCCGGTCAACGGCAGCGATTGGACTTGCTCTACGCCGGTTTCGTGCAAGTTGTGTTGCGAAACCAGGACGTCGGACAAACCGCTGCGTCCCTTCATGCCTAGTAGCGCCGTCAGTCCCGGGCGGCGCATGTCGGCATCGATCATCAACGTCTTCTTGCCCGACTGCGCGTACGACACCGCCAGATTCGCCAACACGGTCGTTTTGCCGTCTCCCGGTTCCGCGCTGGAGATGACCAGGCGGGTCGTTTCGCGGTTGCTCAGGCTGAGCGTAGTGCGCAGGGTGCGAAAGGCCTCGCTCTCCATGGCGTTGGGCGCCACGTACGTCTGCAAACCTTGCAAGCCTTCGCCGACCAGACTGGGGATTTCGCGGACCATCGCCAACAGGTTGATGCCGAGCTGCGTACGCAACTCTTCCGGCGAACGGAAATGATCGTCCAGGATGTCCAGGGCGTAAATCAAACCGAGCCCCAGCCCGATCCCTGCCAGTAGGCAGCAGGCGCCCACGATCGACAACTTCGGCCAGACCGGCGAGGTCGGCAACACCGGTTCGCTGACCACCGCCGTGCGAATATCGCCGTGGTCCTGCCGCAAATCGACGCTGGCGATTTGATTCAAGAGCACGTCGCGCAGATCACGCAACCAACGCAGATCGTGCTCCAGAATTTCCAGCCGCGCCATATCGCCGTTCAAATTCACGGCTTCCGAGCGGGCGGCGTCGAAACTCGCTCGCAGAGAATTCTCCTGTTGCCAGGTTTCGTTGAGTCGCTGTTGGACCATTTGCGTCAGCAGGGGGCCAAGCTGCCTTTCGCGAACGCCCAACAGCTTCTGGTCGATTCGCGATTGGTAATCGGCCAGATACCCCGACGTCAATCGAACGCGATCCTGAACGGCGACGACGCGAGGATGCGCCGGGCCGTAATACGCTTGCAGTGTTTTCAATTCGGCCTGGCTGTCGAGCAGGGTTTTTTGCAGGTGCGTTTCCGACTCGACGTCGCGGCTGCCCATGCCGAAGCCGGCCAGCAGAAACTCCCGACCCACGGCATTTTCGAGGCCCAGCAATTGCGGCCGAAGATCTTCGCCGTGGCGGATCGCGGCCAGCAAAGCGCTTTGCGAGGCCTGCAGCTCGATCCGCTTCTGCTGCGTTTTTACCAGCGCCTCGTTAAGGCTGATGGCCCGCTGCACGGTCGGGTGCACCACCGTGCCGCCGGCGCGGATGCCCAAGTCGCCGAAGCGGCGGCGAGTCTGAAGCACTTCCTGCTCCTTGGCGGCCAGGCGATCCTCAAGCTGGGCTTTTTCGCGCGTGATCACTTGGATGATCTGGCCTGCCGTGCCCTTGTGGGTCTTGTCCATGAACTCGAGATACGACCGCAACACCGCGTTGACCACCGCCACGGCGGACTGCGAGCTGTTCGAGCGGTAGGCAATCTCGATGATATTGGTCTGCCGCAGCGTCGAGGCCGTCAGGTTCGTGCGCAGGATGTTCAGCCACTTCTCCGGAGGGTAGGGCTGAAAGTCGACGCGCTGCGCCGGCTCCAAATGCCGAATCGCGCCCTCCAACACGACCGCGCTGGTGAACAGCCGCTCGTAGGTCGGCATCAGACCCTGGCGAATCCCCTCGGGACTCATCGCCGTGTTGGTCACGTCGCCGCCGGTCTGCAACACCAGCAGCGAGGCTTTGGCCTGATACAAACGCGTCGCCGTGGCATAGTACAAACCGCCCAGCAAGACTCCGACCACGACCGCCCCAATCAACACCGATTGCCGATACCGCACCACGCGCGCAAACTGCACCAGCGACTGCACGGCATGCGCCGCTCGTGGGCTGGCTCCTTGCGTTTCCTGCTGGTGCATGCTGATGGCTCGAAATTATTTGAGGTACGGCACGAGGAGGGCGGCCGAATAGGGCGCGACGGCGCGCACGCCGCCGGTGAGCACGGTGGTCATGGTTTGTTCGACGCTAATCACGTCGCCCGGAGCCAACCGCAGGTTTCCCGTGCCTTGTTCCTTGGCTTGCTTGATGCTCACGGCGATCACCACCGGCTCGCGCTGGCCCGGGACTTGCCGGATCACGTGTGTTTTGTCGGCCCACTGCGTACTGAGGCCGCCGGCCATCGCCAGGCCGTCCAACAGGTACAGATCCTTATTGGCCGGCAGTTCGAACCGGCCGGGCTTGGTCACCAGGCCCATCACGTCGAAGGGTTGCGGATCGCGTTTTTCCACCATCACGATGTCGCCGTCTTGGAGCGTCTGGGCCGTTTGATCTTGCCGCACCGCTTCGACCAAATTGACGTGAAAGGACACCGGCTGTGTCGGCGTTCGGGGTTGCTGATAGTCGGCGGCCGTCACGCGATCGGCGGCCGGACGCGAATCGCGACCCGGCGCGGGCCGGCGAATCTCCACGGCCGTGCCGGCGTCGCCCCGCAGTCCACCGGCCGCGACCAGCGCCGCCAACAGCGAACTGCTTCCGCGCGGCAATTCATACACGTCAGGATTCTCCACGGCGCCAATGACCGTGATCCGATTGGTCCGCTGCCGCTTCATATCCACGGTCACCGCCGGATTGCGGTACAGCCCGCGCTCGACCGCAATCGTGGCGACCGCGCGTTCGGCGTCTTCGAGTTCCAAACCCGCCAGCGGCACTTTGCCCACCAGCGGCAGGCTGGCGACTCCATCGTCGCCCACGCGCACCGCCGCGGCGTCCACCTGGCCGGCATAGCCGGTGTCGATCGTCACGTTCAGCAAGTCGCCCGGGCCGATCTGATTGCTGCTCACTGCGCGGCTGGCCAGCCGCGACAAATCGACGGTCTGCACGTTCTCGACTTCGGACGCCAGAAACTCCGGCGGCAATTTGGTGGCTTGGTACACGCGCGGGCCGCCGCACCCCATTGAGAAAATCGTCAACACGAACCAAATCCGCGCGAACCGTGGGCGCCGGCGGCAACGTCCGCTTGGATTTTGAAGTGGCGCCATTACCACACCGTCCCCATCCGACTTGATCGTGGACTTGAGATGAGATTTGTCGCGCAAATGGAATCGGCCCGGACACCGGCGCGGAATTGTGCCTCCGCTTGAGCGGGGGCATGACGCTGCTGCCCGAGTATGAGAATGTTTCGCGGCGAGTAAGTACCAAGACTTAACCCGCCGCGTCAACATCACTTGCACTCGGCGGAACTGTCGACGGCCAGAAGGGCCGTGGCGTAAAACCGGCACTAGGAGAAGGGGACAGTCCCATTTTGCCGCGAGGAAGAGCGCAAAATTGGGACAGTCCCGGCAGTTTCGAAACCGGTTCTAGCTGCTCGACTTCTTGGGGTTGCGAGCACTGCTGACAGCTACCGGAATCGCAATGGCTGCGGCAACCACCGCCGCCAGCACGAACGCGTCGGAAAAAATCAGGCTCCGAAACGGCCGCTGCCCGCGCACGACTTCAGGGCTTCCGACCACCAGCGCCACCGGGCGCGCCGCCGGCGGAGCCGCCTTGGCTTCCCACGCGCGCAAGGTCGTGGCCCCTTGTCCCGCGGCAATCTGATACACCCCGCCACGCAACGGCACGGTGCTGAATTGCCCCAAGGAGTCGGTTCGCGTGCGCGTGATGACCTTGCCCGACTGCAAGACGCTCACCTCAGTGCCCGGCATCGGCAACCCCTGGGCGTCGACCACCACGCCCAACAGCGATCCCGATTGGCGCAGTGCAACATCGGCGACCACCGGCACGTACTGGGGAACTTCCGGGCGAGCGACCGATTGCAGGGGGGCCTGAGCACGAGCTGGAGCAGTCGGCAAAAGCAGTCCCAAGCAGGCTGGCCAGACCGCCCACCAGGAACAATGACGCAATCGCATCGCGGCACCTTTTGGAGTATTTTTCGAAATGAATCGCCAGTCACTCAGCCAGCGCCGAAGAATTCCGGCGAAGGAAGACGCGGGATGCTACTCGAAAAATCGGCCCGATAAAAGGCCAAGCGGGATGCCTCGCGAGAAAATCGACCGGCCAATGCGATAGCAGGCTGCCGGATCGATGCTAGCTCGAACTGGCCTTGTCGTTGGTCAACGCAATCGGCACGGCGATCGCCGTGCTGGCCGCGGTGGCTAGCACCCAGGGATTCATCAGGTATCCCAACACGCCCACCGGGCTCTGTCCCCGCGCCAGGCTCGATTCGGCCACGATCAGCACGCCGCGCTGAGCCGACGGCGGCTCGGTCTGCGCCGCCCACAGCCGGTACAGGCCGTGCGATTGGCCGGCCGACAATTCATACACGCCGCCGCGAAGCCCTCGAATCGCGAAGTCGCCGCGCGAGTCGGTCCAGGTGGCCGCGACTTCGCGACCGTTCTGCCGCACCATCACCGGCGTGTCCACGGCCGGCTGTCCCGCCGCGTGCAACACCTGCCCAACAAGCATTCCGTCGGCCCCCAGAGCCACGTCGGTGATCGTCGTGGCCGGCAGAGCGCCGGCTGGCACGCTGG
>JBGQKM010000037.1:0-27810 GCA_041499515.1 Planctomycetia bacterium | reverse complement strand
CGTGTGCTTCAAGAAAACCCGCTTATTCTCGCGACGCGCATGTTCGAACGCGGCGGCCAACATCGCCTCGGCGTCCAGCTTGGGAGCGTGCTTGAGCACAAACTCGATAATGGCCTGGGGATCGACGAACGATTCGTTGCCTTGCAGCACGAACTTTTGGTCCAGCAGAACGTGGCCGTTATCGTCCACCATGACAAGCGCCGGCAACTTCAGCGCCTCTAGATCCGCGACGGAAACCGACACCAGTTCCGAGAGCTTTTCAAAATCGTCGGGGGTGACGCTCACTCGTTCGTAGCTGCCGGCCGCGTCGGATACCTCCTCCTGGTCGAAGACCTGCACCAGTTTGTTGCTCAGCGCCGATTGAGCGTCGCCCACGACCAACAACACTCGAGTATGCTCGCGTCGGGCCTCCGCTTTGGCCAGTGCCAATTCGGCGCCAATCTCACCGCGCTCGTTGAAGAACTTCGCGGTGCTCTCGACGTTCCGATTGTTCGGCCCCTGAACCGACATGGTTTTTCTCAGCTTGGAAATTGCGGCATCGCTGAGCGTATAGCTAATAATGATCAATTGCCGCAGCGAGGGGCTGGCGGTCAAGGATTCCGCACCCCGATCCGTGAACCTGCCTCCGATGAATAGCACACTGAGCTTGGGCGTGCGCGCCAACGAAGCCAAGGCCTCGTCGGTCAGGCGAGTGCAGTTTTGCATATCCAGATATAATTTTTCGATCGAGGGCAGTTCCGCGATCTGTTTCACGGCGGCATCGTCAATGGGTAAGAAACCAAGATCGAGGGTTTTGAGGTTTGTCAGTCCGGCCAGGGGACCGAGATCGACTTTAGCCCGTTTTTCATCCCAACGGCTATTGGACCCAATGTGAAGAAACTCCAGCCGCGTTAATGGCCGTAGGTGTTGCAGCCCGGAAGTGTCGCCCTCGGTCATCTCAAATTCCAGTTTCGTGAGGGCCGGAAAGTGCTGTAAGTGCCGCAGGCCGTCGGACGTGATTTTCGAAGAGTGGATGGACAAATAGTCGAGCGACGGCAGGGCCGCCAGCGCGGCCAGGCCCTCGTCGCCGACCGAAGAGTCTCGCACCTCCAGTTCTTTCAATGTGGTGATCTTGGCCAGGTCCGTCATTCCTCGATCGGTAATGCCTTTGCCCGCAACACCCAACCGCTCCAGTTGCGGCAGGAGCGATATCTTCTCAATGGCCTCATCGGTGAGCCGATGACCGTAATATTGGAGACTCGTTAGCGCCGTGAATTCTCCGATTCGCGAGAGTCCCTGATCCGTGATGGCGCTGGGTAATGTGAGCCGTTTCAAAGACTTCATCGGATCCAATTTGGCCATACCCTTGTCCGAAATGGTCGTGTTAATCAGGTCCAGCCCTTCAAGGCTCGCCAATTGAGAAAGCTCGGCCACGGCAGCGTCGCTGATCTTGATATTTTGACCGCGAAGGGAGAGCCACTTGAGCTGCGAGAGCGTGACCAACTGGGACATGGCGTCATCAGAGATCGCACGCAATTCGTCAAAACTTAGGTTCTCCAAGTGAGGAAGTTCTTTAAAGTGGACAAAACCCGCGTCGGTAATGCTTTTGTCCCCCATCCGCAGGTTCTTCAGCGAATTGAATTTGGCGATCGTCTGCCAGGCTCCATCGGTGACTTTCGTGAAATAGAGATGTAACGTCTCCAAATTGTGCAGCGGTTCCAGGCTGGCGATGCCTTCGTCCGTAATGGGGACTTGAGCGAGATACAGCTCCCTGAGTGAAGTCAGCCGCGAGAGCTTTTGCAAATCGTGATCGGTGAGATTGCACGAAGTAAAATCGAGCGATTCCAGGCCCGATAGCGACGCAAGCTCCTCGATCATGGCCGGCTCGAACCGGATGTTTGCGAAACGCAGCCCGACAAGTCCCTCTTGGATTAGCGGTTTGAATTGCGAGAGAGCCTGGCAGGCCAACTGGTTGACCCAAAGCATGCGATGAGGTTTTCGGGCGAAGTAGACATCGCCGGTCGCTTCGAGCGTTCGCAGCGTGTCCTCATTCGGGAGATGGCCAGCGATGATTCCCAACGAGCGATCCTTGGGAAAGTGCAGCAAGACTTCGTCATCGTCCTGTTTCGGATCTGATTTCGCTGTGGGTTCTTTCGCGACTGGCGCCGCTGGCGCAGGGGTTTCGGCCTGGGCCGCGGGGCGCACGCTGGCCAACACGGTCGCCATGATCGCGAAGCCGGCCAGGGCGCCGATCACCGCAATCGGTCGGAGCGCGCCGCGATTGCGCGCCAGGTCGAGAATCGCCCGCACGCGGCTTTCCAACCCGGAACGGCGGGCCATCGCGATGGCCGTCCCCTGGGTTCGCCAGATGGGGACCATCGTCGTGCTGATATCGACCAGTTGCTCGGCATATTCCGAAGCCTTGCTGCCGGACAACAACACCACCCAATCGTCGCACGCCTGTTCACGCTCCAATTCCAGCCGGCCGAGCGCCAGCCACGCCAACGGATGGAACCAATAGAGCGCGCCGGCCGCTTGGGCCAGCAGGTGCGTCAGATGGTCGCGACGTTTGACGTGCGCCAGTTCGTGCAACAACACCAGCCGGCAACGCTCGGCCGACCATGTTTCGGCCTGGGCCGGCACGAGCAGTTTCGGGCGCAAGATCCCCCAGGTCATTGGCATGGCCGAATCGTGCCCCCGCAACAACAGCACGCGGCGGCCAATACCCAATTCGGCGCAAAGTTCGCTTAGCAAGCACGCCCAACGACCTTCGTCGAGCGGCTGACAGCGACGGGCCAGCCAGAACAGACTGACATAGGCCAGTCCCATTCGCAAGAAAAACGCCGCGACGCCGATCGCCCAGATGATTAGTGCCAACGCGATCCAAAACTCACCGCGCCAGAGCAAGCGCCCCGAGTTGGCCAATTCAGGCTCGACTTCGTGCGGCGCGTCGTCCAGCGCGCGTGCCGCCGGGAGACTGTCGGCTTGACTCCGCGATTGACCGGGCTGTTCGGATTTGATTCGCCGGTTGGACGGATCTGCGAGGTCCTTGGCAACAACGTCGTCCGGTGGCGGGCTGTCGGCCGCGGTCGTTCGTTGGGCATCGGTCACGAGCGGCGACAGGCCCAACTCGAATGCATGCGGCAAAACTTGCCACCCGGGCAAGGCCGCCGAGAGCAACGGCAGCACCAGACAACCGGCCAGAGCCCCAAACCAAATCAAATGCCTCGCCGCCGCCGATGCACGTCGCAGAGCCCAGACGGTGCCGCAGGCCAAGATCAAAAGGCACGTGGCCTTGAGGGTCGCATCCAGGGGAATGGCTGACCACCGCAGTGTCGCCGCCGCTACCGTTTCTCCGAGAAGCCAGCTTGCCATGATTCAGTTCCCCTTCTTTCTGGCTTCCCGGATCAAGTCGGAAAGTCTTTTCAGTTCATCGCGCGATACTTTGGCGTTGGGATCGGCCAGGTAGACGGCCACGGCTTTCTCCAGCGAGCCGCCGAAAAAGGTCTGCAATACGCGACGCACGGCCGATTGGCCGGCGCGCGAGCGGGCCGTGGCCGGCCGATAGAAAAACTCCCGGCCATGCTTGCTGTGCTTCAGATGTCCCTTGTCTTCCAGAATGCGCAGCAGCGTCCGCACGGCCGTGCGCGTCGGCGGGTCGGGCAAGTCGGCCAGCACCTGCGTCGCCGAGGCCTCTCCCCGCAGATAGACGATGTCCATGATTTGCCGCTCGCGGCGGCTCAAGGTCGTGTGTTCGTCCATGGGCGTGTCGAGCTTTCCTTTCGGGACCGGCGGTTGCAACAGCCAAATTTTTAACCTATAGATCCGCGGCTGTCAAGACTATCGGTTAAATTTTTGGCTGATGTTTTCGGGGGCCCTGGGGCCGATTGCCCGTTGCCGGCGCCGCACCGGGCCAAAGGGCCCGCCCCCAGCCGATGCGCGGCCCGTGTTAAAAAAACGGCGTGTGCGAAGAACCGCTCAGCTCGGCTGGGCGAGATAACGTTTTTCGACCTTGGCGGCGATCGTGCCGATGGCATAGTAGCCGATCGAAAGGCGGGCCACGTGCGTCAGCAGGTCGTACGCTCGCCAACGATTCCAGCCGTAGTCGGCTTCCATCCACAAGATGAGCCGGGCGAAGGCCTGGGCCGACGAGCGTTCCATCGGAGAGGCGCTCTCGACGGTCATGATTTCCGTCGGCGACTCGATGCGCGGACCAGCAAGGTTTTTGTTCTTCAGCAGTTTGATGGTGAGCACGCTTTCGGCCGGCATTTCCAGGCCGTTGGCCGAAAGTTCGCCGTGCCCCATCGCGGCGTGCGCGTCGCCCAAATAGAGATATCCGCCGGTCACGTACACCGGCAAATAGATCGTGTTGCCCGGACAGACTTCGATGATGTCCATATTGCCGCCGTGGGGCCCGGCCGGCGCGGTGCTGGGCACGCCCCAGTTGGGCGCCGTGCCGATGCAGCCCAGCATCGGCGCATAGGGAATCACCAGCGTGTCGCTCCAATGGATCTGTCCCTCGCGGATCGGGCAGACGTGCGTGCCGTGGGGGCAATCGACGCCCAGCCATTGGGCCAGTTGAAATGGATCGCCGGTGCGCGTGACGCACTGCCCGGAAGTCGGCGTGATCGACTGGATCGTCACGGCCAGCGCATCGCCCGGCTCGGCGCCGGAAATCCAAATCGGGCCGGTCTGCGGATTGCTATAGGGCATCTTGGTCTTGTCGCGGCGATCGGCATCGGTGCGGATTTGACCGGAAAAGGCGTCTTCGGTTTCCACCGCGATGGTTTCGCCCGGCTCGATTTTCAGGCGGGGTTCGACGTGGCGGCTATATTCGTAAACCAGAGGGCCCAACGCCAGACGTTTCATCCGAAATTCCTCGCGGTTCGACAGACCGAAGCCCGATGTGGCCAACGCACATTCGCCCATAGTCTAGCCGCTCGATCCAACGGCGGACAACTCTGTACAACTCGCGGCCTGGCGAAGATAATAAAGCCGGCCTAAAAACTGCGAAGAGAAGGGGACAGTCCCATTTTGCTGCGAGTACTTCGCAAAATTGGGACAGTCCCCGCAGTTTTTGAACCGGTTCTTGTCAAGTTGCAAGCTGCCAGAGTGTACTTACACGCGTCAGGGAGAATTAATGAAGCGAATTGCCGAATGGGGATGGGCGGCATTGCTTTTCGTCGGCGGGTGGTGTGCGCCAGCATCGGCCGACCAGGCCGAAGCCACGACCGCGACGTTGCACGTGCCGGCCGGCTTTACGGTCGAACTGGTGGCCGCGGCGCCCCTGGTGCAGCATCCGATCATGGCCGGCTTCGACGACCGCGGCCGGCTATTCGTGGCCGACAATGCCGGGCTGAATTTGCCGGCCGACGCCCTGCTTGAACAATTGCCCAACATGATTCGCATGTTGGAGGACACCGACGGCGACGGCCGCTTCGACCGCAGCACGCTGTTTGCCGACAAGATGACCTTTCCGCAAGGCGCAGCCTGGTATCGCGGCGCCCTGTACGTCGCCAGTCCGCCTAGCATCTGGCGGCTGGAAGACACCGATGGCGACGGCGTGGCCGACCGCCGCGAAGAGATCGTGCACAAATTTGGTTTTGTCGGCAATGCGGCCGATATCCACGG
Source organism: Planctomycetia bacterium (assembly GCA_041499515.1). Taxonomy (GTDB): domain Bacteria; phylum Planctomycetota; class Planctomycetia; order Pirellulales; family PALSA-1355; genus PALSA-1355. The sequence goes on along the minus strand of JBGQKM010000037.1, from coordinate 22,200 downwards.
CTGCTTTATCACGCCCACCGGCCGCATCGCCTGGTGCGACGGACGGCACGGTCATGAATTCAAGGGCGATAAGGGCCAGATGCCCAGCAAGGGGCTGGCCGCTCGCGTGTTTTCCTGCCGGCCCGATGGCAGCGACGTGGAAGTGTTTTGCGGCGGCGGCATGGACAACCCGGTGGAAATCGCCTTCACGCCCGAAGGTGACACGATCGGGACCATGACATTCTACAATCCCGACGACGCCCGGCACGACGCGTTAGTGCACTTTGTTTATGGCGGAGTCTACCCGCGCAAACACCCCTGCACGAGCGAATTCAAACGGACCGGGGAATTCATGCCGGCGTTGAGCCGCTTCGGCGTCACGGCGCCCTCGGGCCTGGCCCGCTATGCGGGCGCGGCCTGGGGCGAAGCGTATCGCGATAATCTTTATTCCGCGCAGTTCAACACGCACAAGGTATTGCGGCACGTGCTCTCGCGGGCGGGAGCGACTTTCGAGTGCGTGGACGAAGATTTTCTGGTCTCGACGAATTCCGATTTTCATCCCACCGACGTGCTGCAAGACGCCGACGGAAGCCTGCTAGTGATCGACACCGGCGGATGGTTTCACATCGGATGTCCGACTTCGCAGATCGCCAAGCCGGAAATCGGCGGCGGAATCTATCGGATTCGCCGCCAGGACGCCGCCGCGATTGCCGATCCGCGCGGCCTGCAAATCGACTGGGCCAAGACGTCCGATACCGAGACGGCTGATTTGCTGGGCGACGCACGCCCGGCGGTCGCCGAGCGGGCAATCGAAGTCTTGGTCGATCGCGGCGACGCGGCCATGGGATCGTTGGCCACCGCGCTATTCGAAAACACCGACTATCGGCCACGCCAGTACGCCGTCTGGGCATTGGCCCGCATCGGATCCGAGAGCGCCCGGCTGTTGTTGCGTCAGGCTTTGTCGGACGACGATGCGCCGGTTCGGCAGGCCGCGGTGCACGCGGTTTCCGATCTGCGCGATGTGCAGAGTATGGCGCCGTTGCTCGAACTGTTGGCCAACGATTCACCGGCGGTGCGACGCGAGGCGGCCACGGCGCTTGGCCGCTTGGGCCAGGCGGCCGCCGTGCCGGCCCTGTTGGAAGGGCTGCGGCGGCCGGCCGATCGTTTCGTCGAACACGCGCTGATTTACGCGTTGATCGAAATCCATCATCGCGAAGCGACTTTGGCCGGCCTGTCGCACGACGAGAGCAGCGTGCGGCGCGGCGCCTTGATCGCGCTGGACCAGATGGACGGCGGGGGATTGACTCGTGAGATCGTCGCGCCGTTGCTGGCGACCGACGATGCGGCCTTGATGCGGGCCTTGGTCGACATTCTGGCAAAACACCCCGATTGGGCCGACGAACTCACCGGCACCGTCGCCGCCTGGCTTGCGCTAGCGGATCCGTCGGCCGCGCAGATGGCCACGGCTCGTGGCGCGATCGCGGCCCTGATCGAGCGTCCGGCCGTGCAGCAGTCGGTGGCCGATGCGCTGGTGCGCGAAGGCACGTGCCAGGCTACCCGGCTGATGCTGCTGGAAGTGCTCGCCGCCAACGAATTTCAAGCGGCTCCGGCGGTTTGGCACGAGGCACTGCGACAAAGCCTGGCCTCGGCCGATCGCGACGTGTTGCAACAGGCGGTGGTCAGCGTGTCGGTGCTCGACCCAAAACCGTTTGCCGCGCGGTTGCTGGAAATTGGGCTCGATGCAAAACAACCCTCGGGGTTGCGGGTGGCGGCGCTGTGCGCGGCTGCCAAATCGAAGCCCACGGTGCCCGACGGCGGTTTCACGTTTCTGGCGGCGCAATGGGCCAGCGAAGACGTTTTGCGAGACCGCCTGGCTGCCGCCGAGGCGCTGGGCGGATTCGAATTGAGTGCCCCACAGCTTGCGGCCGCGGCGCGGCTGGTCGAACATTGCGGGCCGTTGGAGGTTTCGTGGTTGTTGCATGCTTTCGAGCATGACGTGCATGCTCGCACGGGCCTGGTATTGGTGGATTCGCTCACGAAGTCGCCTGGGTTGGCCAGTCTTTCGAGCGAGCGCCTGCGCGAGACCTTTGCCAACTATCCGCCGGAAGTGCAGTCGGCCGCCGGCAGATTATTCGATCGGGTCGCGCCGGACGAGCGCCAGCGGACCGCGAAGCTGAAATCGCTGGAAACGGCGACCCAGGGAGGCGACGCCGGCCGGGGTGAAGAGATCTTTTTCTCTCAGCGTGCCGCCTGCGCGGCGTGCCACCGGATTGCGGGGCGTGGCGAAAAGATCGGGCCCGATCTTTCCAAGATCGGCGAAGTGCGCAATCGCCGCGATCTGCTGGAGGCGATGGTCTTCCCCAGTTCCAGTCTCGCGCGGGGTTATGAAAGCTTCAACGTCACGACTCAGGAGGGCAAGGTTTTGGCCGGCCTGCTGAGCCGCGAGACGGCGGTGGCGATTTATATTCGCACGACCGATCGCGCCGAGATCCGCATCGAGCGCGGCGACATCGACGCCTTGACGCCCAGTCTGACGTCGATCATGCCGCAAGGGCTGGACAAAGTGCTCTCGCCCGCGGAACTGCGCGACGTGATCGCGTATCTCGAATCGCGCAAGTAGACTGTCCGCGCGCGACCGGGGCTAGTCGGGCAGCAGATGCACGTTGTCCAGCACGTGGTGTTTGGAGAATCCGCCGAGCTGGTCCAGTTCCCAGGTGATCACCCACCGCCGCCAGGAGATCGGCGCGGCGGCGAATACCCAATGGCCGCGATCTTCCGCGGTCGAACCGCCCCACGCGTCGCGTGGCTCGTTCAACGAGGACCAATCGCGCAGCCGATACTCGCGGGGCGCGGCTTCGCGCGTCGCCCAGACCACGAGCGTCTCTTCCGTGATCTCGTAGCCGGGCGAACCGGGCTCGAGGCGGGCTTCAATTTGTTCGCGCACCAGATCGACGCCGGCCATTTTATAGAACCCGGCCAGGGCGCTGGCCAGCGTATGACGCCGCAGCTCGGACAGCGTGTCGGACCATCCGCGGCGATAGACGCCGGCCACCAGCCAGCCCGCTTTGTCCTCGAACGCCAGCCACATGCTTTCTTCCGACAGGTCGGGACAATACAGTTCGACCAGGATGCGATTGCAGCCTAGGTGGATCTCGCCGGTCGTGATCGAGCGGTCGCCCCAACCGCGGCTTTCGTGCAGCAGTTCCAACAGCTCGCGATCGACGAACCGCCGCAGCGACACGCCGGCGTGATGCAAACCGTCGAGATACTTGCCACACGCTTTCCAACTATGCGTCCAGTAGGCCTTGCGGCTGGCGCGGCGCAGCTTGGCGTATAACTTCGGCAGGGTGCCCGAGCGAAAACCGGGCCGGAGAAACTGCACCATGGTTTCGCCGTGGTGGCCGATCGAAACCGGCCGCAAGTCGCCGGGACGATTGGCGGCATACAGCCGCCAGTTTTCTTTCAGCTCCCAGACGAGGAACCCAAACATGCCGGGCGTCAAGAGTACGATCACCGGCGCGATCGCCTTGGCCCAGGCGTTTCCCAGCGGGCCGGCCAGTGCGCCGATCAAAGCCCCGGTGAGCGGCAGCAGAACCTTGTGCGAGACCGTCACGACCGGAAAATGCTTGATCGGGTTGACTTGCGGCTCGATGAGCAAGTTGACGCAGAAGCGAATCACGTAGTTGACGAAAAACCAGAGAAACCCCAAAACGACTTTGGCCATCGTGGAAGACAATCGTTCGCCGGCGCGAAAGCGGAGCCATTCATCGACCGTGTAGAGCAACCGCTCGATCGTCTCCAGAATGCGATGAAACACGTCCATGATCAGTCGGAACAACGCGGCAAACACGTGCATGCGAATGCGGTGCCACGTCTGTACGACCCAATCGGTCACCATTTCGTCGACATTGCGGCCGAATCGCGAATTGAGCACCACATTGACGACCAAGAAGATCACCAGGGAACTGGTCAACGTCACTTCAAGGCCGAACACCGCCGCGATCAGCGGCGCCGCCAGCGCGGAAATCACCAGCGGCTTGAACACGTACTGCTTGAACAACTGGAATGCCCAACTGTGGACGACGCGCTGAACGAACGGCAAGCGCAGCAGAGACACCGGCAGTTCGAGGAACAGCCGATGCGCGACCCGCCCGGCACTCAGAACCGCCCGCAGACACAACGCGCGGAACTGCGGATAGTAGAGCAAGCCCAACAGGAACACGCCCCAACTCAAGACCCGCGACGCGCTGACCAAATGGATGTCCGCGTCACTGGAAATCGCACGGGCGACCGGCTCGAAAATGTGCTGCAAACCTTCCAGCACGAGAAACGCTCCGCCGAACGGCAGGGCCACATAACGGGTCAAGAAACGCCCCACCGGCGTTCCGAACGCCAGTGAACTGAGCCGTTGCGGCCAGCGCAAATAGACCTCGCCGCCACGATACACGCCGTCGAGGCTGGCGGCCAATTGCTTGTCGGCCTGCAAGAGCTGATCGCCCAGCAAGAGCTGCTCGACGTTGGCCAGATCGGGCAACTTCAGATTATTGCGCGACAGCGCGTCTCGCAAATCGCCCATCGACAGAAATCCACGGTCGACGATGCGGTCCAGGATTTCGTCGACCAGCTTCTTGCGTGCCACGTGCTCTGGCGGATTCTGCGGCAGCAACTTCACCTGGTCCAAAGCGCGCTCGACCACCGGCGTGAAACGAGCCCGCAGGCTCGCCTCGGCCCGATGCACGGCCGACTGCAGAAGGCCGGCCAGCCTGCTGCGGGCTCGATTGGAAAGCTTGGCCGAAGGCAGGCGCTGTGCCGCCGAGCGCAAGTGCTTCGAGACCAAGACGTCGCGCTGGCCCGACAGAAAACGCTTGATCGGTTTGCGGCCAAAAGAGCGCGCCCAGCCGAGAATATCCAGCGTGTAGATGCCTCGTTCGTGGTCGACGCACACTTTTTGCAGGTCGTACAACATGCGCGCTTCGGCCGTCCAGATGCCGCGCGCCGATTGATCGAGCAACGAGACCAGCGACCGAGTCCACTCGTCCGCTTCATGATCGGTGAAATTCAAAGCCGCTTGCAACCGTCGCGCCAGCCGTCCGAGCTCGGCGCGCGCCCGGTCGCGGGCCGCGACCGATACCTCGGGCACGGCATGGCGGGCCGCCCGCGTGCGCAGGATCGCCGCCCGCACGAGATTTCCCAACATGCTGACGTGGTCCGCCTTGGCCAGCAGGGCCGTGGCCGTGCGACTCGATCGTTTGCGCGCCGGCAAGCGCCGCGGCAGGAGTCTCGGTTGCGACTCATCCAAGCGATCCGCCACGCCGACGCGCTCGCCCCCGGACGCGTCGGTCGGAAAAGTCGGGTCGGGGGCGCCCTCGGGACGCGTGCTCGTCAACAGGTGTTCGCCGTCGACGTCGCGCCGCAGCAGTTCGTCGATCTGATGTAAATCCTGCAAGGCCGGAAAATAGCTGCGGAGAAAACTGGGCGCAAAGGTTCGCAATTCCAGGTACACCGCGACGAATTCGACGTACACCGTCAGATCGGTTTTCGGCGGGAGCAAGTAGTCTTCCTGCCGTAATACCGAGCGGATTTCCTCGAACTCCGCTTCGCCAATTTGCTGGATGCGACTGCCGAGATCGTCGCCGCCGAGCTTTCCCTCGGCAATCAATTGGTCCAGCGCCACATGCACCCGCGCATGAAACAGCAGCCGCCAACACTTGATCAGCGCTTCGTCGGACTGCAAGGACGACAGCGTCTCAGGAGTGGGCCGAGCAAGCAGGATCACGTTTTCGGGAAGCTCGGCGCCGGCCTCCAGGTCCAGCTCGTCCCGGTCCACGATCGCCAGCAAATCTTCGCGCGCGATGACGTACGTCTTGCGGTGCGGCACCCGCAAACCGATGCCGCTGACGCCGGCGTCTTGTTTGATCACCCGCCGCAGAATGCGCGGCGAAACGAGCAAGGCGGTCGGATCGGTGGCGCGGATGGCCTGCTCCAGTTCCGCCAAGCTCAGCGGCTCGGGCTGCTCTTGAGCAGGCAAATTCTGAACCAGTCGGGCCATGAAAGAATTTCATCCTGAAAGATCGCGACACGGCGGGCTTGCGCACCTTGGAACCGTCGCGGTCCGGCATGCAGGCACGCCCTGCATTCTACCGCAACGGCGGCCCGCTTGGAGGGCGTCTTTCGCCGAAGCGCAAGTGGGCGGGACTGTCCTCGGGCTCAAGGGGTCATGGGCTCTCGGTGGCCAAAGAGCGAATAGAGCACCGGGAACACCAGCAGCGTGAGCAGCAAGGAGCTCACGATTCCGCCGACCACCACGGTAGCCAAGGGGCGTTGCACTTCGGCTCCAACGGCGGTGGCCAGCATCATCGGCACGAACCCCAGCGCGGCAGTGGCGGAGGTCATCAGCACGGGTCGCAGCCGCAGGACGCCGGCCTGGTAGACCGCCTGCTTCAGTTGGTGCCCCTCGGCCAACAACTTGTGGATATAGGAGACCAGCACCAGGCCGTTGAGCACGGCAATGCCGAACAGAGCCACGAAGCCGACCGCCGCGGAAATCGAAAACGGGAGTCCGGCCAGATAAAGCGAAACCACGCCGCCGACGACCGCAAACGGCACGCCGCTGAAGATGAGCAATGCGTCGCGGACATTATTGAAGGTGGCGTACAACAACACGAAGATCAGCAGTCCGGCCAGGGGAACCACGATCAGCAACCGCGCATAGGCCCGCTCCATGTGCTCGAATTGCCCGCCCCAGGTAACGTGGTAGCCCGGCGCCCACGAGCGGCTCACCTCGGCCACGCGTCGCTTGGCTTCGGCCACAAACGATCCGGTATCCCGGCCGCGAATGTTGCACTGCACGAGCATCCGTCGATGGGCTCGTTCTCGATAGATGACCGTCGGTGTTTGCACCTGTTCGATGCGCGTCAACCGCGACAGGGGCAATTGGACGCCATTCGGCGCGGACACCAGAATCTGTCCGACGGCGTCCGGATCGACGCGATATTTTTCGGCCAGACGCACCACCAGTGGAAAGCGGCGTTGGCCCTCGAACACTTCGCCGACCCGCGGCGTGCCCAGCGCCTGGACGACGTTCAATACGTCGCGCCGCGCGATGCCATAGCGTGACAGGGCTTCTTCGTCCACGGTGACCCGCACGACCGAAGTCAGCGTGAGTTGGCTGGGAACCACGTCCTTGGCCCCCTCGATGGTTCTGACGGTGCGGGCGACCTGTTCGGTATACTGCAGCAGCTTGTCGAAATCCTCGCCGAAGATCTTGATGCCCAGATCGGCGCGAATCCCCGCGATCATCTCATTGATGCGTTGTTCGATGGGCTGGGTGAAGAGCATGGTCATGCCCGGCATGCCGTTGACGATCTCCTTCATTTGCGCGACCAACTCGTCCTGGGTGGTCGCGCGTTTCCACTGCGAGCGCGGCGTGAGCGTGATGAACACGTCGCTTTCGTCCAGGCCCATCGGATCGGTGGCCACTTCGGCCGTTCCGGTGCGCGTCCAGATGCGATGAATCTCGTCGGGAAACTTTTCCAGCAGCAATTTCTCCAGTTGCATGCCATAGCGGATCGACTCGGGCAGCGAAATGCTGGCCAGCCGCTGGGTGGCAATCACGATCGACCCTTCGCTCAAGCGCGGAATGAATTCGGTCCCCAACTGCCGGGCAAGCACGACGGCGCCGGTCAATAGCACCAGCGCCGACGAAATCACGGCCAGCCGGTAGTTCAACACCCCGCGCAGCACCGGCCGATAGAGCCATTGCGAGAACCGCACCAGGATCGGTTCCTTTTCCGACATCTTCTTAGGCAAGAATAACCCCGCCAGAGCCGGCATCAGCGTCAAGGACAGGACCAGTGAGCCGGCCAGCGCAAAGAGCACCGTCAGGGCCATCGGACGAAACAATTTACCTTCGATGCCTTCGAGCGTCAGAATCGGCAGATAGACGATCATGATGATCAGTTCGCCGAACATAGTGGGTTTGCGAACTTCGACGCAGGCTTCGTGCACGACGTCGACCGCGGGTCGCCCGGCGCTGTTTTCGGACAGGTGGCGCACCGAGTTTTCGATCATGATCACCGAGCTGTCGACGACGATTCCAAAGTCGATGGCGCCCAGGCTCATCAGGCTGCCGGCGATGCCTGCCTGGAGCATCAAATTGCCGGCCACCATGAACGACAGCGGGATGGCCGTGGCCACGATCAGTCCGGCCCGCAGTCCGCCCCCCAGGGCAAACAGCGCGGCAACGACCAGCACGGCGCCGAGCAGCAGGTTGTGTTTGGCCGTGTCGAGCACTTCGTCGACCAGATCGGTGCGGGCCAGGACCTCTTCAATCTGGACCCCCTCGGGCAGATTGAGCTTGATTTCCTTCATTTTTTCCCGCAGCCGCTCGGTGACTTCGCGGCTGTTCTCGCCCATCAGCATGAATCCCATGCCCAGGATGACCTCTCCGCGGCCCTGCGCCGTGACGGCGCCAGAGGGAATCTCGTGGCCGATTTCCACGTCGGCCACGTCGCGTACGCGGACCGGTTGGCCTTCATGTTCCTTGAGCACGATGTTCGAGATGTCGTTCAGGCACGTCAGCCGGCCCACGCCCTGGATCAGTTGTTGTTCGCCGGCGCGCGGAATGCTTCCGCCGCCGACGTTGGAGTTGTTGGACCGCAGCGATTCGACAACGTCGTTGAGCGTGAGGCCGAATTTGATCAGCCGGGCCGGATCGAACAGGACGTGAAACTGTTTCTCGTATCCGCCCCACGTATTGACCTCGGCCACGCCCGGCACCGTGCGCAACTGGGCCTTGACGATCCAGTGGTGAATCGTGCGCAATTCGGTCAGATCGTGCCGGTCGCTGGTCAGCAGATAGTGATACACTTCGCCCAGGCCCGTGGCGATCGGTCCCAGGGTCGGCTTGCTCACGCCGGTCGTCTCGGGCAATTCGGCGCTGGCGATGCGTTCGCCCACCAATTGTCGGGCGCGGAGAATATCGGTTCCGGGCGCGAACACGGTGGTGATTTGCGAGAGTCCCGCCTTGGAGAGCGACCGCACCTGTTCCAACCCGGGCAATCCGGCGATGACCTGTTCCAAGGGATACGTGATTTGCGTCTCGATGTCGCTGGGCCCGAGGGCCGGCGCGGTGGTGTTGACGTGCACCATCACGGGCGTCGTGTCGGGAAATGCGTCGATGGGCAATTGCCGAAAGGCCGCGACGCCGCTCAACACCAGCAGGCCGGCCAGCACCAGCATCAGCAATCGCTGGTCGAGACTGAATTTGATGATTTGATTCAACATCGTGGGAAGTCGTCTCGCTTTACTCGACCTTGCCGAAGTCGGGGTTTTCCAGGTTCGACTTCAGCAGAAAGCTTCCGGTCGTTGCCACTTTCTCGCCCAGTTGCAGCCCGGAAGTCACCTCCCAAAACGCGTCCCCCTTGAGCCCCACCACGATCGGGCGCAACTCGAAGAGATTGTCGGGTTTCTGCACGAACACGACGTGCTGGCCCTGGTACGATTGCACGGCGGTTTGCGGCACCATCAGCCGCTCGTGGGCCCCGTCGACCAGCAGCTTGCCCTTGCCGAACATATTGGCCCGCAGGGCGCCCTCTTGATTGGCGACTTCGGCCCGCAATTGAATCGTGCGCGTTTGGGGATCGACCTCGGGGCTGATCCAGGTCACGGCGCCAGAGAATCCCTGGCCCGGCAGCCCGTCGGGAAAAAACGTCATGTTCTGTCCGAGATGAATTTGAGGCAAACTGCTCTCATAGACAAAGAGCTGGACCCACATCGTGTTCAAGTCGGCGATAGCGAACAAGGGGGTCGTGGTCGTGACCGGCTCTCCGTCGACGGCCTGGCGATAGACGATCACGCCGTCGCGCGGAGCGACGACCGACAATTGAATGCTGATATCCTTGGCCTTGGCGATCGCGTCGACCTGGGGCGGGGTGAAACCGTATTCGTTCAATCGCGCCTTGATTCGCGCGGACTCGGTCAGTTGTTCTTCGAGAAGATGCTGCGATTCGAACAGATTCTTGGCGGCGACGCCGTCGGCGGCCGCTTTATACCGTTCCACCTGCCAGCGTAAGTGCTCTTCGTGCACCAGGCCGTTGATGTACTCTTTCTTCAGTTCACCAACCGTTTGGGAGTTGACCACGGCCAGGACGTCGCCGGCTCGCACCGCGGCGCCGACGTCGACGTTGATCTTCGCCAGGATGCCGTCGGTCTTGGGTGGCACCTTGACATATTTGTTTTGATTGAAGCTCGCGCTGGCGTTGCACGAGATGGCGGCATCGGCGGATCGCGATTGCACGCTTTCGACTTCAATGCCCGCCGCCGCGCGGAGTTCGGTGCGATCCAAGCGCACGCTGGTGACCTCGCCGCCGCCGCGGGTCTGGACGGCCTGCGAATCGTCGGCGTCGGGCTGGGGCCGCTGGGCTTTTCCGGCCATCCACGCCAACAGCACTGCCGAGAGCGCCGCGGCCGGCACGCCGACGACGATCAAGATGTTTCGAACCCATTTGGCGGCTGAAGAAACCATTGCAGACGCGCTCCCCGGTGGCGAAAGACCCAGACAAACGACGCCGATGCGCTAGGCAAGCAGCGACGTTCCAAAACGCACGGTGGGAGGGCAGTTCAAATCTGCCAAGAGACCAATAGCGCGCGCAGCATTCTCCCCGAGCGGGGAGGCCGCCAGAGCAGTTCCTGCGGCGTCGGCGCCGATGCCGACGGAGTCAGCGCCACAACCGGCGCCAAAACGATCTGCGCGGGAACGGTCAGCACGTTTTGCAGGTCGGCCAGCGGACACGCCGTTTGAACCAGCGCGCCTTTGCACAAACAGCCCGACTCGTTGGGGTCGGCCTCCGTCGGATCCGAAAGCGGCCGCGAGTCGGTCCTGGCAGCCGAGGCATAGGCGCACAGGGCCGCGTCCACGTACAGGCAATGCACCGCACGCGCAAGGAGCACCAGCGCCAGGCATCCGACGAATAGTTGGCGAGCATGCATGTGAAAAAACCTCAATAAAACCTACTACGATCCTAGGCTGGCGGCGAAAGGAGTGTCAAGACTTGTCAGCGGCCCGCGACCGACCAGCGGCCGATTGAGACGGTTCGGACGGTGCTAACCGGGCCAAAGCCCGAAGATTACGCTGCGGCCCGCTCGCGGCCCAGCCAGCGCAAGAGCTGCAAGAACATCGTCAGCGCGCCGATCCCCGCCAGTACGGTTTTGGCCTGTTCGCCCAGGGTCTGGCCGGCAATGTCTTCCCAGCTCAGATGCTGCACTTGGGGCTGCTCGGGCTCGGCCGATCGTGTGCTGGCGACCACCGCCGTCGTCGCCGGCGCCGCGGCGTCGACCGTGCGAGCGGAGACCGCGGCGTTGGTCTGAACGATCGGCGCCGGCGCCAGTGCCATGCGCGCCGGTTCCGACTGGGTGCGCGCCACGGCCGGGCGGGCCGGAACGGGCTTAAGCGGAGCCGATGCAACCATCGACCCGCTGTTCGGGATGCCCGGCAATACGCTCGAAAGAAACCAACGCACGCGACCACAATAGCTGCCCGAGGTTCTGCCGTGCCCCTCGCCAAACAGCACGCCAGCCAGCTCGCCTCGACTGTTCAAAATCGGTCCGCCCGAATCTCCTTGCCGGGCCGAAACGGCCACTTCGACCATTTCAAAAGGAAACGTCGTGCCGGGAGCCACATACTGCGTGCACGGGCCGCTCACCGCGCGATAACTGCCCGAACCATAGCCGGCGATGGTCAACACCTCTCCGGGGCGGGGCGCTTCGTTGGCCAGTGGCACCGGCCTGGCGTTCGGCTTGTGGATGGCGATGGCCGCCAAATCCCAGTCGCGGTCCACGCTCTCGACCGAGCCGAGCGAGTAGAAGCCGTCGGGAAAATGCACCGAGATCGGACCGGTGGCTTCGTTGATCACGTGCCAGTTGGTGATCACAAGCCCGAAGTGCTCGTCGGCGTAGACCAGGGTGCCCGAACCATAGGAGATGCTGCCGCTGCCCGGCGCGACGATGCGGGCCACCGCCGGATGGATCTGAGGTTGAGCAGTCCGCGCGGCGTGCTGGGGCCAATCGGCGGGCGAATTCGGCGCGGAGAGCTGCGCACGCGCTTGCGGCGCCACCAGCAGGCACACCCCGATGGCCAACAAACGCTTCACGTTTTGGTTGCCTTGCGTTGATCGCGCCGTCGGGCCTCGTTTTTGACGATCAGCTTGAGTAACTCCCGGCGAAGCTCTTCACGGTCCGCCGGTTTCGCAGAATGAATGGTAGTGCGTACCATAGCAGGCCTCTTAAGCGGCGATGGGCCGGCCGCCTTTCAGGTCTTCGGTCCGGTCAGGAAAGTCTTGGCCGCCGTTGTATCGATCTTTCAGCCGTTGGAGTTCGTTGCGCAGGGCGTCTTCGGCCAGCTTCGTCAAGGTGAGCCGGGCCGGATAGCCGGCCAGGTGCACCGCGGCGTTACGGGCTTCGTTGAGCACTTCGGCCGACAAATAGAGCGTGGCCCGGACCTTGGGCGTCGCGTTGCCAGCGGCAGAGTCTCGCATGGACTAAACTCCTTTCCCTCGGCTTGGAGGGGGACAGCCCCGCAGTTCCGAAACGGGTTCTAGTGAACCTTTAGAAAACTTCGGACGTTTGCGCACCAATCGTGAAACGTCCCACGTTCGCCGCCAGGGTCTCGCGCACCGGCAGAATCGCGCGCCGCGGGCCGGCTCTTGTTGGCAAGAAGTCCCGCGTGCAACGGTCGTCGGGCCGAAGCGTGGCGGGCCGGCTATCGGGCCTGTGCGGCTTGCGTCAACGGGGTTGTGAAGAGGCCGGACGCACACCGGCGCGAAGCGGGCACTGCTTGACGAGCAAGCAGTGGCACCCGACAGACAGAAAAAGGGCCGATGGTTGCCCACTGGCCCTTGGTGGCTGATATGAATCGCGGAGGCGACCGACGGCTAGGTGCCGGCCAGAGGCGCGCTGATCTGACCGATGGCCGACAGTTCCGCGGTCTTCTGGTCGTCCAGGTCGGTCACGATTTCGATCTTGGCGACGATCTTGCCTGGCTGGCTGCCGGCTTCGAAGATAACCGGCACTAGGTGCAGCGCCTTGGCTTCCTGCGAAGGCTCGAAGGCGAATCCTTCGTTGGCACAGCGGATATCGACAATCTTGAACGGCTTGGCGCCTTTGACGACGATCTGCTTGCTGACCTTCTGACCCGGCTGCAACGTGCCCAGCATCAGCGAAGTCGGGCTGACGGAGAGCTCGGCGACGATCAGACCGTCGACCTTCACCGGAAACTGCGAGGAGCGACGATCGTTGGTGGTCAACGACAGTTGATCCTGGAGATAACCGGCCGGCGCGCCTTCTTTGAGCTGCACGTCCAATTCATAAGCGACCCGGCCATTGGCCCGCGAGATCTCCTTGATGTCGGCGGTCAAATAGGGCGAATTGGCGGTGACGCCGGTGATTTTCCAGTCGTTGCGGCCGGCGTATTCGATGCGAACTTTCTTTTCGGCCGTTTCGCCTTCGCTCACCGAGCCTAAGTTGACCTGGCCCGGATTGAGCACGATGTCGGTGCGAACGTAGCCGCGGACGTTCAATTGGATCTCGGCGTATTGCGGCCGGTCGATGGTCACCGTCACGGTGGCGCCGTGCTGGCCGGTGAAGGCGTGGGTGTTGAAGGCGGCGATAATCGCGCCCTGCTCGTGCGGCTTGAGCGTGTCCTTGAGAATCCGCGGCTGCGTGCAACCGCAACTGGAGCGCACCGAGGCAATATGAACATCTTCCTTGTAGTTGTTGGTGACCACGAACTGATGCTCGATCTTGGCGGCACGCGGCACCGCGCCGAAGTCGACGCTTCGTTCGGCAAACATTTTTTCTGCCCAAGACTGGGCCGACGCCGTGGCTGCCCACAACGACACGGCCAAGACGAACACGACACGACACATGGCGCACCCCTTGAACAAAATTTTGGAAAACCTAGCCCGTCGCTTGCGACAGAGCTACGTAAAAAAGGCCCCGGCCGCGTCCTGCACGGTGGGGCTTCATCCATTGCGAATTAAAAGCGTTGAGCGATGACATGATCGAGTCTACTTGTCAGCTAAGGAAAGTCAAATGTCCTCAATCTGCATCTGGAATAAATTATACGCAGTGGGCAAGGGCGCCGGTTGCGCCGCGGGAAGCGTCGGCCGGAATGCCGGTCGGCCGCGCCAAAACCCCTACTGCCGTTTTCCGCCCGAGGGAGTTGGACAAGTTGCCAAAACGGGCCCCAAAAAGATTAAAGTACCGCCCAGGCAGATGCCGCACGGCCGCGCCGAACGACACGGCCAGTTTTCTGACCATTGGCGGGTGGATCTCGAACCAGAGGTCGGGTAGCTCCCCCGTCAGCCGGTCGGGCGGAGTGGTTGGAAGCGGCCGAAGCACATCCGCCAGGTGGCGGAACGGGTCAATGACCTTCCAACTGGCTGAGGTCGCTGTCACGCGGAACCTGTTCGCGGCGATCCTCGACCGCATCGCGCGGTTGGCGATGCGGCCGCCAGTTGTCGGACGAATGCCTGCGTAGGAGTGCCGTGGTGGCCGAAAAAGGCTGGACGTGAGGGGGAAAGCCCGCGCGTTATGAGTACCGCATCCCGACAAAGTAGCCCGTCGGAGGATGATTCGCGCCACGCGAACCAAGAAGCCGGCGCCGTCGGGCAAAAAACGGAGCAAAATTCACTGCGGGCCACACGCGGGGTAGGGAGCCCGTTGTTACAATCGTGGCTATTGCGAGTCTGTATTGGTTCCAGGCTTACTCCATTTGGGATAATGTCGGTTAACCATAATTAGCGGAGCAACCAAGCCGATGAAGAAAGAAGAAATTCTGGCGAAACTTGCCGCCGGAGAGCTCAAAGTCGAAGAAGCTTCCAAGCTGTTAGCCGAGGTCGAGCAACCCAAGCGGGGCAGTCTCTATTGCAAAGTCAGCGCCAAAGGCGCGCTTAGCGTCTATGGGTTGCAACGCATGCCGGTGACGCTCTACCTCGAACAATGGGAACGCCTGCTCGACTTCTCGGACGAGCTGCGCGCATTCCTCAAAGAGAACGACGCCCAGTTCAAACGCAAAGAGCGTTAGGAGTTCGTCGAGAAACGAACGGGTCTGTTGAAAGAGTCCGATTTCACCAAATCGTGACCCCGCT
Source organism: Planctomycetia bacterium (assembly GCA_041499515.1). GTDB lineage: Bacteria > Planctomycetota > Planctomycetia > Pirellulales > PALSA-1355 > PALSA-1355. Next base: position 7,075 of record JBGQKM010000037.1, on the reverse strand, counting down.
ATCGCCGGGATCCGTGCAGCACGCCGAAGGCAAAACGGCCGTTTTTCAACAGGCTCGACCCGATTTCAGCACCGCGAACACGTCCCGGAACGGTCATGCGTTGGGCGACACCGTCCGGTAGAATCGCGGCGGGCGGGTCAGCTTGCTACAATGGTCGGCGGGTTCGGATGGGCGCGTCGCTGCGTCGGCATGCCGGCACACTCGACAACGCGCACCGTCCCGCCAGCGGCGCACAGGGTTCGACGGGTAACGACAAAATGGCCCGATCACGGCACCACACTTCGAGTCCGATGGACGGATTGTCGCGACGCTCAGTGCTGAGGCTGGGCGTCGGTGGGCTCGGCTTGAGCTTGACCGGGTTGCTGCAAGCGCGGGCGACGGCGAGACCCATCGAATCCTCTGGGCTGCCTCCGCTGAAAGCCTGCGTGCTCGTGTTCTATTACGGCGGTCCGAGCCACTTGGACACCTACGACCTGAAGCCGGATGCCCCGGCTGAAGTGCGTGGCGAATTCAAGCCGATCTCGACTTCCGTGCCTGGCCTGTTCGTGTGCGAACATCTGCCGAGGATGGCGCGCTGCATGCACAAGGTGGCGCTTGTCCGCAGCATGCATCATCAGAACCGGTTGCACGATTCAGCATCCACCGAGGCACTGACGGGCCGCCAACCGCCGACAGGAGATCGCGAGGAGTTCGCTCCGATCAAACAAGTGTTCCCGTCGTATGGCGCGTCGCTGAGTTTCTTGCGACGTGAATTGCAGCTCGACGTGCCGCATGCCGCGCTGCCCTTCGTCTTTCACAACGTCATTAACGTGCCCTGTCAGGGAGGCGGATTTCTGGGATCGACGTATGATTCTTTGCAAATCAACGTCGACGTGGAGAGTCGATCCTATAACGCCGGAGCACTCGCGCTGCCGGCGGGGCTGTCGCCCAAATCGTTCCAGGATCGGCGTCGTTTGCTGACGTCTCTGCAGGAAAAATCGATGGCCGCTGCGCAGTCTTCGCCGATGGGACGCTGGCAAATCACCAGCGACAAGGCGTTTCAGTTGCTCGGCACTCAGACGTTCCGCGAAGCCCTCGATCTGTCGCGGGAATCGTCACAAACCCGCGATCGCTATGGATACGGTCCGGCGCCGGTGGCCGTCGGTTCCGGCGGCGGCGGGGGTAACGGCGCCGAGATGGGATTCGCGCGCCAGATGCGCGGGCAGAATCTGTTGCTGGCGAGGCGGTTGGTGGAAGCCGGAGTTCCGTTTGTCAACGTGTTCGATTTCCGACAGCAGGGACAGAACTGGGACGCCCACCATCAAAACTTCGACCAACACAAGCGCCACTTGTTGCCCTTGGCCGACCAGTCACTCTCGGCGCTGATCGAGGATCTCGATGCGCGCGGATTGCTCGACACGACGTTGGTCGTGGCGATGGGCGAGTTCGGCCGCACGCCGACGATCAACAAGAACGGCGGCCGCGACCACTGGCCCGATTGCTATACCGTGTTGCTGGCCGGCGGCGGCGTTCACGGGGGAGCCGTTTTTGGAGCCAGCGATCGAACCGGCGCGTATCCCGCACGCGACCCGGTGAGCCCAGCCGATCTGGCGGCCACCATCTTTTGGCGTTTTGGCATCGATCCGTCGTCCGAGATTCACGACCTCACGGGCCGGCCGTGGCGCATCGCCGACGGCCAGCCCCTGCGGTCGCTGTTCGTGTGACCAAGAGAGGACGCTGCGATGAGTCTTTCGCCGAGCGACAAACGACAACATTCCACGCTGATTTCTCGCCGCCGACTGCTGCAAGCCGGAGGCTTCGGCGCCTTGAGCCTGGGCTTTCCGGGGACGGTTGCAGCAGCCGTCAATGGCAACCGAGGACTGGGCGGCGGTGCCGCCGAGAAGTCTTGCATTTTTATCTTGATGTGCGGCGGGCCCAGCCACCTCGATACATGGGATTTGAAGCCCGCGGCGCCGGCCGAGATTCGCGGCCCCTACCAGCCCATTGCCACGACGGTGCCAGGCATGCGCATCTCCGAGCTTCATCCGCGCATGGCCGGCCTGACCCAACATTTCAGCCTGATCCGGTCGATGACGCACGTCGGGAACATCAGTAATCATTTCGACGCCATGCACCACTGCTTAAGCGGCCAGGCCGATGCGCCGCCCGACTCTCCCTACATCGGTTCGATCCTGGCGAAAGTTCGACCCAGCCAGCACAGCTTCGCTTCGTACGTCTGGCTGATCAAGTGCGTCGGCGATCCGGTCTTCTGCGCCCCGAATATTGGCACCGGAGGCCACCTGGGCATTAGCCACAGCCCACTGTTCGTCGGCTCGGCCAGCAATCATCCCGCGATGCCGGGTTTCAGAGCACCCGACGAGTTGCTTCCCTCCGTGCCGCCCGAGCGGATGCAGAAGCGACGAGAGTTGCTCGAGGGTCTGAATCCTGTCGAGAGCCCGAGCGCGGACAATCGAGCCGTGAAAGAGTGGCAGGATTTGCGTGGCCGGGCGTTCGAGTTGGCCAGCGGACCCGGCGCACGCCAGCCGTTCGAGTTGAACCGCGAGCCGGCGGCCGTGCGCGAGCGCTACGGCATGCATGCCCTGGGACAGAACCTGCTTTTGGCGCGGCGGCTTGTCGAGGCGGGGGTGGGGTTCGTCACGGTCAATGGCTGGACGGGCCCGGCGCCGGGCGAAACTGGGGGCGGCCCTCCCAGTTCGAGCTGGGACATGCACGGCGGCGAAATGGGGATGGGCAACGCCTTTGGCACGGGTTCGTACGGAATGGGCTTTTGCTTGCCGCGACTCGACGAGGCACTTTCCGCGTTGCTTGTCGATCTCCGAGAGCGCGGCTTGCTTGAGAGCACTCTGGTCGTGGTCGTCGGAGAATTTGGCCGCACCCCGCGTATCAATGCGCGCGGCGCCAATCCCGGGCGCCAGCATTGGCCCTCCTGCTATTCGGCCATCCTGGCCGGCGGCGGGATTCGCGGCGGAATGGTCTATGGCGAATCCGACAGGATCGGGGCGTACGTGAAAGACAAGCCGGTGCGCCCCCAGGACCTTGGCGCCACGATCTACCACGCCCTGGGCGTCCCACTCGATCTCCGTCTGGGCAAGGACGGCTTCACCCGTCCCATCAGCTCGGGTCAGCCGATCCTCGGTCTGTTCGGATAGCATACGCGGTTACCGGCATGTCGCTTCGTCAGTCGAACGATTTGTGGAGCGGTCACCCTCCCATCGCGAACCATGCGCAGCGCTGCTCGCGGTCGAGGCACGCTTTCGCTACGTGACGGGCCATCATCCCCCGTCCTTGTTGGCGCAGCCGCCGGCACCGCATATCATGCAGCGCACCGGAGACGCCGCGCGAGCGTCTCGCACTGAGACATCACCCGAAAGTCAACTGAGTTTGAGACACCACTGGCTTTCATGACATCGACGACAGAGAAAGCTACGTGTGCTCCCCACCGCGAAATGCCCTTTGTTTCCCCTATCGTCTTGTGGCTCGGACATCTGCTCACGCTGGCCGGAGCCGTGGCGGGAGCGATCGTCGCGCTGGGGGTGCTCCTGAGCGGGTCTGCCCCGCCGCTGCACGTCGCGCTGCCGCAAATGTTCCCGTTCGCAGAAATGTCCCTTTCGGTGGACGGCCTCTCGGCCTTCTTCCTGCTGGTCGTCTCGCTGGTCGCGGCCGCCGCCGCGATCTACGGGCCTAGGTACCTCGGCGCGCACGCCAAGGCCCCTTTCGTCCAAGTGCTCGCCCTCAACGTGTTTGTCGGCTGCATGGCGCTGGTCTGCTGCGCGGGCGACGCCCTCACCTTCCTCCTGGCCTGGGAGGGCATGACGCTGGCGAGCTACGTCCTCGTGGTGAGCGACACCGAGAGCGAGGAGAACGCGCGAGCCGGTCTGCTGTACCTGGTGATGGCGCACGCGGGCACTGCGGCGCTCATCGTGGTTTTTTTCACCCTGGTTGATCGCGCGCAGGCGTTCGACTTCGCCGCGCTGCGGACTGCGGCGCGCGGCCTGGACGGCTCGACGCGCACCACGCTGTTCATGCTCGCCCTGGCCGGATTCGGCGCCAAGGCGGGGGTGGTGCCACTACACGTCTGGCTGCCGAAGGCACACCCAGCGGCACCCAGCCACGTCTCAGCGCTGATGTCGGGCGTGATGCTCAAGGTCGCGCTGTACGGCCTCTTCCGTTTCAGTTTCGACCTGCTGGCTCCCGCTGACGGCCCGCTGCCCGCGTCGTGGGGCCGGACGGTGCTCATCCTGGGCTCCGTTTCGGCCGTCATCGGCGTGCTGCTCGCCCTGCAGCAACACGACCTTAAGCGCCTGCTCGCATACCACAGCGTCGAGAACGTGGGCATCATTCTCATCGGCGCGGGGCTCGCGATGCTGCTGTGCAACGGCCGCGCGGGCGAGCCGTTGGCAACGCTGGCCCTTGCGGCGTCGCTCTTGCACACCCTCAACCACGCGGCATTCAAGGGGCTGTTGTTTCTGGCCGCTGGCAGCGTGATCAACCGCACCCACGTTCGCAACATGGAAGAGCTCGGCGGGCTCGCCCGGCGCATGCCGTGGACGGCCTGGCTGTTTCTGCTCGGAGCGGTGGCCATTTCGGGGCTGCCGCCTTTGAATGGGTTCGTGAGCGAGTGGATGACCTTCCAGGCGCTGGTCTTGGGCGGCGCCAGTTTCGGCGGCGCCACCGGATTGCTCGCGGGCGTCGCAGCTTCGATGCTGGCATTGACGGGCGGCCTGGCCGCGACCTGTTTTGCCAAGGCCTTCGGCGTCACCTTCCTCGGCCGGCCGCGGTCGACTCACGCCGCGCAGGCCACCGAGTCGGCGGCGCCGATGATCGCGGGTATGCTCCTGCTCGCCGGGGCCTGTGTCGGGCTTGGGCTGGCGCCCGGCTACGCGATGCGCTTGCTTGACCGGCCGACTGCCGAGCTTCTGGGGGGCATGGGCGCCAGCGCCGTGGTTACCGCGCGCGGGCCACTCGTCCTCTCGGTCGGCGTCGCCCCGCACAGCCTTGAGGCGACCTCGATCTCGGTCAGTGCGGCGGCGGCCCTATTCGCCCTGCTCGCCGCGGCGGCCTGGGTGGTGCGTAGCTGGCCGCGCGCGATACCTCTTCGGCTCGCGCCGACTTGGACTTGCGGAATGACCCCCAGCAGCCGCTTCGACTACACGGCGACCGCGTTCGCCAAGCCGCTCCGTCTCATTTTCGCGGCGATCTACCGCCCGCGTCGCGCGATCACCAAAGAGGCCGACACGTCGCCTTATGTGCTCACGCGGATCGGCTACTTCGGCGAGGTGGTCGATCTCGCCGAGATGATGTTCTATCAGACGCTCAAACGCGAGGTGACTGCCGGCGCGCACGCCATCCGCGCCTACAGCACTGGGCGAATCCACGGCTACATTGGCTTCGTGCTGGGGACGCTGGTGGCCGTGCTGCTGTTGTTCGGGAAGGGGTAAGCCATGCAGGAATTCTTGCCTATCGGTAGAACACTTGCCCAGGCGGCGCTGTTGGTGCTTCTCGGGCCGCTAGTGACCGGTTTCATCCAGAAGCTGAAGGCGCGCTTGCAGTGTCGTGAGGGGGCGGGACTGTTGCAGCCATACCGCGATTTGCTGAAGCTGCTGCGCAAGGGGACGGTGCAGAGCGACACCGCCAGCCCGTTCTTTCGCGCGATCCCGGTGTTGGTGCTCGGTGCCACCGTGACCGCCGCCACGATGTTGCCCGTGCTGTGGGCGCCGGCGGACCCGAGGCTACTGCCTCTGGGAGACGCGATCCTGCTCCTGGCGCTGTTGGCGTTGGCGCGATTCCTGCTGGCAATCGGGGCGCTCGACGCCGGGGGCGCATTTGGCGGAATGGGCGCCTCGCGCGAGATGACGGTCGGCCTGCTGGTCGAACCGGCCTTGATGATCGTGGTCTTCTCGGTCGCGGTGGTGGGTGGCACTACCGACCTGGGCGAGCTTGCCACGCGGCGCGAGACGCTTGCCGCACTCTCGTGGCAGGCCCCCGACTTGCTCGCGTTGCTCGGGCTGCTCGTCCTGCTTCCGGCCGAAACAGGGCGAATTCCGGTGGACAACCCGGATACCCACCTCGAGCTCACCATGCTCCACGAGGGCATGCTCCTGGAGCACTCGGGGCCCGGCCTGGCCTGTATCGTTCTGGCGACGCACACCAAGCAACTCATCATGCTCACCCTGGCCATAGCGCTGTTCTTCCCGGCGGGCCTGGCCCGGGGCCCTTCGGTCTCGGAGCTTTGGCTGGCCCTGGCGGCGTTCACGGTCAAGGTGCTCGCGCTGGCGACCTTCCTGGGCGTGGTCGAATCTTCGTATGCCAAGCTGCGCTTCTTCCGGGTGCCCCAGTTCTTGGCACTGGGTCTGTTGTGTGCCTTCTTGGCGCTGGCGCTGAGGTTTTTATGAGCGCCGAATTGGCCAGCCACCTGATCGACGACCTGGGGGCGATGCTGCTCTTCACGATGTTGCTCATTCTCGCTTCCGGTCAACTGTACCGCGCCATCTACGCGGTGGCGGCGCAGGCGGTGTTCCTGAGCATCGCCGGCGCCATCCTGGCCGCCGCCACGGGAAACGTGGATTTGTGGGTCATCGCGGGCATCACCATCCTCGTCAAGGCCATCTTACTGCCTTGGCTGCTCATCCAGGTGATCGAGCGAATCGGCATTCACCGGGAGATAGAGCCGGTGATTCCCATCAACGTCACGCTCGCGCTTGCCGCCGCCATCGTGGTGCTCTCGTTCTGGTTGAGCGCCTCGCTGGGCCCGGTGCGACAGGCCATCACGGGTAATGCGCTGCCGGTGGGGCTGGCGCTGACCCTGCTCGGCGTCCTCGTGATGGCGTCTCGGAAAAAAGCGCTGAACCAGATGGTGGGCCTGTTCGCCGCGGAGAACGGCATCTTTTTCACCGCGATGGCGGTCAGCCAGGGCATGCCGCTGATCATCGAAATCGGCGTGATCCTGGACGTGGTCTTGGGGGCGCTGGTCATGGGCGTCATGGTCCTGCGGGTCCGTTCCGACGTTGACACGGACATTTCCGATCTCGAGAGCCTGAAGGGTTGACGCATGACGTCGAGCCTGCTGTGGATCACG
>JBGQKM010000036.1:0-28118 GCA_041499515.1 Planctomycetia bacterium | reverse complement strand
GTTGCCGTAACGCATATTGCGCATCACTTCGGCCGCACTAGGACCAATCGTGACGCCCGAGTCCTGCGCCACATCCAGCAACTTGCCAACGGTTTTGATCAGTTCGTCGGGCGCTATCTCGCGAACGTCCTTGAGACGCACGCGCAGCGAGCTGGAAACTTCGATCTGGGGTTTCCCGATTGCCTGCGGCATGCCGTTCATCATCCGCTGCTGCTGCTCGATCCCGGCGCCGGTGGAAATCGTGAGCCCTAGATCGTCGGTCGAGAGATCCTTGATTTTCAGCTTTTCGAGCGCCTCGAGCAGGCGTTTTCTGGCGTCGCGATATTTCACAAGAGCGTCGCCGGTGAGTTCGGCCTTGCCGGCCAGGTGCAAGTCGATTTCGACCCAATTGGGCCGCGCCAGCAGTTCGCCGGTGCCAAAGACCGAGATGCCGTCGCTGCCGCCCATGTTGGCAAGAAACGGGTTTTGTGCGCGGACTTCGCCGGGCAGTCCCAGGAAGAACAGACCGCAGATCAGCATCGCCGGCAGGCAGAATCTTCGATTCATGACACAGGTCCTCGATCGCGTATGAAACCCCATAACAGTCGCAGGGGGTCGGCCGCTCATAAAGAAAACGCCCCGGTAATTAGAAACCCAGTTAATTGGTGCTGGTCGGCCCTCCGGGGCTTCGTGGGTAGGCCGTGATCGCCAAGTTCGAAACGGTCACCAGGGCCTGTGGAGTCACGAAGAACGCGCCGCCAAATGCATCGAGATCGACGCCACGAAAAATCTTCACCACCGCGCCGGTCTCCTTGTCCACTTCGCAAACGCCCCGCGATGTGAACTGATAGAGCCGATGCCTGGTCAGCAGCGGCACGCACCAGGCCGCCGATAGCGGCAACTGCGTGGCCCACAGCAGCTCCTGCGTTTTGAGGCTGTAAGCGGTCAGCTCTTCGCCGCCCAGATAGACGCGATCGTCGTCGATGCCCAAGATCACGGCTGAATTCGCCACCGACCGGTTCCAGGCCAGCGTCGCGCTGTCGGTCTGCACACCCAACAGTCGCGCCGAACGCATTCCCTTGGCGAACATCAAGCCGGCCGAGTACACCGGCCCGCTGACTCCAAACTGCGGCGGCGTGGAGTTGTAGTAGTTATAGCCGGTCGAGGGCGGGGGCGAATCGTACAAAATCCCCCAATCAAAATCACCGGTGCGCGGTTGCATCGAAACCAACGCGCCGGCGTGGGTATCGATGAATAGCCGGTCGCGGTGCAACAAGAAACTTGGCTGGGCAATTCGCTCGCCGTAGACCTGGTTCTGATCGACCGCGTGATTGCCCACCGTCACCGTTTTGAGCAACTTGCCGTCTTTGGCATCGAGGACCAGCACGGACATTTCGCGGCCCTGATTGGAACGGCTGCCGCCGACGTACACGACGTCGCCAGCCGGATAGGGCGGACCCAAAATTGTCCACGAACTGAGTGTCCGTCGCGTGCTGAACACTTCCTTGCCCGTGGCCGCTTCGCGCACCATCAACGCGAAACCGTTCATTTGATTGTTCTGGTTGTTCTGCTGCGGGTCGCGCAACACGCTCCAAGTCCGATCGCCGGAGAGCACGATCGAGTAACGCTCCGGCGCGACCCCCTGGCGCCCCTGCTGCAATTGCAGCGAGTGTAGTTTGCCGGAGCGCCACAAGAGTTTGCCGGAGGCCAAGTCAAAGGCCATCTCCACGCCGAACAAATTGACGTACACGCGCTTCTCGTCGGCAGCCGCGGGGATCGTGAAATCATTGGGCCGCTGACGGCCGTAAACGTCCATCAACGTAAAGGGCTGATTCGGATTGAGCGGATCGGTCTTGCTCTGAAAGCGGAATTGCCACAGCGGCTCCACCTCGCCGGGCAATTCGACGTCGTCGGCCGGCGCGGCTTCCACGACAGGTTCGACGGCCTGGGCCGCTGAACCCAAAAGACCCATTTGCTCGGCCGCCGTCACGCGCCGACCGCCGATTTCCACCACTTCCGCCGCGTAACGCTCGCGCACCGTTTTTTCAATCTCGCGAAACTCGCTCCACCGCCTGTCGCGGGCCAGAACGGTGGCCATTTTGACCAAGACTTGCGCCTTGGAAAGCTTGCTGTCCGGGCAGTAGTCGACAATCGACCGCCAGGCGACCAGCGCCTTATCCATATCGCCTTGTTCGAAATACAAATCGCCTAAGCGATCGGCCGCCCGGTCTCCCACTGAACTGATCACATGATTGGCGACGATGGTGGAAAGGTTTCCGGCCTCATTCTTGCCCACGGCCTTGTCCCACAGCGCCGTGGCCTGCGAATCATAGAACAGCCGATATGCGTTCTTGCCGGCCGCCGGCAGGCTGGCCAGCAGGCTGCGGACCAACAGCCGGCTGGGGACCAATACTCCATCTTTGCGGTCCAGATAGCCGGTGGACGTTTTGCCCGCGATTGTCTCCAGCGATTTGAACGCCTTTTCCCACTGTTCGTGCTTCACCATCCGTTGGAATTCGTCGACCGCGTCTTTGACGTCGGCCGGCTGCGTGGGCAGGCTGAAAGACGCGGTGGGTTTGGTGGAATCCCCGACAACCAAGGTCCCATTAGCGATAATCACTTGCGCCTGGGCCGACATGCCCAGCAGGCAAAAAGTCGCGACCAGCGTGGCACTGGCACGTCCGGCGACGTGGAGTCTGGGATTGGGACGCTGGCAAACCGATCCGCGGCGATCGGCGTTAGGTGCGAGAGTCAGCACGGCAAACCTCCACTCCCCCGGTAGGGCTCTGGGCCAGACACGCCCAGTTTTCTTGTTCCGTTACGACGATTAGAACGCCCCGACCATCGAATTGCAAAAGAAAACTAGGCCCCCACGCGTGAATTGTTTGAATACCGCCTGAGTAGTGGTAGAATCGGTCGCGTGGGGCCTCGGGTTTCCCGGCGTTTCTCAGGGAGCAGGGAGATGAGCATTCGGCAGTTTCGGCCGGGTCGGGCGCTAGTTGGCCAGGCGCCGTTTGCGGTCTTGGCATTCGGTGGATGTCTGTGTGCAATTGAATTGCTGCAGGTGCTAGGCCCCATTCAGGGATTCGGCCTGCTTCCGTCGGTCCACGCGGAAACGGCCCCCTGCTCTCCTGCGACGTCGGCCGAAGAACGGCTGTTCGACGTCGAACAACTGACGTCTTACATCGATCAGGCGCTGGCCGCCGCCTGGCAGCGCGACAGGATCGAGCCGGCCGCGCCGGCCGACAATGCGGAGTTCTTGCGGCGCATTTATCTGGACGTGGTGGGCAAGATTCCCTCGGTGGCCGAACTGCAATTGTTTTTGGCCGACTCGAGCAACGATAAACGCCGCCGCGTCGTCGACGATCTATTGCGCCGCGGCGCTCATGCCCAACATTTTGCCAATACGTGGCGTGGGCTGATGCTCGCCGGAGCCGCCGAGAATATCGAAGCCCGGATTGGAACGCCGCAGTTCGAGACCTGGTTGCGTTTGCGTTTTGCGATCAACACGCCTTACGACCGGTTGGTGACCGAACTATTGACCGCGCCGGTCGAAACGGCGCCGCCGGCCAATGTCGCCGCTCGGAATCGCAATTTCGTTCCGAGTCCGGCCGCCTTCTTTCAGGCCAACGAACAGAAACCCGAACAAATCGCGGCCAGCACGACCCGCATTTTCCTGGGCGTGCAGGTCCAATGCGCGCAATGCCACGATCATCCATTTTCGCACTGGACGCGCCGCGAGTTCTGGTCCATGGCCGCGTTTTTCGATCAGCCCCAGTCGCAACCCGGCGCGCCGAGCAAGCAAGCGGTTTCCGGCAGCCCCAATGCGATCTTGATCCCCCAGACGCAGATCGTGGTCGAACCGGCCTTCCTCGACGGTTCGCAGCCCGACTGGGCCTCCGGCAGCGCAAAGCGCGAGCTGTTGTCGCGTTGGATCACGCGCACCGACAATCCCTACTTTGCCCGCGCGGCCGTGAATCGGCTGTGGGACCATTTCCTGGGCCGTGGGTTCGTGCACCCGGTCGACGACCTGGACAAGGCGAATCCCCCCTCGCACCCCGAGTTGCTGGACGAAATGGCCCGGCAGTTCGCCTTGCATCACTTCGACTTGAATTATCTGATCCGCGCGATCACCGGCACGCGAGCCTATCAGTTGTCCAGTCGATCGGCGACGGTCGGCGAAGATGATTTGGCGAAGTTCGCCCGCCTGCCGTTGCGGCGGATGACCGCCGATCAATTGTTTGCCAGCATCGTGCAGGCGACCGGTTTTCGCGAGGACCGGCGCGCGGCGCAACGCGGCGTGGTGCTGCCCGACATGACCAGCGCCGCGGCCGAATTTCGCAATCGCTTTGCCGACCAGAGCGTGCCGCGCACCGAGGCCGAGACGTCGATTCTGCAGGCCCTGGCCCTCATGAACGGAAAACTGGTCAGCGACGCCACGGACCTGGCCAAGAGCGAAACGCTGGTGGCCGTGGCCGAGGCGCCGTTTTTGTCAACCGAGGATCGCGTGGAATCGCTCTTCATGGCGGCCCTCTCGCGCAAACCAGCACCCGAAGAAATGTCGCAATTTGTCGAATACGTGACCCGTGGCCGCGCCGACCAGAATCCTAAAAAAGCTTTGGCCGACGTGTTCTGGGCACTGCTCAACAGCGCCGAATTCGCGTTGAACCATTAGCCTGGCCACGGCATTACCAAATATGCGGACCAGGCGATCCTTTCTCAGAGAAGCAAAGGTACTCTTATGAGCCCTAATTCTCCACGCAAGTCGTCGTACGAACTTTCCAGGCGCGACCTGCTGCGCTGGTCCTGGGCCGGCCTGGTGGGCGGCGCGACGCTGCCCTGGCTCGAAGCGATGGCCGCCGACGCGGCGCCGGTCCGCAAGCGATCTTGCATCTTGCTGTGGATGAACGGCGGGCCCAGCCAGATGGAAACCTTTGACCTGAAGCCGGGCCACGCCAACGGCGGCAGCTATCACGAGATCGCCACGTCGGTGCCGGGCATCAAGATTTCCGAGCACCTGCCGAAAGTCGCCACGCTGGCCCAGCACATGGCTATCATCCGCTCGATGAGCACCAAAGAAGGAGACCACGGCCGGGCGACCTACCTGCTGCGCAACGGCTATCTGCCCCAACCGCCGGTCCGCTATCCCACGCTGGGGTCGCTAGTGGCCAAGGAATTGGGCGATCCGCGGGCCGAGTTGCCCAGCTTCGTCAGCATCTCGCCGTTTCGCAACTTCAATCCGGCCGCCTTCAGTCCGGGCTTCTTGGGCTCGCAGTTCGCACCGCTGTTTGTCGGCGAAGCGCGGGCCCAAAATAACAACGACAACGAAGACTCCTACGACCTGACCGTCGCCGATCTGCACGCTCCTCATGAAGTCACCGACGAAACGGTCGGCGCACGGCTGGGGCTGTTGAGCTCACTCAACGACCGGTTCATCGGCGCCCACGCCGGCGCTCCAGCCATCGGCTACAAGACGGCCTACGATCGGGCCGTGGTGCTGATGCGCAGCGAAGCGGCCAAGGCCTTCGACCTGGACGAAGAACTCAGCGCGGTGCGCGATGCGTATGGTCGCAACCGCTTTGGCCAGGGGTGCCTTCTTGCTCGCCGGCTCGTCGAACGCAGCGTGCCGTTCGTCGAAGTCACGCTGGGGGGCGTCAACAACATCGGCTGGGACACGCACACCAACAACTTCGAGGGGGTCAAGACATTGAGCGAAATGCTCGACCCGGCCTGGGCCACCTTGATGACCGAGCTGAAATCGCGCGGCCTGCTCGATTCGACGCTCATCGTCTGGATGGGCGAATTCGGCCGCACGCCGAAGATCAACGCCAACCAGGGCCGCGATCACTATCCCAACGCCTGGTCAACCGTGCTGGCCGGCGGAGGCATTCGCGGTGGACAGGTTGTCGGACGCACCAGCGCCGACGGCACGACCGTGGAAGAGCGCCCGGTGTCGGTGCCCGACCTGCTGGCCACGGTTTGCCGGGCACTGGGCATCGATCCCATGAAACAAAACGTGTCGAACGTGGGCCGACCCATCCGCGTCGTCGATCCGGCCGCCAAGAGCATCGAGGAGATCGTCGGATGAAAGCCCGGCGTGGGCCGATTCTGCTGCTGCTGGGCTGGATCGCCTTGGCAAGTCAACTAGCGCGCGGGGCGGAAATCGCCAAGCATTCGCCGTCCGGTTCGCCGCACGCGCCAGACGTGCAAGATCTCATCTTTCTGGGTCCCTTGCGCCCGCTGGTCATTCGGCTGCACGTTACGATTGACGGCCAGCCGTTTCGTCAGGTCTGGCAAGAGCGTTTCGACGAGCTCTTCGCGCTGGAAGATCGAGATCACGATGGCCGAGTCACGCTCGAGCAAGCCGGCGCCATCGCGCGCGACATGAACGGCAGCCTGCGCGACGCTCCGGCAGGCGACTTTCGCGATGTCGCCGCCGCGGACGGCACCGTCGATCGAGCGACTTTGCTGGACGCGCTGGCAAAAATACTTCCACCGTTTTCCGTGCACCGCCGTCCGGTGATTGCTCGGGGCTCGGCTCTGGCTCTGTTCCCGCTGTTGGACACCGACCACAATCACCAGCTTTCGGCCGCCGAGTTGGCCGCCGCCGAGACGCAACTGCAACCGCGCGACTTCGACGACGACCGGGTGATAACCGGACCGGAGCTGATCCTGGACCCCAACGCCATCGCGGCCGCGTCCGACCCGGCCAGCGCCCAGCCTGACTTGGATCCCAACGAAAGCCCCGTGCTGCCGGTCGAGCCGTTGACCACGCCCGCGCAAATCGCGGAGAAGCTGCTGAAACATTACGACCGCAACCACGACGGTCGTTTGACCGCGGTTGTGCCCGAGATCGAAATCCGTCTGCCCGCCGCGGCGATGGCCAGGCTGGACGTCAACGGCGATGGCGCGTTGGATCACGAGGAGCTGGAGAGCTTTGTCGGGGGACATCCCGACTTGGAGTTGGTTTTTGCCATGGGCCATGCCACGGCCCCCGACCGCCGCAGCCGACAGCGTGGCTCGACGGAGCGCGAATTTCGAGTGCGCCAGAAACTCAACGGCGGCTATGAGCTCCAACTCGGCGAAGCCAATATCGAGTTCAATCGCAACAATCGCGATCCGCGGCAAACCGATCTGGTCGAGTTTCGCACTTACGATCGTGATAACAACGGCTATATCGACACCGCGGAGGCCGCGGCCAACAACATCGGCAAGTCGGCATTCGCGGCGATGGACGTCGACGGAGACGGCAAGGTCTTCAAGGGCGAGTTGACGAGTTTCATGACCCGACAGAACGCCGCCGCGGCCTTTCGGCTGCAACTCGAAATTCGCGACTTGGGACAGGATCTGTTTGATATGCTCGATACCGACAAGGACGGCGTGCTCTCGCCGCGTGAATTGCGCGACGCGAAAAACCTTCTGGTCACCGAGGACAAAAACGGCGATGGGGCCCTGAACGGCGACGAGGTGCCCCAACGCCTCGAATTCGAACTGCTGCGCGGCGCGGACGATCGCTCGGACACCGACACGCGCATGGTCCGCCGCCCCGCGCGCCAGGCGACCAAGGCCAGCACCAGCGGCCCGCTCTGGTTTCGTAAGATGGATCGCAACAATGACGGCGACTTAAGTCCGCACGAATTTGTCGGACCCCTGTCGGCCTTCGAAAAACTCGACGCCAATCACGACGGGCTCGTCGATCGGGAAGAAGCCGAGGCGGCCGAAAAGAAATAGCGCCGCTTGACCCTGGCACGCTTCGCGGGCGATATTGGCCGCATGCGGCTGATCGACCCACAGACGGCGGAAGACTATTTGCGCGACACGCGACGCATCGGGGCCGATGAGCCGGTTCGCGTGCGGGAACTCGCCGGCGGCGTTTCCAACATGGTCCTGCTGGTGGAACGTCCTCAGCGGCCCGGCGACGAATTCGTGCTCAAGCAAGCGCGTGGGCAACTGCGCACGAAACACGCGTGGTTTTCCAGCGTCGAGCGCAACTGGCGCGAAGCCGAGGTGTTGACCATTTGCGCCGAACTGCTGGAGTCGGCAGGCAGGCAGGCCGCCGCGAATGCCGAGCTTGTGGCGTTGACTCCGCGAATTATGTTCGAGGACCGCGAAAACTATCTGTTCGGCATGACCGCGGCGCCACGCCCCAACACGGTCTGGAAGGAAGATTTGCTGGCCGGCCGCGCGGATCCGCGAATCGCCGCTGCCTGCGGCCGACTGCTGGCTAGATTGCACGCCGGCAGTTGGCTGGATCCCGCCCTGGCCGAACGCATCGGCGACCGTACGCTGTTCGACCAGTTGCGCGTCGATCCGTATTACCGCACGTTAGCCGAAGTGCGGCCCGAGGCCCGGCCGGCCGTGCAACGGTTGATCGATTCGCTTGCGGAACATCCGCGTTCGCTGGTACACGCCGATTTCAGTCCCAAAAACCTGTTGGTGTTTTCCATGAGGATGATGATGGTCGATTTCGAAACCGGCCACTACGGTGACCCGGCTTTCGACCTCGGTTTTTTCTTGAGCCACCTGGTGCTCAAAGCCTGTTACCACGCTCCGCGGCACTCGGCCTACTTGAACCTTAGCCGGCAATTTTGGCAATCGTATCGCGACGTGATGGCGGCCCGCGTCTCGCCGCAAGAACTGGAAGAGCTGTGGACGCGCGGGGTGCAACATTTCGCCGGCTGCGCCTGGGCGCGGCTGGACGGAAAGAGCCCCGTCGAGTATCTCACCGATGTGAAACGCCGTGACCAGATGCGCGCATTATGCCTGCAGGTTTTCAAAGCGGGCCCGAGCGACTGGCCGGAAGTGATCAGCTTATGCGAGCAAACGTTTAGCTAGTAAGGATTCCACATTTTGACAACCATCGCCAACATCCTGGCCCGAGAAGTGCTCGATAGCCGCGGCCAGCCCACGGTTGAAGCCGAAGTCCACACGTCGGACGGAGCGCGCGGCCGGGCAATCGTTCCCTCGGGCGCCAGCACCGGCGCCGCCGAGGCCTGGGAACTTCGCGACACGTCGGAGGCTCGCTATGACGGTCGCGGGGTGCGCCAGGCCGTGGCGCATGTGCGCGACATCCTCGCGCCGGCGCTGCGCGGGCTCGACCCATGCGACCAACAGGGGCTCGACTCGCGACTGCTTGAACTCGACGGCTCGCCGCAAAAGCGAACGCTTGGGGGCAACGCGCTACTGGCCGTTTCGCTGGCCAATGCACACGCCGCGGCGACCGCACGCGGCGTGCCGCTCTACCGGCACCTGGCCGATCTGGTTCGACAACTCGACGCCGGAGCGCCGCGGCCGCGCCTGCCGCTGCCGATGATCAACATGATTTCCGGCGGCCTGCACGCCGGCGGCAATCTCGATTTTCAGGATTTCCTGATCATGCCCGTCGGCGCCGAAAACCTGGCGGCCGGCCTGGAGTGGGCCGTGCGCGTCTACCGTCAATTGGGACGATTGCTCTCAAGCGCAGGCCACGAGGGCCGCCTGGTGGGGGACGAGGGGGGGTTTGGGCCGCGACTCGCCAGCAACGCCGAAGCCGCCGACTTCGTGGTCCGGGCCATCGAAGCCGCCGGCCTGCGGCCCGGCCACGACGTGACGATCGCCCTTGACGTGGCCAGCACGCACTTTTACGACGGTCGTCACTATCGGCTGGCGGCCACCGGCGATGCGCGACTGACCAGCGCGGAAATGATCGATCAATTGCAAGCGCTTGCCGATCGATTTCCGATCACCAGCATTGAAGACGGTCTGGCCGAAGACGATTGGAACGGCTGGCAGCAGCTCACCGCGCGGCTGGGAACAAAACTTCGGCTGGTCGGCGATGACCTGTTCGCGACCAACGTGGCTCGCCTGCGCCAGGGCATTCAACTGGGGGCTGCCAACAGCGTGCTGATCAAGGTCAACCAGATCGGCACGCTGAGCGAAACATTGGAGACGGTTCGATTGGCGCGGACGTCGGGATACAGCTATATCGTTTCGGCCCGCAGCGGAGAGACCGAAGATACCACGATCGCCGACCTGGCCGTGGCCACGGCCGCGGATTTGATCAAGATCGGCTCGATCGTCCGCGGCGAACGCCTGGCCAAGTACAACCAACTTCTGCGGATCGCCGAAGATTTTGACGGGCTGCCCGCGGGCGGAAACGCCGGGACGTAGGTGGCTCGCTAGCCGACGCTGACGTCAATTTTCTCCACGCCGTTCCACGTGTAACCTTGCGGGTTCCAGTCGACCGAGCCGTCCAGCGGCTGGCCGCGCCCCAAAGCGTCGATGGCCAACGCCCAAATCTGTTGCTGCCCTGGACGCAGCTTCAGCCGAGTCTGCCAGCGGTACCAGGCGTACGGACTTTCGGGCGGTTCGAATTGGGCCCGCTGCCAATTGCGTCCGCCATCGGGCGAGACCAAAACGGTTTCAATCGGCGCTTGGCCATCGTTGAATGCGACCCCGGTTACATTGACGTCGCCGGACGCGAGCCTGGCCCCCGACGTCGGCCAGAGCACCACGCACTTGACTTTCATCCGCCAATTCGGCTCGCTGTTTTCGTAAGTCGCGGTAAACGGTTGGCCTGGCTTGATCCGGTCGCGCGGCGTGCGGTAGTGTGGGATCTGGCTGGTGTGGTCGCTCTCATGGGTTTCGAATCGCAATCGGTTCAGCCATTTCACGCGCATCGTGCCATAGTAGCCCGGCGTGACCAACCGAACCGGTCCGCCGTGGATGGCCGGCAGCGGCTGGCCATTGAGCCGCAGCGCCACCAACGATTTTTTCAGCGCTTCGTCGAGCGGAATGCTGTGTTCGAAATCCTGTTCGCCCAGCGGTGGTTCGTCTTTGCCTTCGGCCGTGAGATACCTGGCCTCGGGCTTGATCCGCACGCTGTAACGCTCCAACAGTGCCGTCAGCGGCACCCCGGAAAAACGCACATTGCCCATGCCGCCGCGTCCCCATTGCGTGCCTTTGGCGATCGCCGCTTGCGCGAACAGCTTGCGGCTGTTGCCGGAGCATTGTAACACCATTTCGCGTTCAGTTTGCGGCAATCCGGCCAGCGCCGCCGCGTGAATCGTCTGTATCCGATCGATCAAACCTGCCAGTTCGATCTTCCAGCCGACCAGATCCGACGGTTTAATAGTGGTCGCATCGGCGGGCTGCTGGTTGTTGCGCACGAACAAGAGCGGCACCGGCGTGATGCGATCTGGGATGAGCAATTCAGTGGGCGTCTCGAAGACGGCCGGCCTGGTGGTGTGCACGACCAGCCGCGCGTCCTTGCCGGCAATGAGACTGGCGGCGCTGACGGTTGAAGCCGCGGAGGTCTGCTTTTGCGAAACGATGACCGCGGCTGCGATCGCCGCGCCGGCTTCCTTGAGAAAGACGCGCCGCTCCACCGGCGGCGTGTCCGAGCTCTCACACGGTTGGTTAGTCGAACGTTGATCCACGCGCACACCTGCCATGCCAGCACAACTTGAAAGTCGACTTCTTGAAAATGATTCTACACGGCTGTGTGCTCCTCCGGTATCCGGATTAACTTGGGCTTGCTCTGTTGAATAAAATCTGCCCGCTGTTCGTGTTCGGCACGCGGCCCGAGGCCATCAAAATGGCCCCGCTGGTGCTCGAGTGCGCGCGGCGCGGCCCCGAGGTCCAGCCGACAATTTGCGTGACCGGTCAGCACCGCGAAATGCTCGCACAGGTGATGGACAATTTCGGAATTCACGCCGACGTGGACCTGGCCGTGATGGCGCCCGGCCAATCGTTGGCCGAACTGACGGCTCGTTGTCTGCAGGGGCTGCACGATGTCATCGGGCGCTATCGGCCCGATTGCGTGGTGGCCCAGGGCGATACCACGACGGTCATGGCGGCCGCCCTGGCCGCCTTCTACCAGCGCGTGCCGCTGGTGCACGTCGAAGCGGGCCTGCGGACTGGGAACCTTCTGGCGCCTTGGCCGGAGGAATTGAACCGCCGGATCGTCAGCCTGGCCGCCGCCGTCCATTGCGCGCCGACCGAGCGGGCGGCCAGCCTGCTGGCCGCCGAAGGCGTTCCGGCCGCTCGCATTCATGTCACGGGCAATACGGTGATCGACGCGCTAGTATGGACCGTCGAGCGCGAACGCCGGAATGACGCCACATGGCGCACTAAGTTTGCTTTCATGAAGGACCGGCCGCTGGTGTTGATTACCGGCCACCGACGCGAGAATTTCGGCGCGGGACTGGCCCAATTGTGCCAGGCACTGGCGCAATTGGCCGCCCGTTTTCCCGAGGTTTGCTTCGTCTACCCGGTCCATTTGAATCCCCAAGTGCATGACCCCGTGCACCAGGCCATCTCGGGCCTGAACAACGTCCACCTGATTCCGCCGGCGGCCTATCCGGAATTTGTGTGGCTGATGGACCGTTCGACGCTGATTCTGACCGACTCCGGGGGCATTCAGGAAGAAGCCCCGTCGCTCTTCAAACCGGTGTTGGTCATGCGCACGGCGACCGAGCGGCCCGAAGCGCTCGAAAGCGGCGCGGTTGAACTGATTGGCACCGACGTCCAGAGAATCGTAGAGCGCGTGACGCTTTTGCTCGAAAACCCCCAAGAGCGTCAGCGGCGCCAGGTGGCCGTCAATCCGTTCGGAGACGGACACGCGGCTGGTCGGATCGTGCAATTGATCGCCGATCGTGCCTGGACTTCCTAAATCCCCAAGTCACGCCCGTTCCGCCCAGCGTGCGCGAAACCGCCATTCTCGGCGGCGTATGGTTCTGCTAATCTGCTGGCCTCGCGGGCGAAAATTCGGCGATCGTTTGGGATAGCCTCCAGCCAAAAACCTCGCGATTCAGCCAAGGATGGCGCACGGACAACAGGGACGGGGCTTTGCGAGTAGCGATTGTCCACGATTGGTTTGTGACCTACGCCGGCTCGGAGCGCGTGGTCGAACAACTGATCGCGCTGTTTCCACAGGCCGACGTCTTCAGCCTGCTTGAGTTTCTGCCCAAGAGCGACCGTCGATTCCTGGCCGAAAAGCCGGTGACGACCAGTTTTTTGCAGCGGCTGCCATTTGCCCGCCAAAAATACGCCGCCTATTTGCCGCTGATGCCGCTGGCCATCGAACAACTCAATCTCTCTCGCTACGACCTGGTAATCTCCAGCAGCCATTGCGTCGCCAAGGGAGTGCTGACCGGTCCCGACCAATTGCACATCAGTTACGTGCATACGCCGATGCGCTATGCCTGGGACGCGCAGCACGAATATCTGACCGGCACTAGTTTGGATCGCGGACTCAAGGGTTGGCTGGCCCGGTGGATGCTGCACAAGCTGCGCACATGGGACGTGCGGACCGCGCACGGCGTCGATTCGTTCGTTGCCAATTCGCAGTTCATTGCCCGGCGGATTTGGAAAGCCTATCGCCGTCACGCCCGCGTCATTTATCCGCCTGTCGACACCGGGTCCTTCACGCTGTCTAAAGATCGCGAGGATTTCTATCTCACCGCCTCGCGGCTGGTGCCGTACAAAAAGATCGACGTGCTGATCGAGGCGTTCGCCCAGTTACCGGACAAAAAACTGGTCGTGATTGGCGACGGCCCCGACTTGAAGAAACTGCGTGCCCAGGCCGGTCCGAACGTGACGCTCTTGGGCTATCAAGACTCCGCGGTGTTGCGAGATTATATCCAGCGCGCTCGAGGATTCCTGTTCGCTTCGCGCGAGGATTTTGGCATCGTGCTAGTCGAAGCCCAAGCGGCTGGCACTCCGGTGATCGCTTTTGGCCAGGGAGGCGCATTGGAAACGATCCGCGGTCTCGACGCGGACAAGCCGACCGGGGTGCTCTTCGACCAACAGACCCCCTCGGCGGTCGTGGAAGCCATCCGAACCTTCGAGCGCGAGCAACATCGTATCCATGCGGCTGAATGCCGCGAGAACGCGATGCGGTTCGGCTTGGAGCGATTTCATCGCGAATTCTTCGAGCACGCCACCACTCAGTGGGACCTGTTCCGCAGCCAGGCCTTCCGTCCGGCGGGCAAATCTCCGCCCGCCGACGCTGCGCCCTACCAGCCTCTGCGGGCCGCGTGAACTGCTAGCCGGCGCGCAAGCGTTGTTGGCCCACGTCGCGACTTTCGGTCCGCCCGTGTCGCGTTTGCCAAGCGCGTTCCAAGAGTGTTAACATCTCCTGCATGCGCCATTGCCAGGTAAACCGTCGGGCAAGTTGCAGGCAGTATTCCAGCTCGGGGCGCTGGCCGGCCAGTACGCGATCGACGGCCGCGACGAACGCCGTGTCCGATGCAACCAGGTCGCAAGCCCCGGAAAAATCGGCCACCGCCGGAACGTGCGAAGCAACCACCGGCAACCCGGCCGCGAGATACTCGAAAAACTTCATCGGGAACATGGCGGCCGTGTACGGATTGGCGCGAGCCGGGATCGTGGCGACGTCCAAACCGCGCAAATACGAAGGAAGTTGAGCATACGCGCGCGGACCCAGTAGATGAATGTTGGGCAACCGCAGCGCAGCGATCGAAGTGTCGGGCTGCCCTTCGCCAACCTGGCCGATCAGCACCCAGTGCCAATCGGGCCGAGCCTTGGCCACCGCCGCGATCAGATCGAAATCGACCTTGTAGGTGCTCAGGGCCCCCACAAAGCCGAGGCGCGGACGGGGGATAGCGGCCAGATCGTCGGGAATCGCTCCCGGCGAGCGGGCTTTTGAAAAATGGCCGTAATCGGCGACGTTCGGCAGAAAGTGCGTCGCCGTAGGATTGAAACCAAGCAGTTGCGCATGCAACTTCTGGCTGGTGGTAAACACCAGGTCGGCGTTGTGGGCCAACTCCTGTTCGGCCCGCTCGATCGCCGCGGCCGGCAGATGCGGCGCCGCGCTCAGATCGTCCACGCAATGGTACACCAACAGTGAACCGCCCAAGCGCGCCGCCATGGGACCGACCAATGGATTGTAGGTCCACAGAATCGGATCGCGAAACCCGAGTCGGTCGCACTGCCGCTTGAGCCACCACTGCAGAAATCGGTCGTTGAACCACCGGGCCAGGCGGTTGTCGTGCCAGGGAATCACCAACGGCGACGCGACCCACAGATTGTCCTCCACTTGTCGCACGCCTTGCACGGCATGCCTTAGCCGGCGGGCGACGCGGGCCACGTCGCGCGACTTGACCGTCGGCCGCCGCAATCCGAGCGACTCGACATACAACACGCGAAACCCGCGCCGAGCCAGGTGCGAGGCGACGTGTTGCTTGTTGGTCCAAAACGGATGATCCCAGTCCGCGGTGGAAAACAGCAACACGTCACGCGGTAGCGGCAAGTCCGTGGGCAAAGCGTTGACCTTTCCACAAGATCTCCAGCGGCAGTCCTTGCGCGCCGGGCGAATACTCGACCGACAATGTACCGTTGGCGGCAGTTTCCACCAATGCCGCATCCCGCCTCCGCAAAAAGTCCAACAGGTCGTTCAGGTTGGCCCACCAAATGCCGGGGTGCTGTTGGATGTGATCGATCAGTCGGCTGTGGGCAGCAGCGCGCGTCGCTTCGTCGTCCCAGCCATAGCGATAGCGCGCGCTAAACGGATGATCGAGAAAGGCAAAAATGCTGCGGGCCGCCAGATGCTGGTCGAAACTTTCGCAATAGACATCCATCGAATCGCCATACCGGTGATAGCAATCGCCGTGCAACATGCACTGGGCGCTGAACGACACGATCGGCCGCGGCGCAAAAGGCGCCCGTCCGGCGCGGCCCAGCAGGTATTCCGGATCGTTGGCGAGGATGCCGCCCACAAAACCGTCGTATCCGCAATCGGCCAGGGCCGCGACGGCATACGGCGGGTTCTGGTGGAACGGAGAAACGGCAAAGCGTACCGGCGCGGCCTCGGCCAAGTTCTGGTCGAACCAGGCCCGCGACCGAAGCGCTTCGTCGCAGGCCCGCTCGTAGCTGCCGCCCCAATCGGGATGATGATGCACCGAGTGCGACACGACCGTGCCTCCGGCCGCAATCAGTTCGCGCATCAGTTTCAGATCGTCCGGCTGGATCGTTTGGCCAGTCAAGACGGCCAAAGACAGCGGCAACCCCCTTGAGCCATAGAGGGCCCACAGCGGCTCGCTGGCCGCCACCGCCTCGTCGCAATCGAGCCGCGCGCAAACGGCGCCGCGAAACCCCGCGGGAATCTCGCTCACGTATGGGAAGCAGGGCAACGCTTCGGGCCGATAGTCGCCCAGGAACGACTCGAGCACGCACCATTCCAGACTATCGACCGGCCCTACCGGTCGATCGAACCACAAAGCGGCACCCGATGGTGTGTCGCGCACCGCGGCGTAGATCAGCCGATCGTGGCGCGGCGTGGCCAGGCGGGCAATCGGCGTCGCGTCGCCGATTTCAACAGCCGACTGCAATGACCAGGCTGAGCCATCGAGCGTGATCCGGCCGTACCCCAAATTGTTCCATTCGCGCGCAAAATCGAACCGGCACAACGGGCGCGCGCGCAGCGGCGACCGCCGCGCCAACGGATGAACATCATCATAATGGACCAGCGCGGCAGAAGCGTCGTGGTGGCGATGCACGTCGACTTGGCAGTCGGCCCAGTCGGCCGGCAAGTCGATCGGGCCCTGCAGCTTCAATCCGAGAGTCGTGGCAATGCGCGGGCCGATGCGGCCCAACACAATCGCTTTACCGCCGCGGGCCAGCAGCCGCTCCAAAGCGTCTGCCGCCTCCTCGGGCGGATTGATCCATACCGCGCAACGCGAGGCGCTCGGGTCCTGCGCGTCGAGCCCTGGCGCGACCTGGCGCGTCGTAAACGAGCGCACCAGCGCCGTGGCGACAATTTCGCCGGCGTACCGATCAGCCGGGAGATAGCAGACGTTGATCTTCATGCCCGAGGCACTGGTGAGGTTCGACCACGGCCCGGCGCCCACGGTTTTATGGCGTGGGCGTTTGCGCGTCGACCAGATAGCGAAACTTGCTGCGCCAGCCCCCGCGAGCCAAACCGCCAAAATCCGTGAACTCCAACTCCACTGCGTCTCCCCACCACTGTTCGATCCTGCGTGAGACCGTCCCGCGATGGTCCACGTTGGGCACCACCAACCGCAGCAGCGACGCGCCGGCACGCTGTTCGACCTGAAATTCATCGATTCCACCGACGCGATCCAACAAGTCCTGCAAATAGTGCGTCGGATAGCGGTGCGACCCGATCTGCACCACGTCGTGCACGCGGCCCACGATGTTCGTCAGGTAGAAGCCATCGGCGGCACATTCCAAGTCGGCCAGGTCGCCGGTGCGATATCGCAGCAAGGGCATGGCGTCGTTCCGCAGGCCGGTAAATATCAATTCCCGCCGCCCGTTTTCGTGCTCGATCTGTTCGGGCCAGGCGATCGCGTCCAAGACCTTCAGCCGATGCTCGGCATCCTGCAGACGCTCGTAGGCCAGCACGCCGAACTCGGCATTGCCGAAGCGGTCAATCACGCGGCATCCGAAAACGCTTTCGATGGTTTCTCGCTTTTTGGGATCCAACACTTCGCCGGTCGATTCGAACACGCGAATCGCTCCGCGTGCATTCACACGGTGCTGGCGCAGGTGCGTGGCCATGGCGTACAGAGTCGAGGGGTGCCCCTGAATCAGGTACGGCCGGCCGTAACAGAGTTGGCGCCAGGCACGTTCGAGTCCTTGCGGATCGAAATTGTCGGTGAAAATATTATCGCGGTTGAGCACCAGGCATTTGAGCCGCTCTTTGACCCGGTCGCGCCAGGGAAACGATTCGGGAAAGCGGCTGGCCAGGTGCATCTCTTTCATGTGGCGCCGCTTGCCGGCCCATTCGAGGCACACGAGGTTCACCGCGGCGGTCCAATCCAATGCCTCGGTCGAGTAGTAGATCAGTGTGCTGGGTCCCGTGGATCCCCCCGTTTTGCGCACCTGAAGTTCCTGGGTCTCGAACCGCTCGGAAATCAGCCGCGATCCCTGCTCGCGAATGATGTCTTTGGTCAAGTAGGGCAAGTCGCCCAGATAGGTCATGTCGCGCGCCAGCCTGGCCGGGTCGAAGTGGATCTGGTGGAATAGATCGCGGTAGTACGGCACCTCCTGGCCGGCGCGCTCGAGCTGTTCGCTAAGCTGCGATTGGGCCCAAGCCCGGCGCTCGGCAAAAGTCATCCGCATTTGCCGGCGCAACACGTTGGCTTTGTCGCGGATCCGGCGGCCCTGATAGCGTTCGGCTATCGGGTAGAAAAGCCATGCGCTGAGATATCGCAACATGATCGAATTTACTTTCTATCGTACCGAACCCGTGGCTAGCAGCGTGCGACGATAAGCCTCGACAAGAGCTTTCGCGGCATGGGCCCATGTGAAATTCGCAAGCACGCGCGTACGTAAACGTTGGTCGATCGGGGCGGCCCGTCGCGTTTCGATTCCATGTTGCAAGCTCTGCGCATCGTCTGGATCGACGTAACTGACCAGGTCCTGGAAGTACTCGGCCGTCGATCCGACGCGCGTGATGACCAGCTTGGCCCCTTG
Source organism: Planctomycetia bacterium (assembly GCA_041499515.1). Taxonomy (GTDB): domain Bacteria; phylum Planctomycetota; class Planctomycetia; order Pirellulales; family PALSA-1355; genus PALSA-1355. The sequence continues at coordinate 9,701 of JBGQKM010000036.1, read as the reverse complement.
CGCGGCAGCTTCGAGGCCGGCCAGGCCCGGCGTCTCCAGGAGGCTCGGCAGGACGAAAACTTCGCAAGCACGATAGGCCGACTTGAGCAGTGGGTCGGCATGATCGAGGCATCCGAGATGTCGCACCCGCGGACCTCCGGCCGTCAGGCAACTGGCCAGGAACTCGTGGTCGCGGGCCCGTCCCAACAGCAGCAGGTCCAGTTCCATGTGGCGTGCCACTTGCGCCAGCAGGAGTTGATTCTTTCGTGGTTCGATGTTGGCCACGTTCAATAGAAACGGAAATGAAACGCCGAAATGCCGGCGAAAGGCCTGGGGATCGGCCGGCACGCCGAACTCCGGGTCGACCCCGTTGGGGACCACTGAAAACTTGTCGAGGTCGACGTCGAATGTTTCGGCAAGTTGATCGCACTCGGCCTGGGAATTGGGCAAGATACGATCGCAGTGGTGCAGCAAGTCGCGAATCTCTCGCAGTGGAAAAAAGGGCCGGTTTTCCGCGGTCAACCAGAGGACGGGCGATATCACCAACGGCAGGCCGATCTTCTTGACGTAGTCGCAAAAATTCATCGAGCCGCCCTGCACGGAGAAATAATGCACCAGATCGACGCGACCGAACTGCGGTTTCCAGGGATCGAACAACACGACCTCCACGCCGAGCGACTCCAGCGCCTGTTTGCACCGCAGCAGTTGGACTTCACCGCCTCCCGGACAGTCGAAGGCCACGGGATAGGTATTAAACAACACGCGCACCGTACATCACCTTTTCCAAAACGCGCCACAGCGCCCGCCCGTCGGCTTGTGCGATAACTTCCAACAACCGCTGGCATTGGCCCTCGATCATCAGGCGTTGGATCCAGGGATTCGAGAGCACGGCGTCGACGTCGGCGGCAATGGCCTCGAAATCCTTGGCGTAGAACACGCGGCCGCTGCGGCCGAGCGTTTCCAGCACGGCGTCGTCGGCATAAGCGAACACCGGTTTCTGGAAGGCCATGGCTTCGACCACCGGCACGCAAAAGCCCTCGTGCTCGCTCATGGTGATAAACGCCGAGCAGCGCTGGTAGAGCGTCTTGAGCTGTCCGTCGCTGACACTTTCGTAAAAATGTATCTGGTCCTTCAGCTCAGCGTATTCGTTGTCGATCAGATACCGCAAGAATCCCCCGTAGCCTTCAAAGCGAGCGCCGCCGACCACGAGTAACGCCGCATCGGGATTGAGCGTGCGATAGCGATCGAACAGTTCGAACAGATCCTCGATCCGCTTGTGCGGCGCGATGCGTCCTACGTAGAGCAGCAGCGTACTTTGTGCCGGCAAGTTGACCGGTTCGGCGGGGATTTCATCCCATGCCTTGGCCCCAATGATCGGCGGATTCGTGGTCACCTCCAGCGTCGTCCTGGCTTGCGCATCCAAAGCCAGGATCGCTTTTTCCAGTAGCCGCGAAGCCTCCTCGAACGGTCCGTGCGAGGGCATGAAGTGAGGCTCGCGGGGCGATTTTTTGGTCTGCGCCTTCGAGGCCACCTCTTGCAGTACTCGCCCTGAACTTGTCGAGTTGGCCATCAATGCGTCGAACCGCCCCAGGTGCTTCAATTGTGCGATGCCGTCGGCACAATGATTCGCGTATTCGGCGTCGTAGACCTGAAGGAACCGCGGGGGAGTGATGTTGTGAAAGTAGAGTATTTTCTTGCACGGCAAATCGACAAGCCGCGGGAGCCAGGGATCGAAAATCGAAAAGTTCACGATCAACAGGTCATCCTCGCTAGGGCCGGTGAGCAGCTCGCACGTGTGGCTAATCGACTCGCGCAAGGTGGGATCGAAGTTGCCGGCATAGAGCTGGCAGGCGATGCCGTTGGCACGCAATAATCGGTGCATCGTCAAGGTAAAATTACCCACCGCGTCGCGCTCGAAGACGTTGGTCGAAACCAGGTGCACCATCGACTGCCGCGGCCACACATACCAGGGAACCGAGGGGGCCGCCTCGCGCGGATTGTCCAACTCCTGACGACGGACCCGCGAGGCTTCCAACGCCGCGGGCGAATTGTAGACGTGCAGGATGTCATCGAAGCGGACCGCCTCGCTAATTACCGGACGCAACACGACGTGCAACGCGATCACCGCTTCGTCCAGGCCCGAAAAATCTGGATTCTTCCAGAACTCGAGTGGCACAACGCCGTTGAACGTGACCGCGAACCCATCCGGTCCCTTGCTGACTTCCGCGGTCACGTCCGCTTTGATCTCCAGCGGCCACTTCCACCAGCCCACGTGGCCCGCGGGATGCACGGGATTCGCGGCCGAATAGAGATCGATCACCAAAAACAGCTCCGAGTCCCAGACCGAGGAAGGAAACGACAGTTGCAACTGGCCGGTGTGATGCACGGTCAGATCCAGCCGTTGCTGATCGACTAACACATAAGGCAGTGGCGCATCGGCCGCCGGCTTGGTGGTCGTCATTTGCTCCATCGACGCTTTCCTTCCTGCACGAACTTTTGCGTCATGTCCAGATAGGTCGAAGCGTGATTCCGGGACGGTTCGATATGCGTGTTTTCATGATATTCGTTGAACGTCGAAATCAGCACCATATCGGGTACGTCCTGGACTGAAAATGCAAAATCGAGCATGCGCCGATAGGCGACCCCTTGCTGGCGATCAACGCTGCGGTGTGGATTGGTCTTGCGGTTGGGATCGCGCAAATGGCGGTCGTCATAACCGGGCGAAACGGACAAGATTTTGAGGTTCCGTGTGCCGGCGCCGCTGTTGGAATAGGCTTGGGTCCAGACCCGTTCCCAGTTCGCCGGGGCGGAAAGCTCGAGCGGCGAATACATGCTCCATCCGTGAAACAGGCCGAATGAATGGCGCCGCTCCTCCTTGGCCGAGTACAGCCGCAAACTGCTGGCAATGCGGAGGAAACCCTGCGTGTTATCGTCGACGAAATTGATCCACGGCTTATTTCCGTCCTGGACGCCCGTCCAGAAAAAAAACAGCACCGGTTCGTTCTCGTAATGGAAATAGGACTGCCGCGGCACGAGCTGCCGGCGGATCATGTCCAAGGTTTCGGTCAATTTATCGCGCGTGCAATCGTAGGGACAAATTTGAATCGCCAACCGCACGTTCGTGTTCAGACGATCCACGACGTTGAATATGCTCTCGGCCGCCGCCTGTTCGTAGGGGTCCGTGCCGTTACGATCGACGTGCAGATTGAGAATGACAAAATCGAGCCCCATCTGGTCGAACAGCCGCCAATGGGCTTCAATCGTGCTGCAACTGCTCGAAGCGTAGTAACCCAGGCGCGGCATATCGACCACGCCGCCGGCATGGGGTGTATCGTTCCAGTGGTGCGACCCGATGCCGTTGCCATACCAGCAATAGTATTGGGCTCCGAAAAGCGTGGTGCGCGGGGTGGAATCGACGCGCGGTCGCACGTGGTCGCGGGTCCACGTGCAGTGGGTGCACTCGATGATCTCGAGCAGTTGCTTTGCCGCCAGGTCCCAGGTATAAGCCTGCACGCGCTGGCGGCCAGCGACCCCCATGCGGCGCGCGACGTCCTTGTTGTCGCGCAGATACCGCATGCGTTCGGCAATGGCTTCTGGCTCCGGTGCGACCAACAGCGCGCAGCTCTCGTCGACCACTTCGGTAAAGCCGCCTTCGTTGGCCGCGATCAAAGGTTTCCCCGCCGCCATCGCCTCCAGGGCCACGATGCCGAACGGTTCCTTGACGGGCATGAAGACCACCGCCAACGCCCGCGAAAACAGGATTTTGACTTCCAGATTGCTCAGACCATGCAAAAAGAACACCCGGTTGTCCAAGCCCATTCCCGCGGCAATCCGCGCCAGCTTCTCTTTTTCCGGTCCGCTGCCCACGATGTACAATTGCGCGTTTTCGACCAACTTCAGTGCTTCGATGATCAGCTTGATACGCTTGTGCGGCCAGAGCTGGCCGATGGTGAGAAAAATGTTTTCCCCAGACGGCTGAAAGATGAAATCATCGACGTTCACGCCAGGATAGACGACGTCGCGCACCGGCGTTCCGTACACCCCTTCGAGGTATCCAGCCGTGTAGCGGCTGTTGGCGACCACTCGGTCGGGTTTGCCCAGTTTGTCGACCAAGTCCATCGACGACAAATAGGCTTCGTAGGTCACGTCGGCGATGCGATCGTAGTTGTACTTGGGATAAATGTGCAGATCGCGCTGCCGCGTGGCCGCCACGTCTTCCAGCGGCTGTTCGTAGCGCAAATCGTGTAAAATGCGCAGCGGCTCGTGCGGATACCACACCATGGGGTGCAGGTCGATCATGTGCGTCGGCCAGAGATGGGTGTGATACAGGTCGTGCTTGCCGATCTCTTGCTCCCAGATTTTTGGCAACAGCGCCGTGTTGAGCAGAATCGAGTGGCGCCCTTCAAAATAGGGGGACAGCTGGGCGATCTTCACTTTTTTGGCGATCCCATGCTCGGCCAGCAGGTCGTTGTTCACCAACGAGGCGTAAATCGTAATGTCGTGCAAGTATTGCCACCGCGAGACGCACTCGATCAGATAGCGTTCGGCGCCTCCATACTTGGCCAGCTCGGGAATGATCACTGCCAAATTGAGCCGTTTGGCCGTGGGCTCATGGTTTGTCGAAATGTTCGACATGCAAAGCGTATCTGGCTCTAGTTGCGTGGTGTGCATGATTTCGAAGGCGTGAACTAGGGGCGCATGTCGCGGGGTTGGTTAGGCGGCTCGGCCTCGATTGCGATAACTGTGAATGACGCCCGAGGGTTCGCCAATTTCGACCAGGCACCCACCCTCGATCAGCGCGACGCGATCACTGATTTGAGCCACGCTGGTCATGTCGTGGCTGACAAACACCATCGTGGTTCGAACGTCGCGAAATTGTTGCATGCGGCGCAGGCATTTTTTCTGAAAAGCTTCGTCACCGACGGCCAAAGCCTCGTCCACCAGCAGGATATTCGGGTTCAAGTGCACCGCCACCGAAAAACCCAGACGGGCGACCATGCCGGAGGAATAAGTGCGCAGCGGAGCGTCGATGAAGTGTTCGAGTTCGGAAAACGCGATGATGTCCTGGACGCGGTCCATGACCTCGCTCCGCGTCAGCCCCAGCAAGATTCCGTTGAGGACGATATTTTCACGGCCGTTGAGTTCGTTGTGGAAACCGGCGCCCAACTCCAACAGCGGACAGATGCGGCCGAACGCCTCGACCGTGCCGCTCGACGGCCTGAGCACGCCCGCGATCAGCCCCAGGGTTGTGCTCTTGCCGGCGCCGTTGGAACCAATCACGCCCAGGCACTCGCCTCGACGGACTTCGAACGAAACGTCGCGCAGCGCGCAAAACGGCTTGCGCAGCCGGATGGCCTTGATCTGACTAGGCAGATGCAGCAGCAGGTTTTTGAAACCCGCGGAAACGGGGCTGCCCACGTGATACTGCTTGCTCACGTGGTGAAACCGAATGGCCACGTCGTCAGACAATTTCGGCAAACCTCCACACATTCTTGCTATAGACCAAGAGTCCGCAAGCCAGCCAGCCCAAGGCCCAAGTCAGCGCCACGCCGAAATACACCGCCGGTATTTCGCCGTGATAAAACAAGCCCTGCCAGCAGAGCACGATCGAGGCAAACGGGTTGGCATAAAAGACCCAGGTAAATTCCGCGGGCACTTTGTCGGCCGGATACATGATCGGCGTCAAGTAAAACAAAACATGCGCCAGCAACGTCACCAAACGCTCCAGGTCGCGAAAGAACAAATTGCTGGTGGCGATTACCAATCCCACTCCGCACGTCAGGGCCAATTGCACCAGTGCAAGTGCCGGCAGCGCCCACAGCCAATCGAGCTGCGGCGCTTTGCCGTAATACACCATGAAGCCCACGATCACCGGGATGGAGACCACGAAATGCGCCGCTTCGTTGAGTACGCCCGCCAAAACCAACATTGCGCGGTGAAATCGCACTTTCTTGATCAGCGTGGCGTTTCCCAAAAAATAAAAGTTGGCGCTGTTCGCCGTGTTGACCAACCACTGCCAGGGAAACAATCCGGCAATCAGATACAGCGCGTACGCGTCGATCCGAAAACGCATCACCACGCTGAAAACCGTGAAGAAAATCAGGGCCATCACCAACGGGTGCATGACCGACCAGGCATACCCCATGAAGGTGCTCTTGTAGCGAACCTTGAATTCTTTGGCCAGCAAAACCAGGATCAAGTCGCGATAGTAGACGAGCGTTCGAGGATTGAACGACACGGAAGCGGGCAGGGCGGTCTTCAAAATCGCAATCCTTTGCTGAAGCTCGAAGTTGGCGCGGCCTATCTCTCGCTCGTCGGTCGTCCGTTATCGGCCAGCGCGATCCAAAACCCTTACCGCAGGTCGTGTCGTCCTGAGGCGCTCTGACAAAACCGCCGGGCACGATCCCATTGCTGCGCAATCGTCGCGGCACGCAGAGGACTGCCCCTTGTCTGAACCGGCGTTGTCAGATCTTCTTTGCTCTCCTGCTATCTGGCTGGGCACGGGACACCATCGGCGATCGGTCCCTACGCACACCGACAATCAGCCAAAGTGTCCGGCTCGGAATGCAAAGCTATACCCTGGATTCGCTTAGTGGGTCAACATGGCTTTGTCACCGCCACACCAAGAGCCAACAATCTCACGCTGAAAGGCGAGACTTTGTCGCAATGCAACCGCGGTCCGCGCGATGCCTTTGTGCTGCTAGCAGCCCTGCTGGCAACGCATGACTTTGGCCCGCGCGGCGCGGCCCGACAATGGACTAGGCCGAACCTGCACGCTTTGATAAAGTCCCGCCCCGTTGAAGTTCGATCACACAGCCGCCGGGGCCAGCGAGGCGTACAGCCGGTCGATGAACACAGACCCACTCCCCGCCCGCCAGCAACATTCGCTCCGGCCCCGGCACGTTCAACCCACGCACGCTGATCACGCTGCCGGCATTCGCGGGTTTGCTCGACGGCCTAGACAAGCCGCTCGACTCGTCAATCGAGTCCTCGACGTGGTCATCGCCACGCTCTTGCTGTGCCTGCTAGCGGTGCCGATGCTCCTGATCACCATCTTGGTCAAGCTCACCAGCCGCGGTCCAGCCCTTTACACGCAGGAGCGCATCGGACTAGGCGGCAAAACCTTCGTCATGTTCAAATTCCGCACGATGCGCATCGGCGCTGAAGAACGCACCGGCCCGGCCTGGGCCAAACGCGGAGATCCACGGCGCACGTTGGCCGGAATTCTCTTACGTCGCCTGAGTCTCGACGAACTTCCGCAATTGTTCAACGTCTTGCAAGGCGACATGAGCCTGGTGGGACCGCGGCCCGAACGTCCCTACTTCGTGCAAACGTTCTCCCAAAGAATCCCCGCTTACAACCAGCGTCATCAGGTATTGCCCGGCATTACGGGCTGGGCCCAAATCAACGGCTGGCGCGGCGATTCTTCGATCGAAAAGCGACTCGAATGCGACTTGTATTACATCAACCACTGGTCCGTGTGGTTCAATCTGCGGATTCTCCTGCTCACGCCTTTCAAGGTGCTCGTCGAACAAAACGCGTGCTGATTTATGGATCTCCGGCGATACGCTTCCTATGCTCCGCTGGTGTCTGCCGTTGTGATCGCCGGTGTGTTGCAAGCGGTAATCATCGCGCGCACTCCGACCATCAGCGCTGACGGCATCATCTTTATTTCGATCGCGCGCGATCTGCCCCAGGGCGCCGTCGAAACCTTCCGCAAACACGATCAGCATCCCGGCTATCCGCTGCTGCTGCTGGCCGGGACACGCGTGGTGCAATGGTTCGGATACCGGGCCGAACCCGAGGTCTGGATGGTTGGAAGCCTGGCGATCGCGTTCGTGTGCGGATTGTTGAGCGTGTGGGTTGTATGGCTGTTTGCGCGCGACCTGTTTGACGCGCGCGTGGCCAATATTGCAGCCCTGATTTTCGCGGTTTTGCCCGTTCCGCGCGGCAACGCGGCCGATGCGCTGAGCGACACGCCGCACGTGCTGGCTTACATGCTGGCCGTCTGGCTGGCCTCGACGGCCATCGTCAACGGAAGCCTGCTGCGCTGGGCCGGCGTCGGAGTCGCCAGCGGCCTGGCCTATTGGATCCGTCCCGAGGGACTCGAGGTTTTCTTGATCGCACTGGTTTGCCTCTCGTGGCGAGCCCTCCGCGGTCAATGGTCGTGGCGGCGCGTGGGCCTGGCTTGCGGTACGCTGGCCGCGGCGGCTCTGACAGTTGCCGCGCCCTACCCGATCCTGGCCGGCAAGGTCACCAGCAAGCAACTGCCTTTCGCCAAGGCGGACCCGATTCCGACTTACATCGAACAATTGGCCGCGGCACCCGCGCCGGCGCAAACACAAGCAGCACCGGCCGCCGCGAACCCACCGGGCGTCAACGAGCCGGTCGTCACCCAGGCCCCGCCCGCACTGCCCCCCCACAAGCGCTATACGCCGACGCTCGTCCTGAAATTGGTCGGCTGTGCCCTGCAGGCTTTCATCAACAGCATTTGCCAGGGCTTCAAATTCGTCTTCATTCCGTTTTATTTGATGGGCCACGTGGAATTGATCCGCCGCAAGCCCGACTGGTTGCAAATCGCCATGATCGCGCTGCTGGGGGCGACCCATGTCCTGATCCTGGTGGCCGTCTTTACACTCTCCGGCTACATCGCGCACCGTCACGTGCTGCCACTGGTCGCGTTGGCAATGCCCTTTACGGCGCTGGGCATTATCTATGCTGGAGACCTCGTGGCCCGAGTGTTCAAGACGCAACCCGCTTATCCCCTGCTGGCCACCCTGGGACTGTTGTGTGTCGTCGTGTTGCCGTATACCCTACGAGTTGTCAATCGTGAATTCGTACCGGTGATTGAAGCCACGCACTGGGTGGAGTCGCGCGCCGAACCCGGAACGGGCATCGTGTGCAACTCACCCTACGTGGAATTCTATGGCACGTTGCCGGTTGCTTGTCTCGGCCCGCGGGCCCTGACCCTTGACGACGCCTTGGCCCAGGCGACGACCGCCGCGCGCTACGAGTATGTCGTGTTGCACGTCAACGCCCACGACTACCGACCTGAATGGCTCCAACAAATTGAGCCCAACTATCGACAGGTGCAGATCTTCCCGGATCCCAATACTGGCGGCCGGCCCAAAAAAGTCCTGGTGTTTCAAGCCAGAGAGGGCCATCTCACTCGCCGGGCGCGCCATTCGCATTCCTAGCGCCTCTCGCCATTCCCATTCCGGGATGGCCTCGGCAGGGCCCAAACCCCGCAGAGGCACGCTGTCCACGGCCACGTAGGCCGCTGCGCAGGCACGGCCGAGGCCGAGTTGGACAACGCCCTCGGGATGTGTTGTAATAGGAGGGCCACCCTGGGCTTTCTGCCTGGATCCAGCCTGCAAACCAGCCCCGCCGCAGCCAGTTTACGTACGACATGATACGCAATCTGCTCTCTGCCCTGGCTCTTTTCGACATGGCCTTCGGCGTTTCGTTGACCGTTGCTCAAACGCCGCAGCCGACGCCGGACTTGATCGACTATAACCGCGACATTCGCCAGATTCTTTCCAGCCATTGCTTCGCCTGCCACGGCCCCGATCAGGCCAAACGACAGGCCGGGCTGAGGCTGGATCGGCAAGAGACGGCACTGGCCGAGCTCGAATCGGGGGGCCATGCGATCGTGCCGGGCAATAGCGCCCAAAGCAAACTCATCGCGCGCATCACCACCGACGACGACGATGAAGTCATGC
>JBGQKM010000035.1:0-28295 GCA_041499515.1 Planctomycetia bacterium | reverse complement strand
TCACTCGAAACGACATGATTACACCTCCATGATTTCGACGCGACAGCGACCCCCTCGCTGCCGCTCTCTCAAGAAATCAGGTGTATCAAAACTACGTCAACCGCGCCAGCCCAAAGCCCCTAAAGTGCGCGCCAGCCCTGCGTGTCGCCCGAGGTCACCCGGCCGAAGCCGTCGTAGACGTAGTGGCTCAATGGAACGGCGTTGCCGTTGCCGTTGCCGTTGTCGACCAGATATTGGGTCGAACCTTGATTGTCCTTCATGAACCAGAGGGCGGTAGTGGTCTCCTGGGCAAACACCTGGTCGACGGCCGTGCCGTAGAGGTAGCGTGTGGTGGGACTCGAATAGATGCCGTTGCCCGTAAAGTCGAGGACCACGTGATCGCCGTCGTAGACGAACTCCTGGTTGGTCGTCGCGGTGATCATCGTCGTCCCCCCTTCGGCGCCGGCGTGGAACTTGCGAATCGGCGCCGCATTGAGCTCCGAGCCAATTTCACTGCGAATGCATCGCGGGAGTGCGTGGCTTCCGTTTGATCGAGAATCTCCTTGCCCAATCGGGCTCTAGAGACTCCCATGACACATGGATCAGTCGCGACGCTACTTTGCATCGGTGCATCTGAGCAGCAGTAGCGCCCAGCTATCGGCGGCCGGTTGTCAGCCATAACAGCGGCCGTTAGATTTAAGTCGGTACCGCAAAGAACAGCCCAAGCGATACGCGGGCATGAATCATTTTCTTACAATATTCCCTGAGATCGCGTGGCCGGCCATTCCGCGATCGCAGTCGGCTGCCTTGATGTCGATCTTATTTCAGCTCGAAATCTCCCAAGGGCGGTCGCCGGAAGAGCTGGCGCTTCAGCAATTTCGGCAATTGGGCCATGTGATTCAGCATGCCTATCAGACCGTGCCGTTCTACCGTCGGAGATTCGACGAAGCAAAATTGGATCCAGTGAAAATTGCTTCGCCCGATCGGTGGTCAGAGGTCCCGTTGCTAACGCGGCGCGACATTCAGACCTGTGGAGCTCAATTGCACAGTACGGCCATCCCTCCAACACATGGTCCCGTGAAAAGCACGGCGACCGGTGGATCCACCAATCAGCCGGTCGTCACTCTCGGCACCGGCATGACCGAACTCTTTTGGCAAGCGCTCACCCTGCGCGACCATTTTTGGCATTGTCGGGATTTTGCCGGGTCGATCGCTGCAATTCGCTACACGGGCGACAGCCGGGCCAGGCCGCCCCTGGGGCAGCAATCGGACAACTGGGGCGTGGCAACGGCTAATATGATGACCACGGGACCAGCCTATCTGTTGAATATTCAAAGCAGCGTGGAGGAACAGGCCGCTTGGCTCTTGGACTGTAACCCGACATACGTCCTGAGCTACCCATCGGTGCTCTTGGCGCTCTCGCAAATCTTTGCGGACCGGGACTGGACTTTGCCGAGGCTGCGGGAGATTCGAACCTTCGGAGAGATCCTGGAGCCAGGCTGCCGTGCGTCATGCCAGCGGGTTTTCGGAGCGAAGGTCGTGGATATGTACAGTTCGCAGGAGGTCGGCTATATCGCGTTGCAGTGCCCTCAACAGGAACATTATCACGTTCAGTCCGAGAATCTACTCGTTGAAATCTTGGACGAGTCCGGGGTGTCGTGCCAACCTGGAGAAATCGGCAGGGTCGTCATCACGACCTTGCACAATTTTGCCATGCCGCTTTTGCGATACGACATCGGTGACTACGCCGAGGTCGGCGAGCAATGCTCGTGCGGACGAGGGCTGCCGGTGCTGAAACGGATTCTCGGCCGACAGCGCAATCTGCTTGTGATGCCCGACGGACAGCGGCGTTGGCCGATATTCAATGAGGGAGAACGACCCGAGGAGCTTCCGCTATTCTATCAGTTTCAAGCGATCCAACGCAGCCGAGAGCACCTCGAGATTCGCGTCGTGCGCGACGGGCCGCTAAGTCGGGCCGAGGAAGAGGCGGTTGTTCGATATCTGCAACAATCGTTAGGGCATCCGTTTATGATTACAATCATTTGTGTCGATTCGATTCCGCGCAGTCCGGCGGGTAAATTTGAAGACTTCATATCGTTCGTTGAATAGCACCGGCGACACTGACCGGGCCACGCATTGGATTTCGACAATAGCCTGTACGCTCAGGAGCCGCTTGGCGCCTTGGATCCTCAGGCTGTGGGATTGAGACCTCTCCAGGAAACATGAGAATGAAACTCTGCGGCCGGCTTGCTCGCGTCGCCGATCTTTCGTCGCACGAACGGACCTCGATGTTTGACTTGATGGATCGGCATTACGCCAACGTTACGCAAGCCACGTTTAACGCGGACCTGGACGAGAAGGTGTGGGTCATACAAATTGTTCAGCAAGCAACGGGCGACTTGTGCGGTTTTTCGACTCAGATGCTCTTGGACGCGACCGTTGGCCAGCGGCCTGTCAAAGCACTCTTCTCCGGCGACACGATCATTGACCGCCGCTACTGGGGCGACCAGGCATTGACGCACATCTGGGGCCGCCTGGCTTTGTCGCTCGTCGACGAGTGGCCCCAGGCAGAGCTTTATTGGTTCCTCATTTCCCAGGGCTACAAAACCTACCGATTTCTGCCCATCTTCTTTCACGAATTCTATCCACGGCATGACGTGCCAATCCCAAATCGGATTCGCGACGTGATCGAAGCCTTAGGCCGAAAGAAATTTCCACATAGCTACGACGCGGCAGCCGGCGTGGTACGGACTCATTCGCATCAGTACAGGCTCCGCGAAGGTATCGCCGACGTGACCCTCGAGCGGCGTCGGGATCCGCATGTGCAATTCTTCACCGAACGGAACCCGGGTCATGCTCTGGGGGATGAATTGTGCTGCATTGCTCCTTTGTCGCGCGCGAACTTCACCGATGCCGCATATCGCGTGATTGGCCCTGAGCCCCGAACCTCCAAGATGCCTTGATGTCGCGGGCTTGGCCTTCCCCAGGTTTTGTGGGCGCTCCTGAGATTCAGCATAGTGCTGGAGAAGGGAGTTGCCGATGGGACGTCGACGATTTTCGCGAGAGTTCAAGGTCTCGGCTGTGCGGCTGGTGACCGAACAGGGGTACAGCGTGCCGAGAGGTGCCCACTATGGTGCCAAACACCCCGCATCGGGCAGGTTTCGGATCGCGCCAAATTGCACAGATGAGTGCAATGACGATCCCTCGACGTCGCGCGCCGGAAAAGAAAAAAGCCCCGAAGAAACCGGGGCTCTTCGCACGGATCGGCGTCGTGCGGCATTCGATTGCACTAGAAAATGCGAGAGCCGGGAGTCGAACCCGGACCCCTTGCGGGACTGGATCCTAAGTCCAGCGCGTCTGCCAATTCCGCCACTCTCGCAACAGATTACGCACTCACAGTTTGAGTGCGATCGGCGGACCCGTCAAGGCTGAACGCCACGGCGGTCGATGCCCACGGTTTTCCTGACAAGTCAGCTCTGCCAGGCTATGCTGATACGTCGGGAATGGGCCGCCGATGATCTTCATGGACTGGATTGCGGCCGATATTCGCAACGTGTTATTTTGAGCGTGGTCGTCGGCGAGACGATAGGTCCATCGGGAATCCGCAGAGCCGAAAATGACAATCATTGCCCGCTGCCTATTCGCGTGCCTGTCCTGCTCGCTGCTGGTTCTTGCGGCCGCAGCCGACGAAGGCGGCGCAGCGGGCGCTCGTCTGCCGATCCCCGACCGCCTCGTCGTTTTGACCTTCGATGACTCGGTCAAATCGCACTTCACCGTGGCCGCGCCGATCCTGAAGAAATATGGCTTCTCGGCCTCCTTCTTCATCACCGAAGGGTTTACGTTCAAGACCAACAAACGCGACTATATGACCTGGGAGGAAATCAAGGAGCTCGATCGCATGGGCTTCGAAATCGGCAACCACACGCGCGACCATCTGGGCATCAACGCCGAAAACGTCGATCAGCTTGAAGAACAATTGCGCGGGATTGACCAGCGGTGCGCGGCGATGGGAATCAAAACCCCGATTTCATTTGCCTGGCCCGGCAACAGTTTCGCCGTCGAGGCCCTGCCGGCGCTGCGAAAACATGGTATCCTGTTTGCCCGGCGTGGCGGGCGGCCGGAGTTCGCTTATGACCAGGGTCGCGGCGTGGCCTACGAGCCGCTCCAGGACGATCCCCTGTTGATCCCCACGGCCGGCGACGCGCGGCCGACGTGGACGCTCGACGATTTGATTCTCGCGGTCAGCCAGGCCCACGATGGACGCATTGCCGTGCTGCAATTTCACGGCGTGCCCGAGGGAGAACATCCCTGGGTCCACACGCCGCGCGAGCGGTTCGAAGAGTATATGCAGTATCTGCACGATCATGGCTACCAGGTCATCGCGCTGCGCGACCTGGCGCAGTACGTCGATCCCCACATGGTTCCAGCCGATCCCCGCGCGGTGATGGAACGTCGGATAAAAGGGCAACACCAGCCGGCGAAGTAAGAAGGACGGCCGCACGCGTTTCTGATTAGGGCTCGAGCCCCAAGAGTCGCAGGCTGTCGCGGTGTATGAGGGCCTCGATGGCCTGCGTGTCGAGCCGTGGCAATGCCGTGCCTTCGACCATGCGATTGAGCGATCGCAGCGCGTCGATCGAGGCCTGGACGGTGGTGAAGGGATAGTCGCTGCCAAAGAGCACTTTGTGCCACACGCCATATTCCTGCACCAGCATCAGGCTATGAAAGAGCTGGAAGGGCCGGTAGTGCAGCGCGCTCAAGTCGGCATAGACGTTGGGATGCTTGCGAATCACCGCCACGCACTCGCCTTCGTAGGGATGACCGAGGTGGGCCATGATGATTTTGACCTCGGGCCAGCGGGCCGCCACCCGGTCGAGATGCCGCGGCAACGTAAACTCCAGCGGCGCTTGCGACACGAACGTGGTGCCGGTGTGCAAGAGCACCGGCAGCCGGTGGCGCGCGGCGTAAATCCACAGCGGATCGAGCAGGTCGTCGTCGGGCCGAAAGCCGGCGTACATCGGCAGCAGCTTGATGCCGCGCAGCCCCAGCTCCTGATGGCCGACGTTCATTTCGCCCTGCCAACCGTCTTGCGTCGGATCGACCGAGAGAAAACCGATTAACGTATCGGGATGGGCCGCGACGTAGTTAGCGACGTATGGGTCGTCAACCCACAGTCCGCTCAGCCGGGCCTTGCCACCAAAGACGATCGTGCGGGTATCGTCGGGGGCGGCGCGGCGATAGTCCTCGTAGCGGACCGCCAGATCCACCTCGCCGCCGGCTTTGGCCCGCACGGCCTGGGCTACGAAATCGTCCTTGAAATGCTCGGGATAGCGCCAGGTGTGGCTGTGGACGTCGATGGTCATGGTGCGCTTGGCGTGCCTGAGAAAATCGACAACACAGCACGAATATACTCCACTGCGGGGCCGCGTTCGAGCCCGCGCGCCGAGGCGGTCCGGGTAGCACGGCCTGAGTTTCGAGCTATAATCGACTCGCCTCAACGACACTTCCTCACGGCCTCCAGCCATGCCCGATCCCGGCGATATCCGGCCCGTACACCTGCTCAAGCGGCGCGAGGTCTTGCGCGCCGGCAGTTTGGGCCTGTTCGGCTTGGGATTGGGCGACCTGGCGCGCGGCCGCGCGGCGCTGGCGGCGGAAACACCCCGCGACGTGGCAAAACGCCCGGCCAGCTTCGGCCGGGCCAAGAGTTGCATCCTGCTTTTCATGTGGGGCGGGCCGGCGCATCAAGACACTTGGGATCTCAAGCCTGGAGCCCCAGCCGAAATCCGCGGCGAGTTCAAGCCGATCGCCACAAAGGTGCCCGGCATTCATATCTGCGAACACTTTCCGCAACTGGCCCAGCGGACCGACCAATTGGCCATCGTCCGGTCGATGACTCACACGGACGTGGACCATCTGACCTCGACGCACTTTCTGCTGACTGGTCAGCCGCCGCCGAAGAGCGTCGAATTGCGCGGCGATTGGCCACACATCGGCGCGGTGCTGTCGCGACTGGGTCGCGGGCGCGAGCCGCTGCCGCCGTTCGTGTCGTTGCGGCCGAAACTGAAAAACGACGTGCCGCGGTTTGTCGAGCAATGCCACGGCCAATCGGCCGGCTGGTTGGGTCCGGCGCTCGATCCTCTGTCGATCGACGCCAATCCGGCCGAGCCCGAGTATCGAGTGGGCGATTTCCACTTGCCGCCAGAGCTATCTGTCGCGCGGCTCGACAGCCGGCGGGCCCTGTTGCGCGACTTGAACGCGCAGCTTCGCTGGCGCGGCAGCGATGCGGCGCTGGCCACGATGGATCGCCACGTGCAGCGGGCTTTCGACCTGCTGAACTCGGCGACCGGGATCGGCGCGTTCGATCTGACGCAAGAGCCGGCTGAAGTACGCCAGCGTTATGGGCTCAACCCGCACGGGCAATCGGTGCTGCAAGCGCGGCGGCTCATCGAACGAGGCGTCCCACTGGTCACGGTGTTTTGGCCCAGCGACGGCATCAAGAACGTGAGCGTTTATTGGGACACCCACAACCGTAATTTCGTCGACTTGCGCGAGCGGCTGATGCCGCCGGCCGACCAGGCTTTTTCGGCGCTGCTGGACGACTTGCACGAGCGTGGACTGCTGGACGAGACGCTGGTCGTGTGGACCGGCGAGTTCGGCCGCACGCCGCGCGTGGGACAGCGCAACAGCGATGCCGGCGCGGGACGCGACGGCCGCGACCACTGGCCCGGCTGCTTCACCACGGTGTTGGCCGGCGGCGGCATCCGGGGCGGGCAGGTGTATGGCTCGTCGGATCGCCACGCCGCGTTTCCGGCCTCGAACCCCGTGGCCCCCGTCGACCTGGTCGCCACGGTGTATCATCTGCTCGGCGTGCCCGAGCAGCAAACTTTGGACGACGTGCTGGGACGCCGGCTGGTGGTCTGTCCGGGTACGCCGATTCGGGCGTTAGTCGGCTGATCGAGGTTGCTGCCCGGCCCGCTATTGATTCTCGACGTGCACGCCGCAGGTCTTTAGGGCCGCTACTTGTTCGTTTTTGGCCGTGTCGGTTAGTGGGTTTCCGGCCAGATACAGGCGCAGGAAAGGGGCGAAAGTCTTCTTGCCCTCGGCATCGGCTTTGGCGGCCGCCACGAGCGGCGCGAGGTCGCTGATTTTATTGCGCTCGATCAACAACATGCTTTGCGGCGGGTGCTGGGTGGCCGGCGTGATATCTTCGATCGCGTTGTCGCTCAGCTTTAATACCGAAAAGCGGGCGATCCCGCCCAGCGGTTTGAGCTCGACAATCTTGTTTTTCGCCAGATCGAGCGACGACAGCCCAGCCAGACCGGCCAGCGGAGCCAGTTCGACAATCTGGTTCTCGGCCAGGTACAAGGCCGACAGCTTCGTCATGGCGCTGAGCGGTTGCAATGCCCGGATCTGATTGTTGGAGAGGTTCAGATACTGCAGCTTGTTCAAGTCCATCAGCGGCGTGATGTCCGCGATCTTGTTTTGCGGCAGGCTCAACGATTGCAAGCTGGTTAGGCCGCGGATCGGCGCCAGATCGTTGATTTCGTTGTTCGACAGGTCGAGCAGCAGCAGGTTGGTGCACTTTTCCAAGCCGGAGAGATTCTGAATCTTGCGCCCCTTGGCCTCGAGCGTCGAAATCTTGCGCAGATCGTCGTCGGTCAACTCGTCAGGCTTGTCCCGTTTTTCGAAGACCAGGGCCCGCAGCGCCGCCTCCAGGTTCTTGTCGGGAAACATCACGGCCTCGGCCGACTGCAGGCCAAGCGGCAGGCAGGCCGCGGCCAGAGCGACGATTTTCAGGATTTGAGCCAGATCGTTGCGCATGAGGTAATTCCTTGGTGTGCTTCCGATGGTTTCGCGTTAGGGCGGGACGTTTTCGAGAGAGTATCTATTTTAATTCAGCGGCGCCCCATACCAAGGGGTTGGGGCCAGTTGTGCGGAAATTCCTTGCGGCGCTTCGGCTTGCGGAGTATTTTGAACGCAATAACGCGCCCTGCAGGTCGTCGTTCGCCCTCCTGGGACGCGTAAACCTAGGTTACTCCCGTCCAAAAGGTAAAACCATGTCCCAACCCCAAGCTTCCCTGCCGAAGATTTCCGCACCCAGCAGCAAATATTCTCGACCGGCGAGGCCGAGCGTTGGACTGCTTTGTGCGGGGCTGCTGGCCATGCTGGGGGCCCTGGATGCTGCCCGGGCCGAACCGCCGGCCAAGGCATCGTCGGCCAAAAGTTTGTTCGACGGCAAGACGCTCAACGGTTGGAAGAAGACGCAATTCGGCGGCGAGGCCGACGTGGAGGTCAAGGAGGGGCGCATCGTCATGGCGGCCGGAGCACCCATGACCGGCATCACATGGACCGAAGATTTCCCGAAAATGGATTATGAGATTTCACTCGAGGCGATGCGCGTCGACGGCAGCGATTTTTTTTGCGGCCTGACCTTCCCGGTTGGCACGTCGCCGTGCAGCTTTATCGTCGGCGGCTGGGGCGGCGGCGTCGTGGGGCTTTCGAGCATCGATGGCAGCGACGCTTCGGAAAATGAAACCACGAAATACATGGAATTCGTCAGCGGCCGCTGGTACGCGGTGCGCGTGAGCGTGAGCCAAGACAGAATCCAAGCCTGGCTCGACAAACAACAAATGGTCAACCTGCCCACCAAGGACCGGCGGATCTCGATTCGCCCCGAAGTCGAACTTTCGCGCCCGCTGGGCATCTCATGTTTCGCCACCACCGCGGCCCTGCGCGAGATCAAAGTCCGCCGCCTGGGAGACGAAAAGAAAAAATGACGCGACGTTCAAGGTCGCCCGAGACGATTTGCGGAGGCTTCGCCTAGCGCGACTCTAGCAGTGCTGCGAGCCGATCGACAAAAGGCTGCTGTTCGGGGTGCAAAAGTTCGCGGGCCTGTTCGAGCGGGACGAACTCGGCGCGGTCGACTTCCCACGAGGCACAGCTTGGCGCGTCGCACGCGCACACGCCGGCAAAGGCGTGGATGCGCTTGCGGCTTTTCGTATATTCAATCGAACCGAGCGGTTCCAATGGGCCGGCGGTAATGCCGGTCTCTTCCAGCGTTTCGCGGCGGGCAGCTTCTTCCAGCGATTCACCTTTCTCCGGCAGTCCCTTGGGAATGCTCCAGGGGGCGTCGCGATTGAAATTGCCCGAGGGATGCACGATCAACACCTCGATCCAGCCGGCCTGGTGTCGATACAGGAGCGTGCCGGCCGATTCCTTCATGGCTGCACATGCCGCGTGATTTGGGCGCCGGAGTTGTTGGGCTCGGCCACGAGGATCGAGTCTTGGCTGTCGAGTTGCTCGCCAAAGCGTTCAATGAAATCTCCGGCCGCCGCCGTCGAAGGGACCAGGGCAAAGAGCGTCGGTCCCCAGGAACTTTGTCCCACGCCACGCACGCCCAATTGGTGAATCGCGCGGACCCACTGGGCGAGCCGCGAGTTGGCAAACGCGCCGGCCTGCCGGGCCGCGAAGCACTGGCCGGCTTCGTAGCCAAAGCGGAAGAGGCTTTCGCTAAACGCTTCGAAATCCCCTGCCCTGGCCGCGGGCAGCAACGCGCGCGAAACTTCGTCCAATAGCCGGTCTGTCGTCGCGCGCGGCACTGGCGGTAGCTCGCGGAAAGCGCGCTGTTCGGCCTCGCCCGATAAACCTCGCGTGCCGTGCGGACAAATCAACACGAACCGCCACGCGCTGGGCAACTCGACGCGCGCTTGCAGCGGCGACAACCGCTCGTCCGACAGTTTGCCGGGCTCGACGATCACTCCGCCCTGTATAAAGCCGTAGGTGCCGATGGCCGAGCGTTCGGCTCGACCCGACAGGGCGGCCAGCGCCTCGGGTTCCAACGGCGCGCCGTCTCGCAGCGCGTTCAGGCCGGCCGCCACCGAAAGGGCCAATTGTGTGCCGGTGCCCAGTCCAACGTGTTCCGGCGGAGCCGCGATGACTTCGATGCGGCACGCTCTCGGGTCGACAAGTTCCAGCGCGCGAGCGACCCGATCCGCAATGGCGACGACGCGCTGGCTGAGCGGGCCGTGCGCCTCGAAATGATCGCTTCTCGTGATCCGCAAGCGCAGGCCAGGCTGTTGGACCATCGCCCCAACGCCGCCAAATTGGCGCGTGCCGGGCTGCCCGAACGAAAACATGCCGAAGTGCAGCCGGCTGGGAGCGACGATCTCGACGACGGAATCTAGCATGGCAAGCGGTCAAGCCTGTTTGGCAGCGCAGCGGGCTTGCACATAATCGCTGAGAAACTGAAACGCCCGATGCTCCGCAGGGCCGCCGGTTTTCTGCACCAAGACGCGCAAGGTTTCGAATTGTGACAGGATTTCCTCGGGCGGCAGGAATTCGACGCGAGTGGCCAAAATGGCCGCTTCGAGCACCGCGTGTTTGCCCCGATTGAAACCGAAGAAATCGCGCAGCCGCCCGTGATCGACCACGTCGCAAATGATCTCCGTTCGCTCCTGGCGATCATCGAGCGATTGAACTTGCAGCGCATACCAACGGCAAGCGCCGCTCAGAATCTTGCCCGCCACGGCTCGGGCCGGCTCCAACGCAGGCAGCGGATCGGGCACCCCGACCGCCGCCCGGGCTATCATGTCCACATCGTCAGTGACGTGAAAGATCGCCTGGCTCGTGCGCTTCAAATTCTCGTAGGTCGTGGAGGTTCGATACGGCTTGAGCACCAGGCGGCGGATCGGTTCATCGACCTGCGGTCCCATCGGCGAAATATTCACCGTGCCATCGGCGTTGAGCGTCGTAACGATGCCTTCCAGGATCAACGGTCGCGGACTCCTAAGCTAAAACGTCACCGGCACGTTCGGCAGGGGCGCGGTCGAGGGCGGCGGTTCGGCCCGCTCGCTCACGATGTCCGGCACGGCGGCCGGCACGGCGATTCCGGAGAGCCGCAAAAAGCCGGCCAAGAGCGGAAAACCCAGCTCGGTCAAAATCGATTCGGGATGGAACTGCAGCCCAACCACCGGCAGTTCTCGATGCACAAGCGCCATGATCGTGCCATCGGCCGTCCAGGCTGCGACTTCAAGCTCCTCGGGAAGCGTTTCGCGATCGACGATCAACGAGTGATATCGGCAAGCCTCCAGCGGATTGGGCAGACCGGCGAAAATGTTTTTCCCATGATGAAAAATCGTCGAGGTTCTACCGTGCACCGGCTCGGCGGCGCGTACGACCTGGCCGCCGAATGCGGCGCCGATCGCTTGATGTCCCAGGCAAATGCCCAGGATCGGCAGTTGAGTCGCCAGGCGACGCACGACGTCCAGCGAACAGCCCGCCTCGCTGGGCGTGCAGGGGCCGGGCGAAAGAACCACCGCGGCTGGCCGTAGCGCCTCGATTTCGCGGGCTCCGATCGCGTCGTTGCGCACCACCAGTGTCGCCTGGCCCAGTCGCTGAAAATAGCGAGCCAGATTGAAGACGAAACTGTCGTAGTTGTCCACCAGCAGGATCATGGTCGCGGAACTAGCCAAATGCACGGATCAGCCCAGTGGCTTTGTGCCAGGTTTCTTCGTACTCGCGCGCGGGCACCGACTGCGCCACGATACCACCTCCCACCGGAGCCTGCCACCACCCGCGGCTGGCGGTGATCGTGCGAATCAACAGGTTCGTGTCCAGCGTGCCGTCAAATCCGAGATAGCCCAAGGCACCGCAATAGGCCCCGCGGGCGGTCGGTTCCAGTTCGGCGATGATTTCCATGGCCCGCACCTTGGGAGCCCCCGTGATCGATCCGCCGGGAAACGACGCGCGAAGCAAATCGAGCGCCCCGCAGCCTTCGGCCAACGTTCCGCAAACCGCCGAAACCAGGTGTTGCACGTATTCGTAACTCTCGAGTCGGCAAAGTTGCGTGACGCGCACGCTCTCGGGCCGGCAGACGCGGGCCAGATCGTTGCGCAGCAGATCGACGATCATCACGTTTTCAGCCCGATCTTTTTCGTTCTGCAACAATTCATCGCCGGCGAACAGATCGGCCTCGGGCCGCGCCGTGCGCTGGCGAGTGCCCTTGATCGGGCGCGCTTCCACCTGCGCGTCACGCACGCGAAGAAAACGCTCGGGCGACGCGCTGACGATTTGTGTGTCCCCCAGATCAAAATACGCGGCAAACGTCGCCGGGTTGCAGCGCCGCAAACGCAAGTAAAGTTGCACGGCATCGTTCAGCGCCGGATACAGCAGGCGCTGGGCAATATTGACCTGAAACACGTCGCCGGCATGGATGTATTCGATCGCGCGACGAATTGCCGATAGATACTGCTCGGCGGAGAAATTGCTGGTCAATCCGGGCGGGCCGGGCACGGAATATTGCGGGGCCAGTTGAGCGAGCGATAGATTTGCATGCGCGCTGGGCACCGGCGAAGATCGTCGGGGCGCCGCTTCGCTCAGCCATCCGCGAAATTGTTCCAACCGCTCGGCAGCGCGCCGCCGCCGGGCCGCTGGATCGGTTGCCGGAAAGCCTTGCGAAATGATCCAGGCCTGCTGCTGGAGATGATCCACTGCCAAAACGACGTCGTAGAACCCGATGGCCAACGCGGGCGTTTTGAATTCGTCGATCCGCGGCTGGGGCAACCGCTCCAACGAGCGCCCCAGGTCGTATCCGAATAGCCCCGCGGCTCCTCCCTGAAAGGGCGGCAGAGCATCGATGGTCGGCGACGACCACGCCCCGAGCCGACGCTGCAATTCGGCCAGGGCGTCGGTTCCGCCGGCCGCGAATTCGAAATAATTGAACGGATCGGCGGCCAGAAACGAGTAGCGGCCAAGCACGGGATCGCGGCGAGCACTATCCAGAAATAGGCAATGCGGCAATCGAGCGAGGCGCGCAAAGGCGTCTTCCAGGTTGGCCTCGGCGCTCCAAGGCTCAACCAGGCAGCCCGAGTCGGTCGCAGGGGGCATACGCGTATTGACGTTCACGGTGTCGAGGCCTTTCGGAGTGGATCGCCTCAAATTTCGGTCGAATCGGGATCTTCGTCCAATGGTTGGCTGCTGCCGGCGCCAGACCGGTCGAGCCGCACATGCCGTTCTGCCCGTGTCAAAAACCCCCAATCGAGCGCTTCATCCTGCCGATATTCCTTCCCCAAGGTCAACGCCGTGAAAGCCTTGGCCAGTTCATATCCCAGATAAAAGGCATGGCCTGGGTCGATCGGGCGCGGCGCCTGGGTTTGAAGCCTGGCGAACAGAGCGAACGGATCGGAGTCCGTCTGATGTTGACCGGCGGTGATGGCGTGCAACTGATCGTCTTCGGCATAGAGTCGGTAATTGTGGTCCTTGATCTGCTGGGCGAGCCGTTGGAATGTCTCCAGGCCGTGGCGCAATACCTCGCAATCGCGCAACATCACGAGCCCCGGTTCGAGCCGTTTCGGCAGCGTGCGGTGCCGTTCGGCATAGTAAACCAGCCGGCGAGCCAGATCGCACTCGCGCACGCTGGTGCGGGCCCAGGAAATCACTTGCGTCGTCAGCACGCTACGGATGCCCAACTCCTGGCAGAATCCCAGCAGCAAGACATTGATCGGCGCCGAATCGGCGTCGGTCAATTCGGTCAGATTGCCGATGCCCATCATCATCTCAGCGTCAGGAAAGCGCCGGCGAATTTCCAAGTATCGCCCCAGACTGGCGGCAAACCCAAATCCGATCGGCTCCAGGATTGGATCGATCCGCAGCGGCACGCGATGCTCGGCCAGAAAATCGACCGTCTCTTCGAGCCCAGAAAGCGTGGCCGGGTCGTCGGGAACGACCACGACTTCGCAGCCCCAATCGACCGCCGCGCGGCGGTTAGCGCTGTTGACCGACAGCACGAGTTGGGCGCCGGCCCGGACGGCCAGTTCGACTTCGCCTGCGTTCATGCTGTCGATCGACACGCGATGCCCGGCCTGGACCAGTGCGGCGACCGCTTCGGCGACCCCCGGCCACGGCTCGCCGGGGTCACAACCGACGTCGATCATGTCCGCGCCGTCGGTGCGTAGTTTCTCGGCTTCCGCGAGCAGGTCACGCAGCGCCCATCGGGGCGCGTGGTTGATCTCCGCCAGGATGTCGACGTCGTAGTCCCCATAATCGGTGACAGCCGGCCGATGCCCGAAGAATTCAGGCAGGCGTCTTAGATCGCGCGGGCCAAGTTCGACCGGAAGGCCGACGGCCCGTTGCACGGCGGTTAAATCGCCCTGGCAATAGCCGGGCAACAACACGCGCGACGTGCCCGGCGGAATCTGAATCCGCCGCGCCACCCATTCGGTCGTCATCAACGCGGCCACGGTAATTCCCAGCACGTCGACTGAATAGTCGAAGCCCACGCGCGGTGCCAGGTCGGCCAATACTTGCCGCAGCGAGAATTCGGCCAGTCGTCCAGTGATAAAATGAATGTGTTCGCGCATGCCAACGGAATCGCGTTACGACGGTTTCATCCCGCCGTTGATGGGGATCACTTGGCCCGTTACGAACGACGCGCCCGGCGAGGCCAGAAAGCGGACCACGCCGGCCACGTCCTCGGGTGTTCCCCAGCGGGCCAGCAGCGATTCGTCCTTGGCGCGGTCTTGCCAGTATTGCGACGCATTCTCACCCCAGCGGGTTTTGATCCAGCCGGGGGCCACGCAGTTGACGCGCACTTGTGGGGCCAGCGAGCGGGCCAGGCTCTTGGAAAAAGCCATCACGGCCCCTTTGCTGGCGGCGAACAACTCGCCGCTTTCGCCCGCCATGCCCGATTCGGCGCGGTCCCAACCGACATTCACAATGACGCCCGAACCGTGGGCCTTCATCCTGGCCCCGGCCGCGCGCGACAAGTTGATCGTCGCGCAGACGTCGACGCGGTAGAGCTCTTCGAGTTTCCGCGCGAAGTTCCATTCGGCGGCCGGGCCGGTCAGCACGTCGGCCCCGGCATTGTTGACCCACACATCGACCTGCCCACGCCATTGCCAAGCACGTTCGACAAGTTCCTGATGGGTGGCGGGATCGGCCAGATCGCACAGAACGACATGCGCGTCGACCGCGCAGGCGCGGACGCGATCGGCGACGGCTTCGGCCTCGGGGCGGCTGCGACGGGCGTGAATCAGGCAATGGGCGCCGGCCGCGGCGAGCTCAAGCGCGATCGAGCGGCCGATGCCGCTGGACGATCCCGTGACAACGGCCGTTAAGCCGGCGAGTTCCGATGAGGGCTTTTGAGACATGAAAACCACTATGGCGCGGGCACTTGCAACAAGCCAGCCGCACCGTTCGTTTTAGCTGCCGCTCGGGTGGCGAGCAAGGTGGACGGCGCAAGTTAAATAGGTTCAAAAAAGGTGGTAAACCTTACGGCGGATGCCGACGTATGATTGAGGTGGTCTGTTTTTCCCCTCCCTTTTACTAACCTCTCAGGTTAGACCCGTCGATGGCGAGCAATCCTCTGGAGCGGCTTGGCTACACTGCCTTCGCGTTCCGCGGATATAACACGACCAACCTCGGCCGCACCAACGAACTGCTTGCCCACCCGGCTTATGGTCGCGTGGTCGAACAGTATCTTATCGACGCCGGGGAAGTTTGCGCCGACGTGGTCCATCAAAAAGTCGACCTGGTCGACCGCGTGCGTCGCAACGAAGAGACGAAGCTGGAGACGTACCACGAAGCGCTGGCGCTGATCGTGGGGGTGGAATTGGCGCAGATTCGATTGTTGGAAGAGTTCTTCGATATCCGCTTGAATCGAGCGCGGATGATCTTCGGATATAGTTTGGGCGAATTGACGGCGGTGATAGCCGCCGGCGTGTTCGAAATGCAAGAAGCGCTGCGGCTGCCGTTGTCGGTGGCGGCCGACTGCGTGGCGCTGGCCCAGAACGTGACGATGGGGGTGCTCTTCTCGCGCGGCCCGTTGCTCGACTTCGAGGAAGCCAAGCGGCTGTGTCTGAAAATCACCGCCGAGGGACAAGGCGTGATCGCCATTTCGGCTTACCTGGCCCCGAACACCGTATTGTTGTTGGGACAGAACGGAACGATCGATCGTTTCGCGGAGCTCATGCACAAAGTGTTTCCGGCCCGCGTCTATCTTCGCAAAAACAGGGACCCCTGGCCGCCGGTTCACACGCCGCTGGTTTGGCAGAGAAACATCCCCAACCGCGTGGGCGTTTTGGCGCATACGATGCGCGGCGGGTTTACCAAACCCAATCCGCCCGTGTTCTCGCTGGTGACGGGAAAAACGAGCTACAACGACTACAACAGCCGCGAGATTCTCAACCAATGGATCGACCATCCGCAGCGGCTGTGGGACGCGGTCTATGAGACGCTGGCCACCGGCATCGAAACCGTGATCCACGTTGGGCCGTCGCCCAATCTGATTCCGGCCACGTACAATCGTCTGCGCGATAACGTGCAGGCACAATTGAGCGGCAACTCGCTCAATCGCCTCGGATTGCGCGCGATGGCGAGCGTCGCGCGGCGGCCTTGGTTGACGGCCCTGCTTCCTTCCCGCACCGCGCTATTGCGTGCTCCGATGGTGGAGCACATTGTCCTGGAAGACTGGCTGCTCGAGCAGCCGGTCAAGGCGCGCGGCGCCGTGGCCGCCAGGCCTCAGGGCAAAACGACCGGAAGCTCATAGCAAGCGGCTTCTTGCTCGGTGCGCACCAACAGCTTTCGGCCGCTGAGCGCCGGATAATTCCAGCTCTGGCCCGTGACCGCCGAAAACCGCGTCAACTCGCGAAAGGCCTCGGGCGTCGCCTCGACGAGCGCCACGTCGCCGGCTTCCGATTGCACCAGCAGCAAGTCGTCGATAAGCAGCACTTGCCCATGGTCATATTTTCCCCTCTTCCACTTGCGGGCTCCCGTGGCGATTTCGATGCACGACAGCACGCCCTCATCCAGGCCGTAGGCATATCCGTCGCGGATCACCGGGTTGGTGAATTTCGTCTTGAGAGAGTTGTTTCTCCAGATCAGTTCCACGGACCAGATATCGCCTTCGCGTTTGATCTGCCACAGCGCACTGCCGACTCCGTAACCTTTCGTGACCATGACGCGGTCATCGCCCACCGCGGTCGGCTGCGAGACATTGGGAGAGCCGACGGTTTGATCGGGCCAATCTCGCTGCCAGAAGATGTGTCCGTCGGCCGGATCGTGCGCGGTCACGAGTTTTTGGTTGACGATCACGATCTGCGGCTGGCCGCATAGCGTTAGCAGCGTGGGCGAGCTGTACGAAGACGCATCGTCGCCGGCGCTCCAGATTGGCTCGCCCGACTGGACGTCATAGGCCACCAACGATTTGCCGTCGGCGCCGCCGGCGCTGACGATCACCTTGTTTTCAAAAACGAGTGGCGAGCAGCTTTTTCCCCACTGGGGAGGATTGGCGGAGTTTTCGGTGATGACGTCATGACGCCAAAGCAACTTGCCGGTGGCGCCCTCCAGACAAACCAACTCGCCCAGCGCCCCCAGCGCATATACCTTGCCGTCATGGACCGTCGGCGTGGCGCGTGGTCCAATCCCAGCCACGAAATCCTGGAACCGATTGGGAGTCGCGTGGGCCCATTGAAGTTTCCCGGTTTCGATGTCATAGCACGTGACCAATTCTTCTTCGCCGCGCTGCTCTTGCGTTACGGCATAATGGCCCACGACCGCGAAGCTGGACCAGCCAGCGCCGATCGGTTGTCGCCACAAGAGTTTCGGTGGCTGAGCCGTCCAGTCGCGCGCCAAGTGGATGTTTTCGAGGGTTGCAATTCGACCGGGCCCCAGAAACTCAGGGTAGTCGTTCGGCGTCGTCTGGCTCAGATCGACGTTCGCATCGGCCGCAGCCTGGTCCGAGGCTGGCGGGAGCGTCTGGTCGGCGCGAGGCATCCAGCGAAATCGGAACTTGATATGAATGTCGCCGCTGACGCGTTCGATGTCCAAAGTCCCAGCCAGGATCGCCACAAGCACCAGCCCGACAACGCCCACCCTGCGGCGCAGCGTCCGCGAGGCGGGACCCAAAAACACGAACCACAAGAAGAACAGGATCGTCGCAAGCAGCATCGAGGACAACTTGATCAAAAAGGATTCCGCCGGGGGCAGGCTTTCGGACGACTCGACGTACTGTGCCACGCCGAGGGTCACCGCTTCGACCGCGACGATTCCGATCGGAATCCAGGGACGCGCGCTCTTGCCACTGTCCGGCTGCGGCGAAGGAGTCTTTGACGAGTCGCGCGACATCATTTTTCATCCTTGCGTTGCAAACATTCCCGATGGTACGGACACCGGGCGATGGAAAAATCCGATGCCAGGCTAGGCGGTTCGGCTGGTGACTTCGACCAGGTGCCAACCGAACTGCGTCTTGACTGGTCCTTGCACGACGCCCACTGGCGCGCTGAACACCACGCGATCGAATTCGGGCACCATCTGTCCGGGCTCGAACTCGCCCAGCGCTCCGCCTTCGCGTCCCGACGGGCAGCGCGAGAAGCTTCCGGCCAGCGCCGCGAAATTGGCCCCGGCGGCAAGCTGCGTCTTCAGATCTTCGCAGGTCTCTTTCGTATCGACAAGAATATGACGGGCCGATGCTACTGGCATGATTCAAGTCCTTTGCGTTTCAAGGCACGAAGCGCGGCCGGCGGCGGAGGCCGCTTGTTTGGCAATGGAAGTTCTCGTCGGACAACTGCGGACTTGCCGCCTTTGCCGATTGGCCCAGAAAGCCACGGTCACTTCGCGCCCAGGGTTTTCAAATACGCGTACAAATCGCACAAATCCTGATCAGAAAGCGTATCCAACAATCCGGTCGGCATCAATGACTGGGCACTCTTTCGCATCGACGCCGGTTCGATATCCGTAATACGCACCGTGGTGTCGGGCCCGGTTTGCAACAAAACCCCCTCGGGTGACTCGTACACGATCAGCCCATGATACACCTGACCGGACCGGGTAGCGAGCGACGTGGTTTGATAAGTCGGCGATACTTCCAAATGGGGATCGAAAAT
Organism: Planctomycetia bacterium; assembly: GCA_041499515.1. Classification (GTDB taxonomy): domain Bacteria; phylum Planctomycetota; class Planctomycetia; order Pirellulales; family PALSA-1355; genus PALSA-1355. The sequence goes on along the minus strand of JBGQKM010000035.1, from coordinate 9,441 downwards.
GGCCGTAAAGAGATCGTCTCGCGACATTCGCGACACGGCCCCTTTCAGGTCGGGTCCCAGGTGTCCGCTGACTTCGTGACAGCGGTGGCAAGTGCGCCGTTCGAACACGCTTCGGCCGCGGGGCACGTCGCCTGCCGGCCAATCGATTTGTGCCAGCCGCCGCCGCCAGCTTTGAGCATCCGCGCCCGAGCTGGCCCGCAATCGAGCGGCCTCGGTGGGATAGTATTGAGCGAACATCGTGAACCAGCCGACATAGGCCTTGGCCGGATCCGGATCGTCGTCGATATCGGCGTTTCCCTCGGTCCAATAATCAAGCAGCCGCAATAGCGAGCGCCGCGGCTCAGTCGCGTTTGGTAGGGCACAGGCCTGCTTGAAGGCCCGCAGTGCCGAGGCTATCTCGGCGGAAGTGCAGTCCATGCCCAAGTTCACCAGCGCCCGTGCCGCCTTTTCCACGACCGCCGGCTGGGGAGACGCCAGGGCTTCGACGAATTTCGACCGGTCTTCGCCGCGCGGATGGCGAGCCAGCGCCGTGACGATCGCGTCGTGCAGTCCCACGTGTTTCCACTGAGGTTCCAGCAGCCCCAGGGCCTCGTCCTTGGGCAGCCGGCCAACCAGGGCGATCGATTCACTCGTGGGTTCCTGTCCCTGGCCAGCCGTGGCGGCCCAAAGTTTTCGCGTGGCGGACTGCTGGGCCGCCGGGGGCAACAGAGGCACGAACAGAGCATGTTCGATATGGCCGAACTCGCCGCTGGCCACCAGGGCGTCGGCCAAAGCTGAATCGCGGCGGCAAAGTTCTTCGAAAACCTCACTGGCGCGAAACGGCCAGTTGCGACTCGGAAACTGGCCAAGCGCCTCGAGCTTCCCGTGCAGACGCAGCAAGCATTGCGCGGTGGCCGCGGTTACCTCGGCAGCGCGGCGGCCGCCAAGTCGCGACGCCACGATCAAATAATGAAAGTCGTTGTCGACCGTACTGTCTTGCGTCCATTGGCGGGCAATGGCCGGCAGCAGGCCTTCGGACTCGGCGCCCAACATGCCCAGCAGGCGGGCCAATTCGCGATTCAGTTCAGCGTCCGGCGTGGGAAATGCCGGCGCGAGTTGTCCGACGATCGTCTCGCGCTGCGAACGATCGAGCTGCGCCACGGCATTGCCGGCATAACCGCTGTAAACTTCGGCAAGGCCTGGCGCAACGTGCAGATCGCCCAGCCCGATTTGCAGCAGCCGCACGGCTTCGAGTGGCAGTTCGGAGTTCGAACTCGCACTGCCGAATACCTCAAGGCAGGTCCGAAAGTCATCGGGATTGAACGCAGGCCGCTGGGCGTCGGCCGCAAGATCGGGCTGCCGGATCCAGATGTCCGCAAGGCGCAGGGCCGACGTCGGTGCGCCGCTGCGGATCGTGGACAAGAACTTGCGATAGCTGGCTTGTCCTCCGGCGCGCGCGACGATGATCGCGGCAGCGCGAACTCGGCGGTTCTCGCTTGTTAGCGCCCGCGACCAATCGGGCTGAGCGGGCAACTCGGGATCGATCTGGCCGATCGCGGCCAGCGCTTCCCAGGCTGCGCGCTCGACGCTCGGTTCGGCATCGGCAGTGTATCGCGTCAGGATTGGTTCCGCCGTCGGCGAGAAAAGTCCATGGGCAAGGCCCCATGCGACTCGGGCCCTGACTTTCGGCGGGGCCGAGCGCGCCGAGCGTTCGGCCCGGGCAGGATCGAATCCGCCAAACAGATCAACCAGGACTTCCACCGCGCGCACGCGGCTGGCAACGCCCAGCGACTCGTTTTCAACGGCCCGTTCGAGGGCGGGCTTGCCCAATGTTTTGGCTATCGGAACCCAAACGGCGCGCGACCAACTGCTCAAGGGTTGATCGGCCTCGAGTACTTGTTCGAGAGGCGCGACGTTTGCCGCCTCGGGAGCCGGACTATTGTAGCGCACGCGAAAGACGCCGCCGCGAGTGTGCCGGCCGCCGATGGCCACGAACAGGTCTCCTTGCGGGCCGACGGCCAGGTCGACCGGCGCAAATCCGACATCACCGGTGGTTTGCATGAAGATTTCCAGCCGGCTCTTGCAGGTCGCGTCGGACGCTTCCAGCGGAAAGTAATAGACTCGTCCCAGCGTCCAGCAGGCCGAAAACACTCCCCCGCGATAATGGACCGGAAAACTTCGATGGCGATACGCCACCACGCCGGTGGGCGAGCCACGGCCGATCTCCACCATCCGCTCGACATTATCGAAAAACGACGACGGCCGGTTCCATCCGCGCATCCACCCTTGCAGAAGCCAGCCGTGCTCCATGCCCTGTGCGATGTCAAAAAGCCGAGTCGGCGCATACCAAGGCAAGTGATGATCGCGCTCGCCGTCGGAATCGACGGTGAGCAAGTGGCCGGCAGCGTCGAAATCGAGATCGTAAGGATTGCGAAACCCGTGGGCATAAACGTCCAGCGGTTTGCCCTCGGCCGAGAACCGCACGAAGGCGCCCGAGCACGGGTGCCGGACCGGCGACGTGGCCGTAGTGATTTGTTTCTCCGAGACGCCGGCATCGTTGCCGCAGGCCAGGTAATAGCACCCGTCGGGACCGCGCACCAGGCCGTTGGCCCCGTGTTCGGAATGTTTAAGCGTGGTCCAGATTTCCGGATCGCCGTCGGCGCGTCCGTCGCCATCGACGTCGCGCTGGCGCATCACCGCGTTATCGCCGGTGCAGATCAGATCCGGCCCGTCAAAGAACATGCCGTGCGCGCCGCTGGCGGGCAGGGATGAGAAAAGCGTCGCCTGATCGGCCCGGCCGTCGCCGTCGGTGTCGTGCAGAATCTTGACGTATCCTGCTCCGGCCACAACCACGCGGCCGCGAGCATCAATGGTCATCGAAAAAATATCGTGGGCCAGCGCGTCGTCGGCGTACAGTGAGACCTCGAACCCCGCCGGCACGAGCAGGCCCAGGTCTTCGGCCGCGGCCGGCGCGACGAGGCATGTCAGCGTGCAGGCGATGGCAAGCAAGATGAGCCGGTGGGACATCGATGGAGTTTCAGGCGATGAATTCGACACGCGTGGACTACCTCGGGGTTTTCATCCCGCAAAGCCCGAGGGCATGTGGGCGCGGGTTCATAAAGTCGTGATTGACGCTCCACCGAGCCGCGGCGGCCGAGGATGAAGATGCGTCCTGGTTTTTCTATGCCTCATTGTAAAACAACTCAACGTGCCGAAACAAGGTGCGCGAAACCTTGTCGGGCATCGCGACGATCCGGCGGTGTAGAGCGTGCTGAGACCAGGTGCATTCCTGGTATTTTAGTCGGAATTGGCGCATGAACGCCGCGATCAGCACCGTCGGCTATTGGGCGGTCGCACGGCGGCCCCTTGGGCGCCTACGTCCACAAATTGCGGTCGAGCATGCGATAGTTGATGGCCTCGCTGACGTGCATCGGCGTGATCGATTCGCTGGCATCCAAATCGGCGATCGTGCGGGCCAGCCGCAGAATCTTGTCGTGTGCTCGGGCCGAAAGCCCCAACTCGTTCATCGTGGCCCGCAGCAGATTCGTACCGGCTTCGTCCAAGGGACAAAACGCGCGGATCTGTCGATGCGTCATCTGTCCGTTCTGCCGGGTCGGCGATCCGGCGAAACGCCGGCGCTCGATCTCGCGGGCCGCGACCACGCTGGTGCGCATTTCGGCGCTGGAGGTGCCGGGCGTGGTGGCCGACAATTCGCGAAATGGCACCGCCGGCACTTCGATGTGGATGTCGATGCGGTCCAGCAACGGGCCGCTGATTTTCGACATGTACCGCTCGATCTGCGGCACCGTGCAATGACAGTCGCGCCGCGGATCGTTGCGATAGCCGCACGGGCACGGATTCAGCGCGGCGATCAACATGAAGCTGGCCGGAAACGTCGTGCTCGACAAAGCCCGCGAGATGGTCACGGTTCCGTCTTCCAACGGCTGACGCAAGACTTCGAGCGTTCGCCGATTGAACTCGGGCAGCTCGTCCAAGAACAGCACGCCGTTGTGCGAAAGGCTGATCTCGCCCGGCGCCGGGATCGAGCCTCCGCCGACCAGTCCCGCGTCGCTGATCGTATGGTGGGGCGCCCGGTAGGGTCGCGTGGCCAGCAGCGGCTGACCCGGTTTGAGCAGGCCCATGGCGCTGTAGATGCGAGTGGTTTCGATCGACTCGCTGGCGGACAACTGCGGCATGATGCTGGGCATTCGCTTGGCCAACATGGTTTTGCCCGAGCCGGGCGGGCCCAGCATGAGGATGTTGTGGTTGCCGGCCGCGGCGATCGTGATCGCGCGCTTGGCCATCTCCTGGCCCCGCACGTCGGAAAAATCGACATCGTAGGTCGAATACTCCGCGAACCACTGATTGAGCCGCGCCGGCGTCGGATCGATCTCGATGGCGCCGGTGAAAAAAGCCACCGCCTGGGCCAGGCTCGAAACGGCGATCACCTCCAAGCCCTCGACGACCGCCGCTTCGGCCGCGCTGGACGACGGGACGACCAACCCGACGAGTCCTTGCTGCTTGGCGGCCGCAATCGCGATCGACAGCGCACCGCGCGTCGGCCGCGTCGAGCCGTCCAGCGCCAGTTCGCCCACGACGGCGTAGCGCTCGAAAAGCTCCGAGGCAATCTGGCCGCTGCCGGCCAAAATCCCCAGCGTGATCGGCAGATCAAACGAGGCCGCCTGCTTCGGCAGTTCGGCCGGGGCCAGGTTGATCACGATCCGGTCATCGGGCCGCAGGTAGCCGGAATTGACGATCGCCCGCTCGACGCGATGCGTGCTCTCCTTGACGGCCGCTTCCGGCAGGCCCACCAGCACCGTCTTGGGCAGTGCCCCGGGCGACACGTCGACTTCGACTTCGACCGGCAAGGCCTCGATGCCCAAGAGCGAAAACGTGCGAAGCTTGGCGAGCATGGAGCCGCACCGGGTGGTTAGCGTTGCTTGACCAATGGGTGGGTCCATTGTTGTGCAGCCGCGGCAGGTTCGCAAGCGAATGGCTACTCGGGCGTTGCGGCGAGCATTCGAGAAAAGGCCCGGCAAGGCCTGGAAATGACGCGCGGATTGAAGGACACTGGGTTCTGGTTTTGAGTACGAAAACGTTTTTTCGCGATAACGATTGCCCCCGGTGATGAAGACACTTTTGCGCTGCTTGGTCGGACTCGTCGCGCTGGCGGTGCCTTTGCACGCCGGCGAACAGGAAACGGCTGCGCCCACGGCGCGGCTGGTCTTTGCCGGCGACATCATGCTCGACGACACGCCGGGCAAGGAGGTGGCCAAGGGGGTCGATCCGTTTGCCGATTTCGTCCAGACGTTGACCGATGCCGACTTTACGATCGGCAATCTGGAATGCGTCATCGCTAGCGGCGGCCAGCGGGTGGAAAAGCCGTATAACTTTCGGGCCGACCCACGGCTCACCATACCGCTCTTGCTGCGCTATTTCGATGCCGTTTCGGTGGCCAACAACCATTCGGGCGATTTTGGGCCCGAGGCACTGGTGGAACAGTGCGAGCTGTTGGAGAAGGCCAGGCTCCGATATTTTGGCGGCGGGCGAAACCTGGCCGACGCCCATCGACCGCTGGTCATCGAGCCGCACGGCATTCGAATCGCCATCCTCGGCTACAACGAGTTCAAGCCCCGCTCGTTCGAGGCCGGCCCGACGCGAGCCGGCGTGGCCTGGAGCGTCGATGAACAGGTCGTGGCCGACATCAAGCTGGCCCGCACCCAATACAATGCCGACCTGGTGATTCCGTTGATGCACTGGGGCTATGAAGAAGAGCCCGAGCCGAACGACCGGCAGCGGCAGTTTTCGCGGGCCATGATCGACGCCGGAGCCGACGCGGTGGTCGGCGGCCATCCGCATATCACCCAGGGGGCCGAATACTATCGCGGCCATCTGATCGTCTACAGCCTGGGCAATTTCGTGTTCGACGGATTTGATGACGGCCCTTGCCGCATCGGCTGGCTGCTGCGATTGACGCTCAACAAGCAGGGCCTGGTTGCCTGGGACACCCGCGTGGCGCGGGCCGACGATCGGGGCATTCCGCACCCGCTGCCAGGCGCCAAGAGCCCGCGGGGCCGGGCCGGGGATCCGACGATCGAGATGCGCGCCGCAGACTAGGGGCCTTCCGGCGTGCGAAAAACTACTGGGCCGAGGCCAGGCAGCGCTGCCAGATCGGCGGGGCAAGCTGGTCTTTGAGCCAGTCTTTCAGCTTGCTGCAACCCAGGGCGTGGACGCAGCGACGCGGGTCGCTGTCTCCGCCGCGATAGCCCCAGTGTACGGCCACGAGCTTGCCGTGGCTGATAATCGGCCCGCCGCTGTCGCCGGGTATCGTGACTTGCTTGTCCTGCACACCCTGCGCTGCCACCAACGTGCGGGGGACGTCGCCGGCCATCGGAATCGGGTTGGAAACCTTGGCCACGAACGAGCGGAACCGCTTGGGGCCATAACCCCAAATCTCGACCTGTTCGCCCAACGTCGGGTCGTGGTCGCCGATCGGCACCGGCTCGATCCCTTTGGGGGCATAGATCCAAAGTGCAGCCACGTCGAGCTTGCGATCGATCGCCAGAATGCGAGCGCCGGAAAGTTGGCCGTCTTTGAACTCAACCGTGATCGGGCCGACCGTGCCTTCGAACAGATGCGCGACTGTCAGGACCAGGCCGGCTTCGCCATCGACGGCCGTCAAGGTTCCAGAGCCACTGACCGACGGGCCGGGAATCTTGTAGCCGCTGGCCCAGTTCTTCACTCGGGCGGCTGCCACGCGTGATCCGTCTTGCTGATAAGAGACCGCCTCTTGCGGTGGCGAAGGGATCGCCGCCAACCATAAGCCCGCTAGCAAGACGACCCATTGCAGCACGCTTCACCTCCGGGGAGTTGGGTAAAGAGCCGAGGATCCTGGCCGTCGCGTGGACCCGATTGAACCGGCCGAGAAGCGCGGTTTCTGGACAATGTCCGACGTGAGTAGCCCCTCCGACCACGCCCGGCTCAGAACCGCAAAGCGTCGGCGGATAGAACTAGGATAATTGGGATGGGAGGGTAAAAAAAGAGGGGTGGGAGCCCTGGATGGGATAAACCGCGAGTTTCCCCGGCCGGTCCGACCTTAATATCCGGCTGCGCAGCCGTCTTTTCGCGGCTCGGTCGCCCCGCGCAGCACGCCGTTTTTCCAGTCGATGAGGACCGCCTGATAGCCGCCGAATCCGCCGCCGCGGGCCGGCGCGACATGGTGCCCTTTTTTCACCAAAGCCGTGACCGCATCTGGACTTACCTGCGGTTCGACAAAGACCTTGCCCCCGTCCGGCTCGGCCGGCTGGCCGGTCGGCTCGGCGCTGCCGTCATGCCTGACGCGGGCTTCGTCGCCGGCTTCTTGCAGGTTCATGTCGAAGTCGATCAGGTCGACCAGGATCTGCACGTGTCCCTGCGCCTGCATATCGCCCCCCATCACGCCGAAACAGAGCCAGGGCTTTCCGTCTTTGGTAACCATGGCCGGAATGATCGTGTGGAAGGGGCGCTTGTGCGGTTCCAGGCGGTTCAGATGGTTGTCATCCAAAGCGAAAAGCTCGCCGCGGTTTTGCATCACGAACCCCACGTCGCCGGGCACCACGAACGAGCCGAAGCCGCCAAAGTTGCTCTGAATGAACGAGCAGCAGTTGCGGTCCTTGTCCACGACCGTCAGATAGATCGTGTCGCCATGCGCCAACAGCGGGTTGCCGGGCAGAACGTCCTTGGCGGCCGCCTGCATGTTCAGCAGCTTGCCCCGCTCGGCCGCGTACTTTTTCGAGATCAGTTGCTCGATCGGCAGTTTGTTGAAAGCCGGATCGGCATAAAATTTGGCCCGATCGGCGAACGCCAGTTTCTTGGCCTCGAGGAACAGGTGATACCAGTCGGCGCTGCCGCGGCCCATTTTGCGCACGTCGTAGGGCTCGATCAGGTTGAGCATCTGCAAGGCGGCGATGCCCTGGCCATTGGGGGGCAGCTCCCACACGTCGTAGCCGCGATAGTTCGTGCTGACCGGCTCGACCCAATCGGAATGATGATCGGCAAAATCCTTCAGCGAAAAATATCCTTCGTGGGCTTCGCTGAACGACACGATCTTTTCGGCGATGGCCCCTTTATAAAACGCGTCGGGACCGTGCTGGGCGATGGCCCGATAGCTGGCGGCCAGCCGCGGATTGCGAAAGATCTCGCCCTCGGCCGGCGCATGGCCGTCGATCAAATACGTCTGGGCCGTGTCGGGCCAGCGCTGCAGAGCCGGGGTCGCGGACCGCCAGCCGCCGGCGATGATCTCGCTAACCGGAAAACCCTCTTCGGCATAGCCGATGGCCGGCTCCAGAATGTCCGAGAGCGGCTTGCTGCCAAAGCGGGCACGCAGGTCTTCCCAACCGGCCACGCAGCCGGGCACCGACCAGCAGAGCAATCCCTGGCCGGGTATCGATTTCAGGCCCTTCTGCTTGAACACTTCGCGATTGAGTTTATACGGGCTGCGACCGCTGGCATTGAGTCCGTAGAGTTTTTGCGTCTTGTTGTCCCAGTAGATGACAAACAAATCGCCGCCGATGCCGCAGCTCATCGGCTCGACCAGCCCGAGCATGGCGTCGGTGGCGATCGCCGCGTCGGCCGCGTTGCCGCCCCGTTTGAGAATATCCAGGCCGGCCTGGGCCGCCAGCGGCTGGCTGGCCGCGACGATGCCATGCTGGGCCACGACGACCGAGCGGCTTTGGTGCGGGTTTTTCGCCGGCCGATCGTAACCGGCCCCGGCGGCCTGCGCGGTGCCGAGAAATTCGGAACTGGTCATCGTGGTTCCCAACGCAAATGCGACGGCTAGCAGGAACGTGCGGCGGTTCATCATCGCGGATCCCTTGCAAACAGGTTAAGGATCGAACGGCAATCGCGGCGCGCCCGCGGCCGCCCCATCAAGTTGACCGCCTGGCACGGCCCATGTCAATCATCCGATCCGGCCGGATTTTCAAGGGCGCCCGAGCTGTCCTTAAGCCCGGCACTTGTGCGCCAACAACCCCATGCGCGCGCAAAAAATGTTTTGTCGGTGCAAGTCGCGGGTGCGATTCACGATCGGGCGTCACGCTGATCGAGCACTTGTTTTGCAGATCGGGCATAAGTTTGCGCGATGTGGTGGACACATCGCCAGGCTGTAGGCTGGAGGCCGGAGGGGTGCAAGGTGCAATCAGGACATAGGTGGCGCGTCTTTTGATGGTCGTGTTTGGCATCGTGTGTGCCACTGCTGGCTCGTCCAGCAGTGAGAAGTACGACGGAGAAAGCCAGAGAAGTGACCCTTGAGAGCCTTCCAGGGTTGTTCGTCATCCGGGCAAACTTGCGGCTCAAGAAGAAGCACTGCTGGGCCAGCCAGCAGTGGCACACGGAGGCGAACGCGCGGCCAGCGCGCGGAAGTGCCCAGGCACAAAAAAGTTTGTGCGGCGCCGCGATCGCGGTCGAGACGGTTCTCGTCGGACC
>JBGQKM010000034.1:0-28295 GCA_041499515.1 Planctomycetia bacterium | reverse complement strand
TTGAATCTGGCGGCCGACGGCGCCTCGCTGCGGCCGATTGGGCCCACGCTGGAAGACGTCTTCGTTACGCTCACGCGGGCATTGCAGCCGACGGGCGAAGGACGCCCAAAACGGGAACAAGCGGCAGCCGGCCCGAGCGCGTCGGCCAAGGCGGTCCCGGCGGAAGCGCCGAAACGCGCCCCGATTCTCGCGGCGGGAAAGCCGGCGGAGCGAAACCGGCCCAGCCACGGTTTTTGGGCCATTTTTCTCAAGGAGTTTTCGCATATTCGCCGCGAGCCGGCCACGCTGTTTTTCATGTTCGTGATCCCGGTGTTTCAAACGCTGATATTTGGTTTTGCCATTCAGACCGAAATTGAAAACATCCCCACCGTGGTTTACGATCTGGACGGCCGGCATCGCAGCCGCGAGCTGATCGAGGCGTTTGCCAATACGCGCACGTTCCGCGTCGTCGATCGCGTTTACGACGAGGAATTGTTCCGCCATTTCATGACCTCGGGCCGGGCCAAGGTCGGGTTGTGCATTCCGCCGAACTATAGCGAACGACTGATGCGCGGCGAACAGGTCGGCGTGCAGGTGTTGATCGACGGCAGCGATTCGCAAGTGGCCACCACGGCCCTGAACTCGACCCATCTGCTGGGCGTCGCCCGCTCGCAGCAGTTGATTCAGCCGGTGATCGATTCGTTCCAGGTCGTGCCGTCGCGCAACGCGGTGGGCCGGGCCGCCTTGCCGATCGAAATGCGCCCGCGACTGCTCTACAATCCCGACCTGGAGAGCTCGCACTTTTTCGTGCCGGGCCTGGTGGGCATCATCTTGCAATTGGTGACGCTGTTTCTCACAGCTTTTGCGATCGTGCGCGAACGCGAGTTGGGCACGCTGGAACAACTCTTTGTCACGCCCGTGGGCCGCGTGGGCCTGCTGCTAGGCAAGCTCGTCCCCTACGCCATCGTCGGTTTTCTGGAGACGCTGATCGTGTTGACCGTGATGGTTTACGTCTTTCGCGTGCCGATTCACGGCAACCTGGGGCTGTTGCTGGTGTTGGCCAACTTGTTTTTGCTGTGCTCGCTGGGATTGGGGCTGCTGGTTTCGACGCTGGCGCAGACCCAATTGCAGGCCATGCAGTTTGCGTTCTTGCTGATGCTCCCCTCGGTGTTGCTCTCTGGATTCGTCTTTCCGCGGAACGCCATGCCGCTGCCGATCTATCTGGGCACGTTCGTCATTCCGGCCACGTATTTCGTGGAGATTCTGCGCGGCATCGTGCTGCGCGACGCCGATTTTCTGGACGTGACGCCCCAGGTCATCGGTCTGGCGATCTGCTGCGTCGCGATCCTGGCTCTGAGCCTCTCGCGTTTCCGCAAGCAATTGGGCTAGAACTGGTTTCAAAACTGCTCGGAGAAGGGGACAGTCCCAGCAGTTTTGAAACCGGTTCTAGTGGAACACGGCGCGTCGAATGCCTACAATAAAGCGCTGTGCGTTTTGGGGCTTCAACCCAACGCGTACGCTGCTCGAAAGATCCTGTCGCCAAGCTGAAGAGGATTCGGCCCGTGACGCTTCCATTAGCTCAAAATCGCACGCTCGTGTTCGCCGCCGGACAGGCGATAGGCTCGACCTATCAATGGCCCGGCGGGCAGTATTGCGCGATTCACACGTCCAAGGGGCTGGTGGGCTGCGGCATCTACGACATTCGCGCGGCCAACGAATTCAATTTGGCCGTGGCCATCGCCCGGGGCACGCCGAAGAATCCGCTGCGCGAGCCCGAGGATTTGTTCAAGGCCAAGATTCTAGAAGTCAGCCAGGCCGCCGAAAAGCTGGGCGTCGTGCCCGGCATGACCGGCCTGGAAGCGGTCGAGACGATGCTCTCGGCCCCCTAGCTGCGTGTTGAAAAATTGGGACAGGCACCTCGCGACCACTCGATTTTGTGACTCTCACGGCGTTCGAGTCGGAGCCAGTCCCATTTTTCAACGGTCCCCTAGCCCTCGCGACCGTCGAGGTCATTTGTATTTGGCCGCAGGTTTCTCTTTGCCCGGTTTCTCTTTGCCCGGCTTGCTCGGAATGCCACCGTCGAAGGAATGCGCGCCGCTGACCGCGACCCGGTGCAGCGTAAACCAATAGCTCAACTCGTTGGCCCTCGATTCCTGCCGGGCACCGCCGTTGGGATCTTCGCGAAACACCTCGGCCGGGCTCAGTCCGTCGCCGCGGAGCACGACTTCGTCTTTTTCTTCGGAATAGTTGAGGCGGTCGCCTTGCGCGGTGAATCGGGTTCCGGTGGCGACCACGTTGCCCTGCGCCTGCAACTCGAACCAGCCGCGCTCCTGCTTGGAGCGCGCGGCCATCTCGCGGACTTCCAAATCTCTGGCTTCCAGCACCAGGCCTTGGGGGCCGAGGCTGGCGAGATCGTCGGGATTGAGCGTGGCGTTCCAATCGGTCACCGGTCCGTAGACCGTTTTGGTGCGATCGGTGAATTTGATTTGGCGGCGATAGAGATTGCCCTCCAGGGCCTTGCGAAACTTGACGTGGATGTAGGTCAAACCGTCGTCGGCCCCGGCCGGCGACCGGGCATCGCGTTTTGCATCCGGCGCGCCGGGCCGCGCGAGCATGGCCTGGTTCGATCCCCGCGCAACGTGCTTGAGCCAGCCAGGGCCGCGGCCGGCGATCGCGCCGGAAACTTTATCGACCGACAGATCGAGCGCTTCCAACTGGTCTGCAGAAGTCTGCCGCCCGAGCTCATCGAATTGCCGGCTTTCGAGAAACGCCGGTCCGTGGCAGCGCACCAGGCTGAGCTGCGGCTTGTCGGCGGGCTTTCCGCCCGAGGCCGCGTTGGGATTCGAAAAGTCGATCGGCCGATCGAGAATCGCTTCGAGTTTTTCCGTGTTGAGGAATTGGTGCCCCGATTGGGCCACGACTTTTCCCTGGTAGACGACCGTGTTGGACTGAAAATCCATGCGTTTTTGCCAATTCACGATCAGAGATTGCGGCTGCGCCAGCGGTTGTCCGTTCAAGTCTTGGGCCACCGGCATCGTCATCCGGCCGGGGCCGTTGACCCACAGCAAATTGGTTCGTTTCTCCAGTTCGATCGCGCCGCCGGTGAGCGTGATGCCGCCCCCTTCGAGATAGCCGGGCTTGCCGCCGATCGTGACGTGGGTCGCCTCGGTATTGGCTTGCTCGACGCGCAGGCGGTCGCCCTGGACCAATAGTGGCTTTTCGCCGTCGCGGGCCGGCGAAATTTCTACTAGTCGGGCATGGCGCTCGATCGTGACGGCTGAAATCGCCAGTTCGGCCCCCTGGGGCACAAGCTGGATTTGAATCGACCCTCCGCGCACGTCAAACCGCTGCGTCGGATTCTGCGAACTTCGGGCCGATTTGCCGGCCGGAGCAGCCTGGGCGTCGGCCGCTTGGGGCGAGGCGCGGCCGTCGGTCGCCGGCGGCCGATCGACCAGGGCTTCGAGCCTCTCGGTCGTGCCGTGCAATTGGGTCGCGTCAATCATCACGGCTCCCTGACTCGTGGCCGTCTTGTCGGCATAGATCTGGGCCAGCATGCGCTCGATCTGCCAACCATCGGACGCGGGCGGCGAGCTCTTGGGAGTCAGCCAGGCAAAGATCTCATCGGCCGTGATTTTTCCCATTTGCACGAACTGCACGACTGCGGCGCCACGCAGCGTGGCCATATGTTGCGGGCCCTCGGGCTCGAAACGAAACTCACGCGCCCAACTGGCGTCGTACTTTCCGTTCGGGTCGTTCGGCAAGTGGCCCTGCAGCAGGCCCGGGCCCAGAGCCAACAGGCTGCCGGTCGCACCGTCGGGGGCCGGAGCATAGTCGATTCCCGGGCAGCGGGCGTAAATACCTTGGGCTCGAGAGAGGAGAGTAACGGGATCGCCGCGGGCCTGGATCAAGCGCACGTGCATCCCCGAGGCGGGCGGGGGGCCGTCGGGCGGCGAGGGGCCTGGGGGCGTGGCCGGACTCTCGCCCTGCCGCTCGAAAAAAACGGTCAGCACTTCGCAATTCAACTGGTCGCTTTCTCCGGCGGGGTTCAACCGGAAAACATCGACGTGATCGCGAAACGAGGCCGCGTAGCGCTCCATGTCGAATTCGAAGGGGCCTTGGCAGGTGATCTCGATGGGCTGCGTATTGGCCGCGCCGCCGGCGCCCGCCGCCAGCGGACCGCCGCCCAACTCGAGTTCCATCTTGACGTCGCGCTTGAGTTGCAGCGTACGCATCGCGCCGCCGCGGAGCCCGCTTGTCGGACGCGAACTGTCGGTCGGTGCCAGCAGAATCTCCATTTCGCGTCCGAAGCCGCGATTGCGCCCCAGCCGAAACTGGACCGGGTGCGGAGTCGAGATGCGATCCTTGAGCATCACCACGTCGCGCGTCGTGGCTTCCAGATCGTCACCCTTGCCGGGCTGGCTTTCGTTGCGATAAATCCGGATGGCGCCGATCAAGCGGCCGCCGACCAATTGGCGCTTGGCCAGGTCGCTGCTCTCGAGCCGGATTCGCTGGTCGAACTGCACGTTGGCCCCTTCCAGGGCCCGCAAGATGATGGGCTGGGCCGACGGATCGTTTTTGGAAAACATCAACGCCGTGCAGGGATGAAGTTCCACCGTGCCATCGGGCAGCGGGCGCATCGTCTTGAACAACAGCCGGGTCTGACCGCTCTCCAAAATCGCCGGGTTTTGCTGCTCCCAGGCGTCGGCGGGAAAGTATTGGGCCACGTCGCGCTGCCGCGAGCTGACGTCCTGACGCGCCCGTTCGATTTGCTCGTCGGTGACGCGGGCCGTGGTGGTTTGCCGCTCGACATTGGGTTCGATCAGCGGCACCGCGATCAGCCAGTACAACCAGTAGACGACCAGCACCGCGGCAAAGCTGCTGGCAATTTGCCCGGTGCGCGCCATGCGCGACAACCATACGCGAAACTTCAGCGGCAAGCTCGGCGATGCTGCGGCAGAAGCCATCAAGCGCTCAACTGGTGTATTTCCGGATTAGGTCGCTCCAGCGGTGCTGGGCTTTGAGGATCATCTCGATCGTTTCGCGCACGGCTCCTTCTCCGCCGCGCGCCTGGGTCACATAGTGGGCCGCCTGGCGCACTTCGACGCAGGCGTCGGCCACGGCCACGGCCAGCCCCACGGCTCGCATGACCGGCACGTCGGGCAAGTCATCGCCGATGTAACACACCTGCTGCGGCTGCAAACCCAATTGGCTGCACGTTTCCTGGGCGACCGGCAGCTTGTCTTCGGCCGTTTGACGAACGATTTCGATGCCCAATTCGGCCGCGCGAAGTTTCACGATATGCGAAGATCGGCCGGTGATCAGCCCGAATTTGTAGCCAGCCCGCTGCCAGAGTTTGATCCCCAAACCGTCGCGAATATGAAACTGCTTGGTCTCAATCCCCTGGTTGTTGAAAATGATTTGTCCGCCGGTCAGCACTCCGTCGACGTCGGAGAGCACAAGTTCGACTTCCTGGCAGCGCTGTTCGAGTTTCATGCGCAGTCCCGCGGCGGGGCTCCTGCAGAAGGCGTCGGGCCGTCGAAACGTGGACCAGGAAACGTCGCCAGCAGGGGCCCAGGATCGACCGGGCCGCCGGAAAGCGCCTCGGGAAACAACCCGACCACGTCGGTGATGTCGATCAATCCCCGCGGCCGACCGGCCTCGTCGATCACCGGCAACTCGCTGATCTTCCTCTCCGCCATGATAGCGACTGCGTCGACCATCATCGAGCCTTGGGGGACCGTGCGGGGCTCGGAGGTCATGACCTGGCAAATCGGGTGGTCCAGCGCGGCGTCGCGATGGTTCTCGAACAGCCGCGCCAAATCGCTGTCGGTAAACAATCCGGACAACTTGCCCTCGGCGTCGACCAGCATGATGGCGCCGGTGCGCCGGCCCGCACTGCTGCGCTCGACAAACACCTGGCGCACGTTGCGCGAGGCCGGCGCCAGGCGGCATTCGGCTAGGGGGCGCATGAATTCGTCGACCTTGCTCAATTGCCGGCCCAAGCTGCCGGCGGGATGAAAGCGCGCGAAATCCTCGCGGCGAAAATCGCGCATGCGACTGGTCACCAGCGCCAAGGCGTCGCCCAGGGCCAGCATGGCGGTCGTGCTGGTGCTGGGGGCCAGGCCCAACATGCAGGCTTCTTGCAGCGGCCCCAGTTCCAAGGTCACGCCGGCCGCCCGGCCGAGCGTGCTGGCGCGCCGGCCGGTAATGGCGATCAATTGCACGCCGAACTCAAGCAATGAAGGCAGCAGCCGCACGACCTCCTCGGTCTCGCCGCTTTGCGAAAAAACCAGCATCACGTCATCCTGGCGGATGCGCCCCAAATCGCCGTGAACGGCGTCGCCGGCGTGCAGGTAATGGCTGCGCGTGCCGGTCGAAGCCAGCGTGGCCACCACCTTCTGCGCAATCAGGCCGGCCTTGCCCATGCCCGTGGCGATCACGCTGCCTCGGCAGCCGAACAGGGCATCGACCGCGCGACAGAACTCACCGTCGATGCGGCGCGCCAGACTGGCCAGCGCCTGACCCTCGAGCTGGATGATCTGCCGCGCATAGCGGAGCTGATCGAACGCGGCCAACGGCTGCGTGGTAGCACGCTGGGGCATGCTCATGACCGGGACGTCCGGGGGTGCCTTGTATTGATTTCTAGCCAACGAACGAAACGCGTGTTGCCGGCGAACGGGCCCATTTTCTGGGCCTTGGTGCTGGTCGGCCCTATTGCGTTATAGACCTAGGGCCCAATAGGGGGCCAAATGGGCCGGGGGATTGTAACGGCAGCGCCGGAACCGGGCAATGTAGACCTGCGCGTTCTAAGCTGGCACTCCTAGCTGGTTTAGGCGTTCATGGCATATAATGCTACCCTTAGGGAGCCGACCGGAGCATTCCTGTCAGGGCCGCCCCCCCAGGGGCCAATCCGGCCGCTAGCGCATCGGGCCCTCGTGGAGAATACCGCATGATCGTCACGACGAAAGAACTTTTTCAGCACGCCTACGGCCGCTATGCCGTCGGCGCTTACAACATCAACAACCTGGAACAAACCGTGGGCCTGTTCCGCGGCAACTTGGGCCAGAAGAACGCCAACGACGAACCGATCGACCCCAAGAAGAGCGCGCCGTTTATCATCCAGCTCTCGCGCGGCGCCCGCGGTTTTACGGACAAGCGGTTTTTGGAGGCCATGATTCGCGCGGCCGAGGACGTTTTTGAGAAGGCGATTTTCGCGGTGCACCTCGACCACGGCACCGAAGAGGTCTGTTACGATTGCATCGACAGCGGCTTTTATTCCTCGGTGATGATCGACGCTTCGCACGAGACGTTTGACAAGAATATCGCCATCACGCGACGGGTTGTCGAACGGGCCCACGAAAAGGGCATTTCGGTCGAAGCCGAGTTGGGCATGTTGGGGGGCGTGGAAGAAGACATCTCGGTCGACGCCGACAACGCCTGCTTGACCGATCCCGACCAGGCCGTCGAATTCGTCGAGCGCAGCGGCTGCGATTCACTGGCCGTGGCCATCGGCACTTCGCACGGAGCCTACAAGTTTACCGGCAAGCAAGGACTGCACTTCGATCGCATCGCCGAGATCCAACAACGCCTGCCCGGGTTCCCGCTGGTAATGCACGGCTCGAGCAGCGTGCCGAAAGAGTGGGTCGAGCGGATCAACAATGCCGGCGGCAAGTTGGGCGCCGGCAGCGGCGTGGCCGAGGATCAATACCTGCCGGCGGCCAGGCTGGGCGTGACCAAGGTGAATATCGACACCGACGGCCGGTTGGTGTGGTGCGGCATTTATCGCGAGACGTTCCGCGACAAGCCGGCCGACTTCGACCCGCGCACGCCGGGCAAGCCCTTCATGGCCGCCTATGCCGACTACATCACGCACAAGAATCAAAAACTTGGCTCGGCGGGTCAATTGGAGAGCGTTCGCGCGACGCTGACGGGCCAGCCGGTTTAAGCCGGTTCGCGCCGGCCAAGAGAGTAAAAACGCCCCGGAGAAGTCCGGGGCTTTTTTGTCGCCGCTGTGGTGTCGGCCGCGCGACGCTGGAGAGTTTGGGCCAGCGGACAAAACCTTTCGGAGAGGGGGACAGTCCCCGGCGGTTTTGTCCGTTGGCCCTTACTCTTCCAGGTCGCTGGAAATCTCGCCGGCGTCGGCGGCGGGTCCGTCATAAAACGCGCGATCGGGCCCGGCCCGGGCCACGCGAAACACCCACAGCGTTTGCAGCGGCTTATCGCCGTCGGGCTGCGTGAAGAAATAATGGCCGACGCTGCCCGGCCGATCGGGCCGGCAAGTGACCAGCAGCATTTCACCGGAGGCAAGCGTCGTGCCGAGCTTGAGCTCTGGAAACAACTGCTTCTGCCGCTCTTGCCGGACCGTCATCATGCCCTCGCTGCCGGTTACGCGGTTTTTGAATTCGCCATAGTGCAACTCGGGCGTCAAATCCAAGCGCACGCGGCCAGCGGCTTCGGGAAAGACGCGCAGCACCAGGCGGCACTCCGCCTTGGAGTACGTTTTGCCCTCGACCTGAGTGTCGATACGCTGCAAGAGGGCCATCTGGTCATAGGTGTGCGGAATGAGCAGATCGTGACGTTTGCCGGCGCGCGGGTGCAACACGCGCAGGGTGATGCCCGGTTCGGGATCGATCGGTACGCGCGATCGCTCTTCGTTCGAAACGCGCTGGTCGGTGACTTTGAGCAAGTCGGCCAGGGCGTCGGGCACGTCGGGGCCGACAACGCCCGCGCGCAGGCCGTTTTGGGCCAGCTTGTGACGCACGTCGGCCGGCAGCGACTGCTCGTCGACTTGCGCCCAGAGGGCAGTCAGTTGCGGATCGCCCAACGGCGCCGGGGCGGAGAAAATCTCGAGCGTCACGGCGTCCGGCGCCACGGCCAGCGGCAAAAGGGGAGACTTGCCGTGGGACCCCGGCTCGACGAGTTTACAGCCGCCGGCGTGCAGCAACGCGAGAAACAGCGCCAACGTGCGCAGGATCGACGGCATGCCAAAACCATCCGGCGAAGGGAAACGAACAGGGACGTGAAGCATTTTCGGGAGATGTGAGGGGCGTAGCGTAGCGACCGCCATCGGGTCGGTCAACCGAAGTCCAACCAACGGCCGCGCGATGCTAGCTTAGCTGGCGCGAATCAACTTGGGCGTGGGGATCTTTTGCCCGAAGATTCGGCCGCACTGACGCTGGAGTTGTCCGAAATTCAGGCGCAGAAAGTCGTATTTCGCCGGCGGCGGATCGAGCGACAGCCATTTCAGTGCCAACTGGCGGGCCAGCGCGTCGAAGTTCTTTTGCGAATGGCTGTGGGCGTAACAACGGCCCGGATGCCGCCGCAAGTCACCGTCGAACTGTTGGCTAATGTGCCAAAGCTCGTGCACGACCGTGGTCAGCTTTTCGTCGAACGAATGTTCGAGAAAACGGGGCAGGTAGAAGCTAAGCAGATAGAGCATTTCGCGCCCGTGCGCGTCGTACAACCGCCCGACCGTCCAGACGCGCCCCCGGCGTCGGCTGAACAGTTCGCCGCGCTCGAAACGCAAGGGGGTGAGCGTCGCGTGCATGCCGTGCCTGACCGCCTTGCGAGCCTGGCAGAAGCGAATGGCCACTCGCTGGATGTCGACGTGGGCCAACTCGGGCAAACGCTGGGTCAGATCCGCGCAGAGGTGCCGCATGTGCAGCGTGAAATTGAATCCGTCGCCCTCGGCGGGCGTCAGCGCGGGCTTTTTCTCACCAGTCGAGGCGTCGTTGGTAGAACCCGCCATGGCGCGCTCCTGCGCACGCTGTTAGCTTTTGGCTTCGGCCGGGCCGGCTTCGAATGTCGGACGCACGGCGCGTTGCGAGACGCGGTCGCGAACGCCGACGAACTCCAAAATGGCGCGGGTGCCGGCGTCTCCCAGCCGCGGCTTGGCCAGCCGTAATACGCGGGTGTATCCGCCGTTTCGGTCGACGAACCGCGGCGCGACTTCGGCGAACAGAATGCGCACGGCCTGTTTATCGCCCAGCAAGCGCAAAGCCCGGCGGCGGGCGACGACCAACGGAGCGATGGCCTGGTTCCACTCCGCGTACTTCTTGCTCTTGCGCCAGGTCTTCCAGGCTTCGGTATTGCGCGCGGCGGTGGTGCCGAGCTTTTCGGCTTCCTGTTGGGCGGGCAAGGCGTTGCGGGCGATCGTGATGCAGCGTTCGACCAGCGGCCGGACTTCCTTGGCCTTCTCGACCGTGGTGATGATCCGCCCTTTGACCTTGGGCTTGTTGTCGTCGTCCTCGGCGTCGCGCTCGGTCAAAAACAGGCTGCTGGCCAGATTCTTCAGCAGGGCCCGCTGATGGGCCGGATTGCGGCCGAGGGTGCGGCCTTTTCGTCGGTGTCGCATGGTACGGTGTTGTTTCTTTCCCCGGGGGCCGTGCTGACGGCCCGGCTGATGAGAGTCGAGAGCTTTGCTTCACACGCTGGCGGCGGCCGGCACGCGCATGCCCAGACGGAGCCCCAACTCGGCGAGTTTTTCCTGCACTTCGTTGAGCGTGGTTTCGCCGAAGTTGCGGACCTCCAGCAGTTGGTCCTCGCTACGGCGCACCAGGTCGCGCACGGTATGGATGTTTTCGGATTCCAGGCAATTGGTGGCCCGCACCGACAGTTTCAATTCGGCCAGGCTCATGGCCAGCTTCGATTCGATCGCGGCATCGGTGCCCACGCCGGGAATGCCGCGCGAGGCCGCGTGCACGCGCAGGCCCAGCTCGCTGTATTGCACGAACGGGTTCAAATGCTTGCGGAGAATCTTGGCCGATTCGACCAGCGCCATTTCCGGGTGGATCGAACCGTTGGTCCAGACTTCGATGGTCAGCTTGTCGTAGTTGGTTTTTTGGCCGACGCGCGTTTCTTCGATTTCATAACGCACGCGGACCACCGGGCTGTAGACGGCGTCGATGGGAATGATGCCGATTTCCTGCACGTTGGGACTGTGTTCGGTGGCCGGCACGTAGCCGCGGCCGTTTTCGATCACCATTTCGATCACGAACGGCACGTCGTCGGTAAGCGTGGCGATGATGTGGTTCTTATTGATCACTTCCACCGACTCGTCGGTCTGCACGTCGGCGCCGGTGACGACGCCGCGGGTATGTTTTTCGATGCGCACCACCTTGGTCGAATCGGTGTAGTTCTTTACGACCAGCGACTTGACGTTGAGCACCACGTCGGTCATGTCCTCAACCACGCCGGGCAGCGTGGTGAACTCGTGCTGAGCGCCTTGCACCTTGATCTGCGTGATCGCGCTGCCCTCGAGGCTGGACAGCAGAATCCGCCGCAGACCGTTGCCGATCGTGGCGCCGAATCCCCGCTCGAAGGGTTCGGCCACGAACTTGCCGTAGGTGCCCGAAAGCGTTTTCGGATCACTCGTAACCAGACTGGGCAATTCCAACCCACGCCATCGAATGTGCATGTCAAGCCTCCCTAACGACGAGCGGCCCGGCTAGCGCCGTGCCGTGTCAACAACGTGTGTGATCGGTTCCAAGGGCAGTTATGACGCCAAAAAAAACGCTCAACCAGCTTCGCGGCCACGGCCGCTTTGACTTCTTTCGCGACAACGCTTTTACTGGGAGCAAAGCTCGATAATCAGTTGTGTTTGCACCGGGATCGAAATATCATCGCCTTCCGGCATCCGCACCACGCGGCCCTCGGGGATGCCGCCATCGGAGAGCGTCAGGAAATCGGGCACCGTGCGGCGATGCTCGGCCAGGTTGGCCTGTACCAATTGCAAACTCTTGGTCCGATTCTTGACGCGAATCACGTCGCCCGGCCGCACGATATAGCTGGGCACGTCGACGTGCTGGGCGTTGACCGTGATGTGTCCGTGAGAGACCAACTGGCGAGCCTGGGCGCGGCTCAGACCGAAGCCCAGGCGGTGCACCACGTTGTCCAAGCGCCGTTCCAGCAGGCTCATCAGGGCGCTGCCGGTGTTGCCCTTGGTGCGGGTGGCGCGGCCGAAGTAACCGCGGAACTGCCGCTCCAAGACGCCGTAGTAGTGTTTGACCTTTTGCTTTTCCCGCAAGTGCAAGCCGTAGTCGGTCTGCTTGCCGCGACGATACTGGTGCATGCCCGGCGCGGTGTCGCGGCGCTCGATCGCACACTTGGGGGTATCGCAGCGAGTGCCTTTGAGGAACAGCTTGAGACCGTCGCGACGACAGAGCCGGCAGACAGGTCCAGTGATGCGAGCCATACGTGTCTCTGAAGTGTTTTTTTAACGGAGGTTGGTTCGGTGGTGGATTGGTTTGCAAAGCCGGTCGGGCAACGTGAAATCACACGCGTCGTTTCTTGGGCGGGCGGCAGCCATTGTGCGGCAGCGGCGTCACGTCTTCGATCGACTTGATCGTCATGCCGGCGGCCTGCAGGGCGGTGATGGCGCTTTCGCGGCCGCTGCCCGGGCCCTTGACGCGGACGTCCAGTTCGCGCACGCCGAACTTCGAGGCCTTTTCGGCGCATTGCTGCGCGGCCATCTGGCCGGCAAACGGTGTACTCTTGCGGCTGCCCTTGAAGCCGCTGGTGCCGGCGCTGGCCCAGCAGAGCGTGTCGCCCTTGGTATCAGTGATCGTAACGCTCGTATTGTTGAACGTCGCTTTAATGTGGGCGATTCCCACCGTTACGTTGCGGCGGGTCTTGCGTCGCTTACTCTTGGCCACGTGGATCTAACTCCTCGATTGTGAGCGGCTGATGGTATCGTGTCTGGTGGGCATTGCGTCCCGGCGGCGAAAAACGCCCCATCGTCCCGGGAGGCTGTCCCCGGAATTCCATTACCTGAGATCCTTGACGCCCTTCTTGCCGGCCACGGTCTTTTTGGGACCCTTGCGCGTGCGGGCGTTGGTGCGCGTGCGCTGGCCGCGCACCGGCAAACCGCGGCGATGCCGGATGCCCCGATAGCAGTTGATATCTCGCAGCCGCGAAATGTCCTGCGCCACCTGGCGGCGCAACTGCCCCTCGACCGTATAGTCCTTGTCCAACAGGGCGGCCAGGCGGGCCACCTCGTCTTCGTGCAGGTCGCGGGCCTTGGCCTGCGGATTGACCCCGGCCTTGTGGCACAGATCGCGCGCGATGTGCGGGCCCACGCCGTACAGGTACGTCAGCGAGATCACCGTCGGCCGATCGTTGGGAATATCGACGCCCAGTAAACGCGGCATAAAAACTTAACTCCTGGTGAGCGGCGGAAAAACGTCCGACGCTCGAAACGACCGATGGCAGCGGCGAAACAGCGCGGCACAATCATGTCCGGTCGGCCGAACGAAACCAATCGCCCGGCATCGGGCGGAACGATCCCAATTCACGACGTCAACCAACCACATTACAACCTGGGCCGTTCAACTTGGGCACCGCCTAAATCGGGTGCTGCTTAAATCGGGTGCTGCTCAACCTTGGCGCTGTTTGTGTCGGGGGTTATTGCAAACCACGAACACCACGCCCCGGCGACGGACGATCTTGCAGTTCTCACAAATGCGTTTGACGCTGGCGCGGACTTTCATGGACGATGGCACTACCGCTAACGGATCGCTAAGGGTCCAAAGCGCTTGAATATAAACCGGGGAGGCCGATTGGTTCAAGTCCCCTTCCCGGAGATTTTATCCAGCGAACACCCGTGGAAACCCGGGTTCTACCCTTTGGCTTCGTCATTCGCTCCCGGAGGCCCGGTGAGCACCCAGGGTCCGTTGTCGGTCACGGCGATCGTGTGCTCAAAATGGGCACTGGGGCGGGCATCCTGCGTCGCTTGGGTCCAGTGGTCGGGCAGGCTCTTGACGTGCTTGGTGCCCATATTGACCATCGGCTCGACCGCGATCACCAGGCCGGGTTCCAAGGCAAAGTCGCCGTTGCGCCGCAATTGGGCACTGACGAAGTTCGGCACTTGGGGGTCTTCGTGCATCTCGCGGCCAATGCCGTGCCCGACGAAGCTCTCGACCACTGAAAACCCCGCATCGCGGACAAACGTGCCCATGTCGGCGGCGACTTCGCTCCAGCGGCCTCGCTTGCCCATCAGGTCGATGGCCAAATCGAGGACCCCCCGCGTGACGTCGAGAAGTCGCTGGACTTCCGGATGGACCTTTCCCACGGGGTGCGTAACGGCCGAATCGCCGCACCAGCCCTCGAACTTGCAGCCGGTGTCGATGCTGATCACGTCCCCTTCGCGCAGCACGCGTTTGCCCGGAATGCCATGCACGACTTCATCGTTGACCGAGATGCATGTGACGGCGGGAAACGGAATCTTGCCTGGCACGCCCTTGAACAGCGGAATGGCTTTGTGTTCGAGGAAGAATTTCTCGACCGCGGCGTCAATTTCAGCGGTGGTGATGCCCGGGCGGACCAGCGCAGCGGCCAACTGGTGAGCCTGCCAAACCAGCAACCCGGCCTTGCGCATTTGCGCGATTTCACGTGGTGACCGCAGAATATGCACGGTCGATGCTTTCCTGGAATGCGACTGGAATCTCGAATCAGGCCGCCGGGCCTGGAACGCCGGGACGCGGACCTACGATTATTCTATACGCTTTTTGCCTGGTAGTGGGAGTCGATCCACGAAGGTTTTAATGCGATCGAAAACCTCGTCCGGCGTGCCACTGCCATCGATCTCGCAAACCAGACCCTGCTGGCGGTAATAATCCGACAGCGGTGCGGTCTGCCGGGCGAACTCATCGAGTCGTTTACGAATGATTTCCGGCCGGTCGTCGTCGCGCCGTCTTCCGGCCAGCCGCTTGACCAGCTCGTCGGCATCGACTTTCAGCTCCAGAACGGTGGTCAGCGGCGTGCCGCGGCGGCGCAAGAACTCATCGAGCGCTTGGGCTTGTCCCAGAGTGCGAGGGAATCCGTCGAGCAGGTAGCCGTGTTGGCAATCGCCGGCTTCCAGCCGCCGGCCAACCAACTGCAACATGATCGGATCGGGCACCAGAGTTCCCTGGGCCATGTACTCTTGCGATAGCAGTCCCAAATCCGACTTCTCTTGCCAGGCCTGCCGCAACATGTCTCCAGTCGAGAGGTGCGGAATGCGCAAATACTTGACCAAACGTTGCGACTGCGTGCCTTTTCCGACCCCGGGCGGACCCACGAAAACTATCCGCATGTTCGTCTCCCCCCGGAAACGGTCGCTTCCAAACCCAACTTACCGTGGAAAAGGCTGCTAGCTTTCCAGCAATCCCCGATAATCGCGCATCACCAGGTGACTGTCGATTTTCTGCACAAGATCGAAGGCCACGCTCACCGCGATCAGCAAGCCAGTGCCGCCGAAAAAACTGGCCACCTGATAGGGAACCGAAAAAATACCGGCGATGACCGTGGGCGTGATTGCCACCAGCGCCAAAAACCCGGCCCCCACATAGGTGATGCGGACCATCACTTTTTCCAAATAGTCGGCCGTCCGCTTGCCGGGCCGATATCCGGGAATGAACGTGCCGAAGCTTTTGAGATTCTCCGACATGTCCTTCGGATTGAAGGTGATGGCAGTCCAAAAGTAACAGAAAAAGTAAATCAAGACGATGTACAGCACGTTGTAAATGAACGAGGTGCCGCGCGTGAACACGTCGTGCAATCCCGTCACCAGCGCGACATTGGGGTACGCCTGGGCGAGGCCGCTGAACAACAGCGAGGGAAACATCAACAAGCTGCTGGCGAAAATGATCGGCATGACGCCGGCCTGATTCACGCGCAATGGCAGATACTGGCGGGTGCCGCCGTAGATGCGGCGTCCGCGGACATGTTTGGCGCTTTGGGTGGGGATCCGCCGTTGGCCCAAGGTGATGAACACCACGCCGGCCACCACCGCCACGAATAAGACCATCAGCAAAATCAGCACTTCCAAGCCCAGCTTGCCCGAGCCGCTTCCCAATTCGAAGCTCGACTCGCCCAACAGTTGGTAGCCGGCCCCCGGCATGCCGGCCAGAATGCCCGCCATGATGATCAAGCTGATGCCGTTGCCGATGCCGAACTCGTCGATTTGTTCGCCCAGCCACATCAGGAAGATAGTACCGGTGGTCATCGTCATCACGGTCACCACCTGCCAGCCAAAACTCAGCGAGCCGTTGACCAGGTAGGAGTCGAGCACCAGGTTGTTCTTGATCAGAAAGCCCAGATAAGCCCAGCTCTGGCCGAGGCACAGCACGACCGTGGCGTAGCGGGTGTATTCATTGATTTTTTTTCGGCCGCTTTCGCCCTCTTTTTGCAGGCGTTCCAAGGGGCCCCAGACGCTGCCCAAGAGCTGGAAAATAATCGAGGCTGAAATATAAGGCATAATGCCCAGGCCGAAGATCGTGACCTGGTTCAATTGGGCGGCGCTGAACGTGGCCACGGTGGAAAGCATCTGACCGAGGCCGCTGCTGGACTTGAAGAGCACCGTCATCTGGCCTTGATCCACGATCGGCAGTGGAATCTGCCAGCCCACCCGATAAACGGCCAGCAGGCCGAGCGTGAAGAGGATTTTTTTCCGCAGTTCGGGAATCGTGAAGATAACGCGAATTTTTTCCCACATGATTCGATCCGTCCTTTAATGGAGCGCACGGCCGACACGCGGCCTGAATCTGGTCTGGCCCTCATCGCTGCGCGAGGTCGTCGTTGAATGGTTGTGTTCGAGTTGGCGGCATCGGCCCGCCGGCCGGTTGCAGCCGCCGCGGGCATGCGAACCTAAACGGCACCTGACTATTGGACTGGCTTGGCGGCTTGCCGAGCAACGCCCTTAACGACAGGTTTCTTGCCAGGCAGCACGATCGCCTCGCCGCCGGCTTTCTGAATCTTGGTCAGCGCGGACTGGCTGAAACGGTGGGCCGAAACTTTGAGTTTTTTGGTCAGTTCGCCGTCACCCAGAACTTTCAGTTCGTCGAAGCGGCCTCTGGCCAGATGTTTCTCGCGCAGCGATTCGATGGTCACCTGTTCGCCGGCCTGATAGGCGGCTTCCAAGTCGCCGATGTTGACCGCGACGACCGTTTTGGCCCAGGCGTTGTGAAAGCCCCGCTTGGGAATGCGGCGAATCAACGGCGAGGCACCGCCCTCGAAAATCGGCGGGGCCGACCAACCGGCCAATTGCCCTTGCCCCTTGTGGCCGCGACCGCTGGTCTTGCCGTGCCCACTGCCAGGACCGCGGCCGACGCGCTTCCGCTTCTTATGTTTGTGAATGCCGCGATGGACGTCGGTCAGATTCATGACAACGTTACTCCCCGCAACCGTTCGACTTCATGACGGGTGCGCAACTGATCGAGCGCCGACATCGCGGCCTTGACGAGGTTCGTGGGATTATTCGAGCCGAAACTTTTTGTCAAGATATTGTGAATACCGGCAGCCTCGCACACCGCACGCACGGCGCTGCCGGCGATCACGCCGGTGCCGGGACTGGCCGGAACGAGCACGACGCGGGCCGCTCCGTAACGGCCTTCGACCTGGTGCGGAATCGAGCCGCCGTCCAGGGCAATTTC
The DNA here is from genome assembly GCA_041499515.1 of Planctomycetia bacterium. Classification (GTDB taxonomy): domain Bacteria; phylum Planctomycetota; class Planctomycetia; order Pirellulales; family PALSA-1355; genus PALSA-1355. The sequence continues at coordinate 10,908 of JBGQKM010000034.1, read as the reverse complement.
GATCATGCTCCGCGAGCCGTCCTTGACGGCCTTTTCGACGCTGGGCGGGACCTCGTTGGCCTTGCCGTAACCCCAGCCGACTCTGCCCTTGCCGTTGCCCACCACGACCATGGCCGCAAAACTAAAGCGTCGACCGCCTTTGACCACCGCGGCGCAGCGCTTGATCTTGATGACCTTGTCGATCAATTCCCCACGGTTCGATTCAGCGGCCACGAAATGCTCCTCGCTTGATTGCTGTTAAATCAGCTTGATTTCGAATGCTTGTCATTCTACCCACGGCCACGATCCAGAAAATCTACGCCATCGGGCCCGCGGCCCGAAATCCCAATCCCCTTAAAAACTCAACCCGGCCTCGCGGGCCGCGTCGGCCAGAGCCGCCACGCGGCCATGATACTGGCAGGCGCCGCGGTCGAACGCCACTTGCTTGATTCCGGCCGCCAGGGCCCGCTGGGCAATGGCCTTGCCGATCGCCTGGGCGGCCGCTTTGTTGCCGCCATACTTGACTTTGCCGCGCAGATCCTTATCGACCGTGCTGGCAGCGGCCAACGTGCGACCGGCCGTGTCGTCGATGACTTGCGCGTACATGTGCTTGTGGCTGCGAAATACCGTCAATCGTGGCCGCGTTACGCTGCCGAGAATGCGTTTGCGGACGCGAAACTGTCGCCGCTGTCGCTGCCGGGCAATTGCCTTTTCGTTATTCACTGGTTCAATTCCGCATGATCTGAGTAAAAAATCCAGCCGCCGCGCCTGGAACTCGCAGTGGCGCCAGCGTTATTTCGTCATGGCCTTGCCAGCCTTGCGACGCACCACCTCGCCGTCGTACCGCACGCCCTTGCCCTTGTAAGGTTCGGGTTTGCGCACGGCGCGGACTTCGGCCGCGAACTGACCGACCATTTGTTTGTCGCTTCCCTTGACTACGACGTGCGTCTGATCCGGACAGGTCACCGTCAGGCCTGTCGGAATCTTCAAGTGGACTTCGTTGGCAAAGCCGACCCGCAATTGCAAGTTGCCCTTCTGCACCGCCGCCAGATAACCGACGCCCACGATTTCCAATTTCTTTTCATAGCCCTTGGTCACGCCCACGACCATGTTCTGGATCACCGCCCGGCTCAGGCCGTGCAGCGCCCGGGATAGTCGATTGTCGTCGCTGCGCGCGACGAGGACTTGTTTTTTTGCTTCGTCATATCTGGCCGAGATCTCCGGGCGCATGCCCCAGGACAATTTTCCCAGGGGGCCTTCGATCGAGATCTGCTGGCCCGCCACGCCGACTTTTACGCCGGAGGGGACGGCAACCGGTTGTTTACCAATACGGGACATAACTTGTCACCTTCGCGTCCAATGCTACCACAATTCGCACAACACTTCGCCGCCGAGATTCCGCTGCCGCGCTTCGCGATCGCTGATCACGCCGCGGCTGGTGCTGATAATGGAAATCCCCAGGCCGTTGAGCACGGGTCGCAGGCCGTCGGCGCGTCGATAGACGCGGCGGCCCGGCTTGCTCACGCGCTTGATGTGGCGGATCACGCGCTCGCCGTTGGGGCCATATTTCAGTTCAATCCGCAATTCGGATATCGGTTCGCCGTTGACTTCCTCGAAGCCCCAGATGTAGCCTTCGCGCTTGAGCACCTCGGCCAGACCGCGTTTCACTTTCGAAAGCGGCATGGTCACGTGGGGTCGTTCGACGCGCACGGCATTGCGAATCCGGGTCAACATATCGGCGATGGGATCGGTCATCATTTTCGGTGGGGCCCCTTTTACCAGCTCGCCTTTTTAACGCCGGGAATCAGCCCCTCGTCGGCCAACTCGCGGAAGCAAATACGGCATACGCCAAACTTACGGTACACGGCCCGCGGCCGGCCGCAGAGCTTGCACCGCCGCACAAGTCGGGTGGTGAACTTGGGCTTACGCAAAGCCGCGGCAATTTTTGATTTGCTCGCCATGCAATATCCTGTCCAAAAAAACGTTTCGTAACGACGATCAACCACTCACGGACACTACGGATGGATTGTCTGACACGTTCTAGGCCGCTGGAGCCTTGCCCCCCTGCGCTTCCTCCTGCTTGAAGGGCATGCCGAAAGCCCGCAACAGCTCGCGCGATTCGTCGTTACTTCCGCCCGAAATCACCAGCGTGACGTTCATGCCCTGCGTTCGCAGGAACTTATCCGGATTGAGCTCTGGAAACACCAATTGTTCGGACAGGCCCAAGCTATAGTTGCCGTGGCCGTCGAACGCCTGAGGATTCAGGCCGCGAAAGTCGCGAACTCGCGGCAGCGCCAGCGAGATCAGGCGATCCAAAAACTCGTACATCCGCAGGCCGCGGATGGTCACTTTGCAGCCGATCGGCATATCCTCTCGCAAGCGAAAATTGGCGATCGCGACGCGGCTCTTGGTCACCAGCGGCTTTTGGCCGGTGATCACCGCCAAAGCGGCGGTGGCGTCCTCGATGTGCTTCTTTTCGCTGACCGCGCTGCCGACGCCCATGTTGACGACGATTTTCTCCAACCGCGGCAGGGCGTGGCGATTGTCGCGGCCGAACTTCTTGGCCAGCGCCGGACGGATCTCTTTTTCGTAGCGCTCCAACAACCGCGGCGGCACCATGGCGGCTTGCGGTTTGGGAGCTTCGGCTTGTTTGGTTTTCTTCGCCATGATTCAGTCAGCCACTCTTCGAATGGGTCAGTCCGCGAGACTACTTGCCGGTTCGCGCGGCCCGGGGCGGCGCGATCACGCCAATCGCGGCGCGACATTTCTTGCAATAACGGTCTTTGGTTCCATCGGGCCGGAAGCGGGCACCGGTGCGGGTGGGCTTGCCGCAGGCGCTGCACACCAGCAGCACGTTGGAAATCGAGATCGGCATTTCCTTCGAGAGCCGTCCGCCCTGCGCGTTCTTCTGACTGCGGCGAATGTGCCGGTACACCCGATTCACGCCCTCGACGAGAATCTTGGCCTCGCCGCGCAGCACCTTGAGCACGCGGCCGCGCACGCGATCTTCGCCGGTAATCACTTCCACCACGTCGTCCACTCGAATATGCATCACACCACCTCGCTGGCGAGGCTCACGATTTTCATGAAATTTCGGTCTCGCAACTCGCGGGCCACCGCGCCGAAAATGCGCGTGCCGCGCGGGTTTTTGTCGGTGTCGATAATCACCACCGCGTTATTATCGAACCGAACGTAGCTGCCGTCCGGGCGGCGCGTCGGCTTCTTGCAGCGCACGACCACGCCGCGGACCACGCTCTTTTTCTTGATCTCGCTGCCTGGAATCACGCTCTTGACGCTGCAAACCACCACGTCGCCCAGCCCGGCCGTGCGCCGATGGGTGCCGCCCAACACCTTGATACACATGACCTCCTTGGCCCCCGTGTTGTCGGCGACGTTCAACTTGGTCTGCATCTGAATCATGGTTCACACCTGACGAACTTACTGTCTTGCTAACTGACTGTCTGGTTTCGTGCTGCGGCCCGGCCCAGGGGCGAATTAAATGGTCTCATCATCCCGGGACGCGGCACGCATGGCCGCCATGTCGACCGCGCGGCTCTTGGTAACCACCCGAACCAATTCCCAGCGCTTGGTCTTGCTGCGTGGACGCGACTCGCGGATTTCCACCGTGTCGCCCATGTGGGCCTCTTCGGCCTCGTCGTGAACGTGGCAGACGGTTTTGCGCCTGAGGATCTTGCCGTACTTCGGATGCCGCACCAGGCGGGGTATCTCGACCCGGCGAGTCTTGGCCATCTTGTCGCTGGTGACAACACCCACGGAAACATTTTTGGGCATGACGTTACTTCCCCTGGGCCGGCGTGGCGGTGCGCTCGGATTGAATGGTTTTGACTCGAGCGATCAAGCGGCGTTGCTTGCGCAGTTCGCTGGGGGTATCGAGACGCTCGGTCTGCGACCGGATGCGCATCTTGAACAGATTCTCGCGGGCTTCTTTCAGCGTGATCTGCAACTGCTCGTCGCTCATTTCGCGTAGTTCGGTAGCTTTGGTCATGACTCGTCACTCATGGGCCGGCCGGCTGCGCTTGAGCTGGCCCGGCTCGACCCGCGGTTGGTTTTGTGGTTGGTTAGGTTGTCCGCCGGCGGATAAACCGCACGCGCACGGGCATCTTGTGGGCTAAACGCGAGAAGCACATTCGGGCTGCTTCCTCGGTCACGCCGGAAATCTCGTACAAAATCGACCCGGGACGCACCACGGCCGCCCAAAATTCCGGTTCGCCCTTTCCCTTGCCCATGCGGGTTTCCAAGGGAATCGAGGTGACCGACTTGTGCGGAAAGATGCGGATATATAGCCGGCCTTCGCTGCGGAGGTATTGCGACGCGGCGACGCGGCCGGCTTCGATGGTCTGCGCACTGACCCAGCCACCTTGCATGGCCTGCAGTCCGTAGTCACCGAACACGACGCGGTTGCCGCGCGTGGCGTTACCTTTTATACGTCCTCTTTGGCTTTTTCGGTGCTTGACCCTCTTGGGCATCAACGCCATCGGTCTCGTCCTCGTGATACATGCCTTGGTTGACCCATACCTGGACACCGATGTGTCCTTGGGCCGTCATTGCTTCCGTGAATCCATAGTCGATCTTGGCCCGCAACGTCGAAAGCGGGATGGAGCCGGCGATCGACTTTTCGCGGCGGGCCATTTCCGATCCGCCCAAACGTCCGGCCAGTTGGATTTTGATCCCCTTGGCGCCCGCTTCCATCGTGGTTTCCATGGCCCGCTTCATGCAGCGGCGAAAACTGGCCCGCTTGGCCAATTGGTCGGCGATGTCCTCGGCCACCAGCTGCGCCTGAATCTCGGGACGGGCGATTTCTTCGATTTTGATGTTGATCCGCCGTCCGACGAGGTCCTGCAACTCGGCTTGCAGCCGTTCGACTTCCTGCCCCTTGCGGCCGATGATGATGCCCGGCCGCGCGGTATACAGGATGACTTTGACTTCGTCGCGGGTGCGTTCGATTTCGATTTTAGGAATGCCGGCAAAGCGGTACTTCTCTTTGACGAAGCTGCGCAGCTTGTGATCTTCGATCAAAAGCGTCGAGAACTCTTGCTTCGAGGCATACCAGCGGCTCTTCCAGCCGATCATGATGCCCGTGCGAAAGCCGGTCGGATTGACTTTTTGGCCCATAAAGGTCTGCTTTCCCAAACTGTCCTGCTGCGAGCTTGACGATTACCCCAGGTCGGCGACTACCCTAGACCGTGTCGACCGACACCCGAATGTGCGACATACGTTTCTTGATCATGAAGGCCATGCCACGCGCCCGAGGTCGAACCCGTTTGAACATCGGGCCCTCGTCGACCCGCGCGTCGATCACCACCAGGTCGCTGACCGAGGGTGCCCGGCGGTCCTCGGCGTTGCCCAGCGCGCTTTTGAGCACTTTTTCCAGCAGGCGGGCCCCGCGCTGCGGTTGATAGCGCAGCAGGTCCAGCGCCTCGTCGGCGTGCTTGCCGCGAATCAGGTCGGCCAACGGCCGCACTTTGCGGGCGCTGATCCGAGCGAAGCGATGTACGGCCTGGTACGCCATGTTGATATTCCTTTCAGACCCCAATCCCGCGACTGTCCCAATCCTACGACTGGCAAAGTGAGTACGGGCTGTTTTATTTCTTGCCGCCTCGGCCGCCGTGGCCACGGAAAGTCCGCGTGGGGGCGAACTCGCCCAGCTTATGCCCGACCATGTCCTCGGTCACGAACACTTTCACGTGCAGTTTGCCGTTGTGAACCATGAACGTGTGACCCACGAACTCCGGCACGATCGTGCAGGCGCGGGCCCAGGTCTTGATTGGTTCTTTCAGCCCGTGGCTCATCCGTTCCACTTTCTGGAACAACTTCGGATTGACGAACGGGCCTTTCTTGAGTGATCTTCCCATCGGTTATGCCTGTCTTTAGCCGGGTGGCTGACTGTTACCCTTACTGAATCTTGAGCTGCCCATAACGGCGCGAACGACGACGACGAATCAGCGCCGCATTCGACGGCTTGCGACGTTTGCGGGTACCGCCGCCCTTGGCGCTTTTGCCGGTGGGACTGACCGGGTGCCGGCCGCCCTTGGTGCGACCTTCGCCGCCACCGTGGGGATGATCGACGGGGTTCATGGCCGTGCCGCGCACGTGCGGGCGATGGCCGAGCCAGCGATTGCGCCCGGCTTTGCCCACCACGATCGCGTCGTGATCGGCGTTGCCGATGGCGCCCACCGTAGCCCGACACGCGGCGGGCACGCGGCGAATTTCGCCGCTGGGCAGATTGATCTGGGCCCAATCGGCCTCGCGAGCCGCCAGCGTGGCGCTGACCCCCGCGGAGCGACACAAACGACCGCCGCGACCGGGTTGCAATTCGATATTATGGATCGGCAAGCCCAGTGGAATACTCTTCAGCGGCAGGCAGTTACCCACCGACGGCGGCGCATCGGGCCCGCTCATCACCTGATCGCCGGCCTGCAAGCCAAGCGGCGCCAAAATATAGCGCTTCTCTCCGTCGACATAAAACAGCAGGGCGATGCGGGCACTGCGATTGGGATCGTATTGCACGCTTTGCACGCGGGCCGGCACGCCGTCCTTGTTGCGGCGAAAGTCGATCAACCGGTACATCCGTTTGTGCCCGCCGCCGCGGTGCCTCGCCGTGATGCGGCCCTGATTGTTGCGCCCGCCGGTTTTGTGCTTCGGGAGCATGAGGTTCTTTTCGACCTGTGCGCCCTTGGTCAGCTCGGCAAAGTCGCTAACGGTCGCGCCGCGGCGTCCAGCGGTTGTCGGTTTGTATCGTCGAATACCCATATCTTTGATCTTTCAGCGTTGATCAGTCAGCCGGCGTTGATGGTCTCAATTCAGTCGCCCGCCCCAGCCGTCTCGTGGCTTGCGGGCCGGCTCGACTAGAAGAAGTCGATACGATTCTCCGAGTGAAGCTTAACGATCGCCTTTTTCCAGTCCTTGGTATAACCGTTGCTGAACCGGCTGCGGCGCGGCTTGCCCTTGCGATTTTGGGTGTGAACCCGCAGCACCTTGACGTTGAACAATTCCTCCACGGCCCGCCGCACGTCGTCTTTCGTCGCCTGGCGATTGACTTCGAACGCATACGCGTTATGGCGCGTCGAGCGGTGCATGCCCTTTTCGGTCACCAGGGGGCGCACAATGATCTGATGCGGCTCCAGCGTGATGCCCGGGGTTTTGGTGATTTCAGAGGCCATCGACGTTCTTCCTTTCGAATCCCTCGGCTACGAGGCCTGCTTGGTATTTCGCGTCCGCAGGGCGTCCAGGGCCGCCTTGGTCATCAGCACGCGCCGCGGTTGCAACACATTCAAGGCGTTCAAGCCGGAAACCGGCGAAACCGTCACCTGGTCGATGTTGCGAGCGCTTTTGTACACGTTTAGATCGTGTTCGGCCGTGGCCACCAACAAGCTGCTGCCGGTCAACTTCAGCGCCTTGAGAATGGCCGTCATGTCCTTGGTCTTGGGGGCGTCGAAATGCAGCTCGTCGATCAACGTGATCTGATCGTCGCGGATCCTCGAAGCCAGCGCCATGCGCGTCGCCAACTGCACGGCCTTGCGCGGCAGGCGATAGGTCCAGTCGCGGGGCCGCTTGGCGAAAATATGGCCACCGCCACGACGGATACCGCTGCGCCGCGAGCCGGCCCGGGCGTTGCCGGTCCCCTTCTGGCGATACATTTTCTTGGTCGAACCGGCCACTTCGGCGCGGCTCTTGGTTTTGGCCGTGCCGAGCCGCAGGTTCGACTGATACATGATCACCGCTTCGTGCAGCAATTGCTTGCTGATGCGCGGCGCCAGCTCGGCCGGGTCAATTTCGTATTTGCCCACCGCTTTGCCGGTTCGGTTGTAAACCGTCAGACTTGCCATCGCTCAATCTTTCATGCAGGGCCGCCGGGGACACCCCCGCGGCTTGATCGCCTACAGCTTGTTCGCTTCTTTAATCAACAAGTAGCCGCCGTTGGGACCGGGCACGGCGCCGTAAACCAACAGCAGGTTGTTTTCGGCATCGATTCGCACCAACTTCAAATTACGCGTCGTGCTCCGCTCGTTGCCATATTGGCCACCCATGCGGCGACCCTTGGGCACGTGCCCGGGGAATTGGCTCTGGCCGATCGAGCCGGCGTGGCGATGCACCTTCTTCACGCCGTGCGAAGCACGCTGGCCGTGGAAGTTGTGTCGCACCATCACGCCGGCGGTGCCGCGTCCCTTGGTGGTGCCGACGACGTCGACGCGCTTGATTTCGGCGAAATGACTGACGTCGAGCGTCTGCCCCACGGTCAGTCCTTCGATCGGCCCGCGAAATTCGCGAATGAAGCGCTGCGGTTCGCAGCCGGCCTTGGCAGAAACCTCGACGCCGGCCTTGGCCCGAGCTTTCGAGCGTTTGCTGTCGAGTTTGGCAACATGACCACGCTGACTGCGACTGGCTAAGCGGCGCGGCTTGTCTCGAAAGCCCAACTGCACCGCTTCGTATCCGTCACGCTCTTTGGTGCGTAGCTGCAAGACATGGCACGGCCCGGCTTCAATCACCGTCACCGGCACCACGTTGCCGCTTTCGTCAAAAACTTGCGTCATCCCGACCTTGCGGCCGAGCAATCCGATAGCCATCGCAATGATCCCTGTAGTCTGTTGCCGGCGGGAACACGAAGCGCTTCGCCTCGCTTTACCCGCTCAGCTTCCAGTGCATAGGAGTTTTCCCAACTCGCTGGGGCCTGGGCGCGTCCCAAAACCCATCCTTCGCGGGGGCCTGGAACGCGCGGTTGTCTTTTCGTTTTTACCGCCTGCTCGATGCCTTGATTTTGATGTCCACGCCCGCCGGCAGGCTCAACTTATTCAAGGCCTCGATCGTCTTGGCCGTGGCCTGGACGATGTCGATCAGCCGCTTGTGCGTGCGAATTTCGAATTGCTGGCGCGCTTTCTTGTCGACGTGAGGGCTCGACAAGACCGTATAGCGTTCAATCCGCGTGGGCAGCGGAATCGGACCGTGCACTTCCGAATTGGTTCGTTTGGCCGTGTCGACAATCTCGGCAGCGCTCTGATCCAAAACCGAGTGGTCGTAGGCTTCCATCCGAATCCGGATGATTTCTTGAGAATGACCCGCCACGAACTGCTCCCGTCGCCCGTCAGAGCCCCCCCGCGGGAGACTCCAAGAAGTTCCTTAAATGGCCGTTTCCATAAGTTGGCAAACCACGAATATTAAGTCTTTTTGCCGGTAGTGTCAACGCCCGGAAATCGGAAATCCAGGCCTTGCGCTGGTGAATCGGCACGAGAGCCCGAGGTCCGACGCAATCGACGACTCGCTTATCGGAAGCCGTCGGCAACATCCTGGGGCGCCGGGCCGTAGGCGGCCGGCTCCATCGAGGCGGTGGCCCGACCCTGGCTCAGGCCGCGCATGGCGCTGGAATAGCCGAACAAATTGGCTAGCGGGGCCTCGGCTTCGACCACCACGCTGCGGCCGCGGTTTGCCGTGTGGGTGATGTTTGCCCGCCGCTGCTGCAAATCGCTGATGAAATCGCCCAGGTTGTCCTGCGGCGCGATGATTTGCAGTTTCATGATCGGCTCGAGCAGCACGGTGCCGGCCGCGTGCAGGCCCTTGTTGAAGGCGTCGGCCGCGGCATATCGAAAGGCGATTTCATTCGATTCCAATTCGTGCACGCGCCCGCCGAGCACCGTGATTTTCACGCGCATCAGCGGACAACCCAACAATCCGCCGCCGTGCCCCTGTTCGGTCAGGCCGTCGATCACGGTCGACAGATAGGGCTCCGGCAGCGCGTCGCCGCGGGCCGGCACCACCATGGCGCCGGCGCCTCCTTGGGGGTAGGGTTCCATGCGAATCGACACCTCGGCAAACAGCGACTGGCCACCCTGTTGGCGATGGCAGGCTCCGACGACTTCGGCGGCTCGCTCGACCGTCTCGCGGTAGCTGACGCGCGGTTTGTGCACGCGAACGTTGAGGTTGTAATCCCGCAGCAGCCGGTGTTTGATCACCTCGAGGTGCAACTCGCCCATGCCGCTGATCAGGGTTTGGCCCGTCTCTTCGTTCTCCTGGGCCCGAAAAGTCGGATCCTGGCGCTTCATCATCTCCAGGACGTCGGCCAGCTTCTTGCGTTCGGTGGACGTTTCCGGCTCGATAGCCATGGAAATCACCGTATCGGGAAACTCGATCGTCTCCAGCAAGATCGGATGCTGCGGGTCGCAAAGCGTGTCGCCGGTCACGGAATGGCGCAGCCCGATAATGCCCACGATGTCTCCGGCGGCGACGCTGGAGACTTGTTCGCGGCGGTCGGCCTGGATGTGCCAGAGCTGCGGGACGTTTTCTTTTTTGTCCTTGCCGGGGTTAAGCACGCGCGAATTGGCCTTGAGCTCGCCGGAGTAGACGCGCACGTAGCACAAATCGCCGTGCTGGTCGGCGTCGATCTTGAACACCAGCGAGCAAAACGGCTCGTCGACGTTCGGTTTGCGGATTTCCCGGAGGTCGCGCTTTTTCGGATTGACGCCTTCCACCGGCGGTTTGTCGGACGGGCTGGGAAGATAATAGGTCACCGCGTCCAACAACGGTTGAATGCCGACGTGATCCAGGGCCGAACCGCACAGCACCGGCACGATCAGCCGGTGCAGCGTGGCCTCGCGCAGCACGCGGCGAATCAAGTCGGCCGGGACGGGCGATTTTTCCAGGAACAACTCGGCGATTTCATTGCTGAATTCGAATAGTTTCTCGATCAACTCTCCGCGCCACAGATCGGCCAGGTCGTGCAGATCGGCGGGAATCGGCCGGCGCTGGACTTCGGCCCCCAGTTTCTCCTGGTCGAAAGTCAAATACTGCATTTCGACCAGGTCGATCACGCCGCGAAAGGCGTCCTGGACGTGGGGCGGGCCAGCGCCGGCCGGAACCTGAATGGCGACGGGTTTGGCTTCCAGCCGCTCGCGAATCTCGTTGAACGTGCCGTCGAAG
>JBGQKM010000033.1:0-28397 GCA_041499515.1 Planctomycetia bacterium | reverse complement strand
GCCGCGCTCGATGCGGCGGGCTACGACAAGTACGTCTCGGTCAAGATTTACCGCGATGCGTCCTGGCTAGAGGCCGCACGGTCGGCTATGGCGTTTCTGCGCGCGTGAAAGCTTATACGGCGTGCCGATACCGCATCCGTAACCCGAACGCCGTGAGCAAGCAGATGGCGCCGGTGATCGCCAGCCAGAACCAAAGCGACTTGCCGACGCTGGCGGGCGTCGCAATTCGATCGTCATAGCCGTAGCGCGACAATTTAAATTCGCTTCTCGGGGCGGCGGCGAACGTCAACTTATCGACGACCAGCTTGTCGGTGTCCGTCCGAACGGGATCATAGGTGGTCGTCGTCCATCCGCTCAAGGCAGGCACCGGGTCACCGTCAGCGTAGCTCAATTCGGATATCAACCGACAAGTGTATTCAGGCGGTTTGACAGTCTTGCGCGATACTTCCCAACGGTCAATGACCCACTGACGCTCGGGCAAGAAGTCAACCCAGCCGGTCTCCTGGAAGTCTTGTTTCTTGAGCGAAAACTTGAGTCGAACGCGATCTCCCTCTCGATGGACCTCCTGGATTTCGAAATCCTTGTCGGCGAGGCTCCGCGACACGGGTTCTTCGAACAGGGCGAACGGGGCGTAAATCGAGTCGCACGCATCCCTGTCAATCGATTCGGTCGCCTGCGCGAACTCCATCGAACTGCGATCGACACTTTCCAATAGTGGGCCGTGCTCCCGCCTCGTAAGAACCCTGAAGGTCACCTCGGGCGAGGCAACGATTGTTCGACTAAACCCGACAATGGAACCCTGTTTGTGATTCTCGATTTTCCGGTCAAATTTCCGCCGGGAACCATTAAACGCGAAATGATAGGTCGCCTGATTGTAGTCGTCTGATTTATCATTCGTCACGGTTTCCGTGACCTCGGCCGTACACTGGCCGTACGCCTGTTCCAACTTCTCGGCGGCCGGCAGATAGTTGGCCTTGAACCAGGCCGCGTCGAGCTCCTGCCCCTGTGCAGGCGAGGCCAGCAGCCCGATGGCGATGGCGATTACTCCTTGCAGGCCCCGCGGTCGCTGCGCACGCAGGCACAGGTGCCATGCCCCGTCTGGCACGCGATCGATGGCGTCAAGAGAATTGACGCCGCGGCAGGGCACCTGCCTGAACAGGTCCAAGACGATCGAGCGAATCGCGCCACCCAATCCTCCCAAAAAGCGAACGGAAATTTGCTTCATTGCGTCGCCCCGACAATCTTGAGTTGCATCGCGGGGATCGGACCATCGAAGTAGAGCTCGATCTCCTGCTCGAAGTGCCCCGTAGTTCGCGGCGCGATGAAATTGAACGTCAGCGGGGTTGCGCTTAACGGCTCCAGCGTCATCGGCATCTCGGGCGGCAGGATGCACGAGCAGGGGGCGTTCGCGCCCACGATTCTCAACGGTTCATTCTGCAAACTGATGAGATTGAATGTGACCGGCAACCGCTTGCCTGGCTCGACAGTGCCGAGTTCTTGAATGGGCTGGTCAACCTGAACGGTGCGGCCGTCGAGATAGGCAACAGCGTTACCGACCGTGCCAAAACGCCAATGTGCCCAAGACAAAGATGCGACCACGAGCAGGACTGCCGCAGCGATCGCAAAGATGCGCGCTTTCATGGTTGGATATCCTCGAAGCCGGATAACCTCGACCGGAGCGGCCAGAGGGCATTGTACTCAAATGGACGCTTGCAACAAGAGAATTGCGAAAAACAGACAACCAAAATCGCCTCGGATCGGGCTGACCCAACTCACGTCCAGTGAAGACCTTGAGGCACGCCGCGCCCCGGGCCGCGCGGGCGGAAAACCTTGACGGTTCTGATGGTTATTCGGCGTGTCGCGATAAAACGCCTGTCGTGGCCGTCAAAGTCCGAATACGTGTCAATAAAGGACGTTCCCCTGCAATCGTCTTTCAATGCTTTCCCGGCGGCGATCCCATTCGTCGCGGGTCCAATTCCCAGGAATGGAAAACCCCATGTTTCGCCATCCGTTAATACCCTTGGTCGCCATGGCAGCGGCCTTCGCCCTGGGTGCCCACTACGCGTCGGTGTTGGCTCAAGAGTCGGGAGGCGGCGCCGCTCAGCGCCCCACCTATTACTATGGCCACTATGACCCGGACACCGTCGCCCGCGCTCCCAAGCCGGTCAAAAAGCCCGCGGCCCCTCCGGCGCCGGTCACCAAGATTGTTCCTTTGCCGCCCAGCTCGCCGTCGCCCCCTGTTGGGAAGCCGATTTTTCCAGACCAGGATGCCTCGCCAAGCCGCAAGCCGACCCCGGTTTCGCCAGACGAACAAGGACCCACGGCGCTGCGGCGTCCGGCGCTGGTAACTCAACCGGCTGCCGTCAAGCCCTTGGGCCTGAAAGACTCCGCGCCATTGTTTCCGCTGCCGGATCCAACTCAAGCCGAGGCCATCGCGGCCCAACCGGCTGCTGTGCCTGACCGCAAGCCATCGAAAGCCGGATCGCCGCGATCGATGTTTGTCACGACCGCTCCGGCCCAAGACCGAACCGCGGCGCCGCTGAAAGCCGGCGCATCCGATGGTTTGACGGCGCTGCCAAAAGTGAATCACGCTCAGCCCACCGGGATGCAACCGATTGCGGCTCCCGCGTTCTCAAACTTGTTTTCGAAGTCGATGTTCAGCAAGTATCTGCCCTCCCAGTCGCAGACGCCTGTGCCGGCTGCCGTAATGCACTCATCGAGCCCCAGCGCGCAGTCGAGATTGGTCGACACCAGGCCCGCCGACGCGAGCTCCGCCAGCCAGCCCGGCGCCATCGAACCGCAACCCTTGGTTCCGAAGCCGGTGTTTGTCGGCGCTGGCGTCGCGGAAAGCCAGCCTGCAGCGCCGCCAACGGCCAGCCGCTTTCCAAGTCCTCGCCCGCTGGCGAAGGTGGCAAAATCCGAGTCCGCCAATTCCGGGAATGCCGCAGCGATCGTTTCGCAGCAACCTCGAGGCCTGGTCGTATTGCCGAGAATCACCAAAGCGACGCCCGGCGAGGAAAAGTTCGCGGCTCTTGCCCCTCTGCCGCAAGGACTTCCAACTCACGCCGTTCCCCAGGCCACGTCTCATCCTGCCGCGACGACCACCTCGCAAAGCCCTGAACCGGCCGAAAACAGCATTCGGGCCCTCACGCCAGGCAACGAGCCGATGATCGTTGTCGTGGAGCCAACCAAACAGCGCTCGCCCGTGAGCGTCGACGCGTCGGCCATTCGGCCGTCGTCGACCGGCGCTACACGGGGCACACGGATTCGATCGCAAAAAACGCTGCCCGATTCGAACACGCCGAAAACGCCGGCAAAGACGCCATTAACGCAACGGCAACCAGAGGTCGTTGCGGCGCCGGTTGACAGTACCGTCCCCGCCACGATTCGGACGCCGAAGCAGCAGTCGACCGGGAGCGATTCAGCGCCGGCTAAAAAGGAGTCCCAAGCGAACGTCGGTTTCGTGTTTCCCAAGCTGCTAAAAGCCGCCGACTCGGCGCAGACTGTGCGTCGTGGGCAGGTCGCGACGGCAAAGCAGCCCCGGAAGGTTGTGAAAACGTCCTCCAGGAAATCGAACGCGAAGGCCGCCTCGGCGCCCATCGAACCGGCGAAAGTGGTCGAAGCTAAACCGGGAAAGCCGCAGGCATCGCCCGCGGCGGAGTTGCCGGTCGAGCCGCCGCCGATCATTGCGGCGACTGAAAGGGACGAATTAAAACTTCCGCTCCAACCCAACCCAGTGCGGTCGCGGCAAACGTATCTTGTCTCGAAGTATGCCGCCTCGATCGCGGCGGCGCCCGCCGCGGCCCCCCGGCGGACGGCAGAGACGGAGTCCGCAGCACCACTGGCGTCGGTTCCGCTGAATTCCGAAAAAACATTGCGGGCCAATCCTGTCCGCGAGATGGACCGCCTCTCCGAGGCCGGACGCGCCAATCCGCTGCGTTAAAGACTGGCTCCCGCAACCTCGACCCATAAACCGGCCTCGACGAGAATTGCCAGGGCGCGGTCGAGGGTTTCTGCGCGGGTTCCCGACGCGTTGATCTGCCGCAGGGCCGACTGGGTGCGGGGCTGCGTGGCTTCCCAGGTCTCGGCGGCCTGCAGATAGATCGACCAGTCGGCGTCCGACGCATCGTTCATCCGCTGCGACAAGCGCTGTCGGGCCACGCCGGGCTCGACCTGGCAAAGCAAGAACACGCCCGGCACCTTCCAGCGGGCCGCGGCCTCGAGAAACGCGAAGCGTCGGGCCTCTTCGCGAAAACTGGCATCGACCGCGACGCGCCGGCCTTCGAACAACGTCGCTTCGGCCCGCCGCAGACATTCGGCATACGTTCGCTCATTCCATTCGGGCTTGTAGATTCCGCTGGCAAAAGCATCCGGCTTCGGTTGGGTCGCGGCGGCTTCGGCCAACTCCTTGCGCACCAGGTCCGAGCGGATCACGCAAAAGTCGGCCCGTCGGGCCAGATCGGCCGCCAGGCTCGATTTGCCGGTGCCCGGCAGTCCGCCGATCAAGACGAGACACGGCTTACGCTCCGGCCGCTCCAGCTCGCCCAGCGCCAGCAACCAGTATCCCTGCGCCTTCGCCAAAGCTCTTGCGCGATCGGCCTCGGGAACTTCGTGTTGGGTTCGCTTCAAACTTTCCACTTTGCCGCGCACGGCCGCCCGATACGCCGTGTAGAAAGGAACAAGCGCGCGGCCTTCCGTGTCGCCCGAGGCGCGGAAATAGGCATCGGCAAAAACTCGCGCCAGGTCGGGCCGGCCGTGAAACTTGAATCCCATGACCAAAAAGGCCATGTCGGCCACCGGGTCGGCGAAGCGGAACCGTTCGTTGAACTCGACGCAATCGATGATCACGACATCCCCTGGGGGCTTGCGGTCGGGCAAGAGGTAGACATGGCCCAAGCGAAGGTCGCCGTGCGTGTCCCGCGGCACGCCGCGCTTGGCCCGCGCGTCAATGGTGGCGCGATGCCGGGACAAGGCCTCTTCGGTCAAGGTGCGCAGCCGGTCGAAGACGCCGCGGCTCAGCGCGGTGCCGACGTGGGCAACCGACTGTTGGAAGTTATCGCGGGCATTGTCGGCCACCACAGCGAATTCTCCATCAGCGGCAATGCGCGGGCCGGCCTCGGCCCGTGCGTGAAACGAGGCGATCCTGGCAGCCAGGGCTTCGACAACTTCGCGGCCGACCTCGCCATGATCGAGCCGGTTTTCGAGCGTCGCGTCATCGGGCAGCCGCTCCATTTTCACGGCCCACTCGACGACTTCGCCCGCGCCCTCGACCTTCAGCGTGGCGCCGCGGCGTGCGATTGGCACCACGCCCAGATAAACCTGGGGTGCCAGACGGCTGTTGAGCCGTACCTCTTCCTCGCAAAAATGCCGCCGCTTTTCCAGCGTGCTGAAATCGAGGAACCCGAGTTCGACCGGTTTCTTGATCTTGTAGACGTAAGTGCCGGCCAAAAAGACAACCGAAATGTGCGTGTGGCGAACTTCCACCGCCGGGACCGCATAGGGGTACGCGGCCGGATCGCAAAGCGCCTCGATCAAGGAGTCGAGTTCCACGAAAAATTTCCTGCCATCTTGACACTCGTGACGATGCCACCGCGACGACAGCGCACACAGCGGGCACATGTCACGCCGTTCCGGCGGATCGAACAAGCGACAAGGCCCCGAGAAGGTCTGTGCGCGCCACCGGAACGTGGTATCATGATACCCGAGAGATTGTCCGAGGGCTCGTACCGACGATTGTTCTGGCGAGACCGAGTTGATGCTGACCATTCTTGGCCGAGCGGATCGCCGCGCCCAGTTTTGCGACGGGGTTTCCCGCCGGAATTTCTTGAAGATCGGCAGCCTCGGTTTGACGGGGCTAACGCTGCCGAAACTGCTGGCGGCGGACCAGCAACGGAAAACCGGCCAGTCGCCGAAGTCGGTCATCCTCGTCTACCTGGTTGGCGGCCCCCCGCACCAGGACATTTTCGATATCAAAACGCGCGCGCCGCGCGAGGTCGCCGGCCCGTTTCGCCCGATCCGCACCAACGTGCCCGGGATCGAAATCTGCGAACACTTGCCGCGACTGGCGCAGATGATGGACAAGCTCGTGCCGATTCGCTCGCTGGTCGGCGCGCAGGACGATCACGACGCCACGCAATGCTATACCGGCCGGCATCCCAAGCTGGGCGTGCCCTCGGGCGGCTGGCCGCAAATCGGCTCGGTGGTCTCGAAACTGCAAGGGCCATTGAACAAGAGCGTGCCGCCATTCGTGAGCCTGTGCTACACGGCAACGCACGGCCCGTACAACGAGCCGGGGCCGGGCTTCCTGGGCTTGCAGTACGATCATTTCCGGCCGATGGGTCCCAGCCGTCAGGATATGGTTTTGCAAGGCATCACCCACGACCAGCTCGGCGATCGCCAGGCGCTGCTGGCCAGCCTCGACCGCTTCCGCCGCGAGGCCGACAGCGCCGGCAAGATGCGCGGCATGGATGCGTTCACCGAGCAGTCCCTGGACATTCTCACCTCTTCGCGACTGGCCGACGCGTTGGATTTGTCGAAAGAGGATCCCAAAGTCGTCCAGCGCTATGGGTCCGGCGATGAAAAAATTCACATCGACGAAAACGGCGCCCCGCGGGTTCCCCAAAGCTTTCTGGTGGCGCGGCGGCTCGTCGAAGCCGGCGCGCGCGTGGTCACGCTCAACTACAGCAAGTGGGATTGGCACGGCCATCCGTACGGATCGTGCTTCGATCGCTGTCAGGAAGACCTCACGGTGTTCGACAAGGGTTTTTCCGCGCTGATCGAAGATCTCCACGATCGCGGGCTGGATCAAGACGTCACGGTGGCCGTCTGGGGCGAGTTCGGCCGCACGCCGATCATCAACAAGAACGTGGGACGCGACCATTGGCCGCGCGTGGCCTGCGCGCTGCTGGCCGGTGGCGGAATGAAGACCGGCCAGGTGATCGGCGCCACCGATCGGCTGGGCGGCGAGGCGGTCGACCGGCCCGTGACGTTCCCCGAGTTGTTCGCCACGCTGTATCACAATCTTGGCATTGATGTCAGCGCAACGACCATCACGGACCTGCGCGGCCGGCCGCAATACCTGGTCGACGGCTCGGCACAGCCGCTGGCCGAACTGGTCTAGGCCCGCAGTCAACGCTTGGTGCGTGCCGATCGCCTGCTAGCACGCCCGCACGCGCTTCGTCAAATGCCGCAGAGGCCGCGGTTTTCCGCCTCACGCTTCTCACGCGGTTTCGATTCAAGTCGGCGGAGTGTTTTTGCCGATAGAGGGCCAGCGTTTCTTTCGCTCTGCTGCCCCGGTTCCGTGCGAGAATCTCATGGGTTTTCACCGCCAAAACGAGCCGGTTCCGCAAGTCGGCGACGCGGCGTCGGAACAAAGCCTGACGGGCCGCGCGGCGGACGCCGCCAGCGCGCGGGGTCGATTGAACGAGTTGGCGCGTCGCGATCCGGCCGCCCTGGCCGGCGTGCTGGGCTTCTGGCTGGCGCCCCATCCCGTGGAGAGTGAAGCCCGTGCCAAGCGTTGATATCCGCAAAGCCGCCATTCTGTTGCTGAGTCTGCCCGAAGACCAGGCCGCCGCTCTCTTGGCCCAGCTCGACCCCAAGCAGGTCGAGGCCGTGTCGATCGAGATCGTCAAGAACAACGCCATCACCTCCGAAGAGCAACAGGCGGTCATTCGCGAGTTCGCCGACATCGATCCTAAATCGGTGGCCAGCAGTTCGGGCGGATTGGACGTCGCCAAGAGCCTGGTCGAAAAAGCGTTCGGCAAGAGCACGAATACCCTGGAGAATATTCGGCATTCGATCGAGGCCATGCCGTTTGGCTTTTTGCAGAACGTCGACACGCAGAACCTGCTGACCTTTTTGATCGACGAGCATCCGCAGACCATCGCCCTGATTCTTTCGCACCTGCCGCCGTCGTACGGGGGCGAAATCGTTTCGGGCCTGCCGGCCGACCGGCAACTCTCGGTGATCCGGCGGATCGCGACCATGGGCCAGACGAATCCCGGGATCATCCAGGAGGTCGAGCGTGGACTGGAACGGCGCATGTCGCACGTGATGAGTCAGCAATTCGAAAAAGCCGGCGGCGTGCCCACCGTGGCCGAAATCCTCAACGTCACCGACCGAGCCACCGAACGGAGCCTGATGGAAAACCTGGCCCAGGAAGATCCCGAGTTGGTCGAGGAGATTCGCCACTTGATGTTCGTGTTCGAGGATATCAACAAGTTCTCGAACAAAGACATCCAGGCGATGCTCAAGAACGTGGAGAGTTCGCAGTGGGCCATGGCCCTCAAAGGAGCCAGCGAGGGGCTGAGGGCCAAGATTCTGGGCAATATGTCGCAACGCGCCGGCGACATCCTCAAGGAAGAGATGGAATACTTGGGCCCGGTGCGGCTCTCGGCGGTCGAGCAGGTGCAACAGCAGATCGTCGACGTGGTGCGCCGTCTGCAGGACGCCGGAGAAATCGGCCTCGACTCGGGCGAAGATTCCGAGCAGCTCGTGAATTAAACCGGCATGCCCGAGGCGACGCGCCTGGGCGATCGAAAACCCCGCGCTTCGCCCCCTCCCCAGCCGCGCGGCGGTCTGCTAGCATGCGACTCCTGCCAGGAGTCTTGCGCATGTCTGCCACGCCGATGATGAAACAGTACGAGGACGCCAAAGCGGCGTGCCCCGACGCGTTGTTGCTGTTTCGCATGGGCGATTTCTACGAGACGTTTTACGACGACGCCAAAACGGCTGCGCGCGTGCTCAACCTGGCCTTGACCAGCCGCGACAAAGGCGAAAATCCCATTCCGCTGGCCGGCTTTCCCTATCATCAACTCGAAACCTATTTGGCCAAATTAATCGCCGCCGGCCTGCGCGTGGCGATTTGCGATCAGGTTGAGGACGCACGGCAAGCCAAGGGTCTGGTGCGGCGTGAGGTGACGCGCATCGTGACCGCCGGCACGGTGACCGATGACGCGTTGCTCGACCCGCGCGCCAGCAATTATCTGGCCGCGGTGGCGACGGCCGGCGATACCGCGGGTCTGGCCTGGGTCGAACTTTCCACCGGTCGTTTTTTCGCGGCTTGCATTCCCGCGGCCCGCCTGGCCGATGAGTTGGCGCGCATCCATCCGGCCGAGTGCGTGGTCAGCGAGGAAACCCAACTGCCGGCAGGCGCGCTGGACCCCGGCCAGATGCTCACTCGCCGAGCGGCCTGGTCGTTTTCGCTCGACACGGCCCGCGACGTCCTGTTGAAACATTTCGGCGTTGCGAGCCTGGAAGGCTTTGGGTTTGACGACGCGGACGGCCCGGCAATTCGCGCGGCCGGCGCCGTGTTGGCTTATCTGCTGGAAACGCAAAAAGCCTCGCTGGGGCATATCGACACGCTGCTGCGCTACTCGGCCGGCGCCACCTTGGAAATCGACGCCGCGACCCGACGCAGCTTGGAGATCACCGGCACGATGCGCGAAGCGCGCCGCGAGGGTTCGCTGTTGGGCGTGATGGATCGCACCGTGACGGCCATGGGCTCGCGATTGCTGGCCGACTGGCTGGACAATCCGCTGACCGAGATCGACCGCATCGAGGGGCGGCTCGACGCGGTGGACGAACTGGTCGCCGACGCCGCGCTGACCCACGGCCTACAGGACCAGTTGCGAGGGATTTACGATCTCGAACGGTTGCTGGCCCGCGTGACCACGGGTCGATCGAGTCCGCGCGACTTGAGTTTTATTGGTCGCACGCTCGGCAGCCTGCCGCAGATCAAGGCCAAGATCACGGCCCGCCGCAGCACGCTGGTGGAACAGCTTGAAGGGCAACTCGACTTGTGTTGCGACGTGCGGGCCGAATTGGATCGGGCCCTGGCCGACGACTGCCCATTGACCAGCCGCGAGGGAGGATTCATTCGCGAGGGTTTTTCCGCCGAGCTGGACGCCCTGCGCGAATTGACGCGCGGCGGCAAACAATGGATCGCCAAATACCAGGCCGAGGAATCCCAGCGCGCGGGCATCGGCAACCTGAAGGTCGGCTTCAACCAGGTGTTTGGCTATTACCTGGAGATCACCAACGCGCACAGCGACAAGATTCCGGCCCATTACATTCGCAAGCAGACGATCAAGAACGCCGAGCGCTTCATCACCCCGGAACTCAAAGAGTATGAAGAGCGCGTGCTAACGGCCGACGAGAAGTCGCGCGAGCTGGAATACAACCTGTTTGTCGAACTGCGTCAGATGGTGGCCCGCAGCGTGGGGCGGCTGCAACGGACCGCCGGGGTCTTGGCGCAGCTTGACGTGCTGGTTTCGCTGGCCGACCTGGCCCGCCATCGCGCGTACTGCCGCCCGAGCGTGGTGGCCGAGCCGGTGCTGCAGATCGTCGATGGCCGCCATCCGGTGCTCGACGCGTTGATCGCCCAGGGGTCGTTCGTGCCGAACGATACGCAGTGCGGACCCGAGGACGGTTTTTCGCTGTTGATCACCGGCCCGAACATGGCTGGCAAGAGCACCTTCATCCGCCAGGTGGCGCTGATCGCGTTGATGGCGCAGGTGGGCAGTTTCGTGCCGGCGCGGCAGGCGACGCTCGGCGTGGCTGATCGGATTTTCGCGCGCGTCGGCGCCAGCGACGAGCTGGCCCGCGGCCAGAGCACGTTCATGGTCGAGATGACCGAAACGGCTCGCATTCTCAACACGGCCACGTCCCGCAGCCTGGTGATCCTGGACGAAATCGGACGCGGCACGAGCACCTACGATGGGCTGTCGTTGGCCTGGTCGGTCGTCGAATATCTGCACGATCGGGTCGGCTGCCGCACGCTCTTCGCCACGCACTATCACGAATTGACGTCGCTTGCCGGGTCGCTCTCCGGCTTGCGCAACTACAATGTGGCGGTGCGCGAATGGCAGGAGGACGTGGTGTTTCTGCACAAAATCCTGCCCGGTGCCGCCGACAAGAGTTATGGCATTCACGTGGCGCGGCTGGCCGGCGTTCCGTCGCCGGTGGTCGAACGGGCCAAACAGATTCTGGCCCAACTCGAAGACCAACGGCTTGACGTCGAGGGCCGCGCGAAACTGGCCCGGCCGACGCGCAAACTGAAAACGGCCGATCTTCAACTCACCCTATTCGCCGCCGCGGAACATCCGCTAGTCGGCGAACTGCGCGCCCTGAAGCTCGATGAAACGACGCCCTTGGCCGCGCTGAAATGGCTCGAAGAGCGGCAAGCGCAACTCGAAGACGATCGCGACAAGAAAACGTAGCAGGCAGACTCCGTATGCCGTTTGCCATGTCGAGGAATACCGGCAGGGCACGCCGGCCGCTACTCGGGCATGCTGCCGTAGGTGTACGCGCCGTGTTCCTTCATCGAGTCCATCGGCTCGATGACTTCATCGACGCTCGTCTTGAACAGGTCGCCGATCAACAGGTCGGTCAGGTGCCCCTTGTATTGCGGATAGCGCTTGACGAATCGGCCGAAACTGAAGCCGTTGTAGTATTCGCAGACCAGGCGGCGCATGCGGTCCATGCCGTGGCTGAAATCGCCGGTCCACTTGCCCAATTGGGCGGCCGAGGTATCGCCTCTGCCCAAGCCCTCGACGATCGCGTCGGCCGCCAATTGGCCCGACTTGAGCGCCAAGAGCACGCCGGACGAATAGAGCGGATCGAGAAAACCAAACGCGTCGCCGACCAGCACCCAGCCGTCGCCGGCCGGCTGCCGCGAACGATAGGAATAGTCTTTCGTGGCATAGAATCCCGCGACCTGCTTGCCAATCGAAACGCGCTCCTTGACGGCCGGACACCGATCGAGTTCTTCGCGATAAATCGTTTCGTGATCGCCGCGGCCATCGAACAGGTATTCGAACGGCGCCACCACGCCCACGCTGACGATGTTGTCGTGCAGCGGGATGTACCAGAACCAGCCTTTTTTCTCGGACGTTTGCAGGACCAGCGTCGCGCCCTCGTCGCGCCCTTGATCGCGATAGGCGCCTTCATAATAGGTCCACAGCGCGCCTTTTTTCAGCTCGGGGTCGGCGACGCGCATTTTAAAACGGTTGGCGATCAACGCGCTTTGCCCGCTGGCGTCGACCACGACCGTGGCCAGAATCTCACGCTGCGTGCCGTCTTCCGTCTGGATGCGGACTCCGGTGGCCCGGTCGCCCGAAAACAGGACGTCGAGCACGCGCACTCCTTCGTGCGCTTGCACGCCGTGCTCGCGCGCGTTATCGAGCATCATCTTGTCGAATTCGCTGCGCAGCACCTGCCAGGTTTGCGAACATTCGTGCGGCTTGTGCTCCATGAAGTAAAACGGCTCGGACAACTTGCCGCTGGAACCGACGAATTGCACGCTGTGTTTCTTGACGAACGGGCTGGCCTTCATCTTCTCCAGCATGTTGAGTCGCTTAAGCACCCAATAGGTCTCGGGTATGAGCGATTCGCCGATATGGAAGCGGGGGAAATGCTCGCGCTCCAAAAGTTGCACTCGATAGCCGCGCTGGGCGATCAACGTGGCGGTCGTGGCCCCGGCCGGGCCTCCGCCAATGACCACCACGTCGGCGTGACTGGTTTCCAAAGCGCTCATGTGTTGATGCGTCCGACACGTTTTGCGATGGATCGATCGGTGCCTAAAAGCAGCCAACTCCAGGATAGCCAAGTGAACAATAGTTGTCCAGACGACTAACTGGGCCGGCCGAAAGGCTATGGTTTTCGACGGGTGACAAGCCACGTTTAGCGCGCGGCGGGTTCGGCGGTTGCCGGATCCCAGATCGTGGCGACGATGTAGCGGGTTTGCTGCGGGTCGTCGTTGAAGTAATAGACCGTCACGACCTTGCCGTCGGGCCGTTGGACGCTGCGCGGATAGCCCAGGTCGCGCCCGCCGCCGTCGGCCCGCAACACGATTTCCGGTCCCCAGGTTCGCCCGTCGTCGCGACTCAACTTGGCGCGCATCCCAAACGGTTTGGCTCGCACGCCGTACGTGATGCAAATCCGGCCATCGCGCAGTCGGAGCATGGCCGCCGGGTTGCCTTCGCCCGTGTCGGGCACCGGGTTGTCGCGCTGTTCCCAATGCGCGCCGTCGTCGGGCGAAAAGTAGGCCTCCAGCCAGCTTCGGTCGCCCTGGCTCACGCGGATGGCCGACAGCAGGCCATGCGAGCCGATGCGCACCGTCGAGGGCATGATCGCATAGCCGGGCGGTTCCGGCGCAATCCACGCGACGAAGGTCCACGTCTTTCCGCCGTCGGTCGTGCGGGCACAAAACGGCCGGCCCTCGTGGCCATCGGGCTTGGAGGCGGTCAAAAACACCAGACAATCGTGCGGGCCGTTGACGATGTAGTCGGTGCGGGCGGCGATCCCCTTCAATCCCAGCACCGGAAATTTGTAGGGACCCTGCCAATGATGCCCCCGGTCGGTCGACACATAGAACCGCGACATGCCGCCGTTATTGTCGCTCATTCGCAGAGTCATGGCGAAGTCGGGATGGGTAAAGTCGATGCCTCCGGGACAGTCGGTCCACGGTTTGTCGACCACGCGCGGAAGTTCGGTGCCGTGCAGGGCCTTGCCCCGCGGAATCAGCGCCCCCTGCGCGGCCGGATCTTCGATCGTCCAGGTCTGCCCGCCATCCAGGCTGCGGGCCAGCAGATGTTCCTCGGGCTTGCCATGGTCGATGGCATGAAAACCGGGTCCATTGTCTTTGAAATAGCCGGCGCTAAAGCCGACGAGCATTTCGTTGCCCCAGCACCACATGCCGTGATTCGCCGGCCAACCGCCAAAGCGTCCCGGGTGACGATAGACCACGACGTGCTGCGGCTCGGCGGCGCAGAGCGAGACGGCCGAGAGTTCGACCGCCAAGAGAGCGACTATCATGAGTGTCCAGCGCATGGGCCCTATTATCGTGACCGCGGCGGCCCGGCACAACACGTGCGGCGGATTCACGGGGCCGATTGCATTGGCATCACCCCGATTAGCAGGTAGTCGAGGAGCACGCCCGACGCGGTGGTTTTGCGGCCGATTCTGGCCAGCGACGTCGGCGCAACAAAAATGCGAACGGGCCAAGAACGGCTCTCGGCCTGCTCGCATTTCTACACGGTCGATTTCGGACGCTGCGAAAACTGGATCGTCAGGCCGGGACCACGGAGGCCGCCCGGGGGCCTTTGCCCTTGGGCGATTGCCCCGCCTCCACCGTATATTCGACCCTCTGCCCTTCGGTCAGATTGTCAAAGCCCATGTCGGCCACGGTCGAGTGGTGGAAGAACACGTCTTCACCGCCGTCCGTTTGAATGAAGCCAAATCCCTTGTCTTGTACGAGTTTTTTGATCTTGCCCGACGCCATACGCACTCACTCCTGCACGCTTCACCATTGAAAAAGTTGGTGGGCCAAACCCATTTTGTCACCCATCGTCCCACGAGCGTGGGATGGTGCCATCTTACACGAGAACCAGGCTTTGACCAGATCGAAGCGGTCAGAATCTCAGCTTTTTGGGGGGGTCACAATCTACCTGCGGAGATTTCGTCCCAAAACTCAGCAGGCCGGCATCCGCCCGCGCGACGATGGCTCGCCAGAATTCGTGGCCGCCGCGGCCGGCGGTTGGCGCACGGCAGCGTCCGAGCCGTCGGCCGATATCTCGATCGTGACCAGCACGTTCTTGAATGCCGGGGTTCGCGAAGCAGGATCCACGGTCCGCGGCACCAGCACGTTGGCCTCTGGATAATACATCAACGCGTTGCCCGCTTTGATCTTATCGTAAGCTCTTGCGATCACGTTTGTTAGAACCCCAACCTGGCTGCGCACCGTGACACGACTTTCGCCGGGCACTCCCAGCCGCTTGAGGTCATCCGGGTGGACGAGAATAACGTCGCGACGTTCCTGCCCGCGGTAGATGTCGTAGTCTTCGTAAACGACGGTATTGAACTGTCCTTCGCTGCGCACCGTCATCAAGCGCAGCTCTCCAGCGCCGCCACTCAGGGCGGGCAGCTCGAGCGAGTGCAATTGCGCGCGACCGTTGGCCGTCGGAAACGTCGGCTCGATCAGGCGGCGTCCGGCGATCGAGAATTCTTGCTTGGTGCGATCGATCTGCAGGATCTCCTCCCAACCGGGGACGATCTTGCCGATCGCCTGGCGAATTTGCCCGGTCTGGCTCATCAGATCCCAATCCACTGGCCCGCCTTTTCCCAGCACGCGGCGAGCCAATTCGGCCACGATTTCGATTTCGCTTCGCGGACCCGCATGGCGCGCCGGGCCGCCATCGCTCAATCGCACCCGGCTGAACATCGACTCCTGGGTTGTCGGCTGGGGTTCCTCGTCGCGCGCGAGCACCGGCAGAATGATGGTTTCTTTGGCCCGACCATGAGCGTGCCCGGTGTTGAGTGTCGTGTTGAGATAGACCAGCATGTCCAGATTTCGCAGGGCCTGGGCCGCAAACGTGGAATCGGGATTCGAGCCGAAGAGGTTTCCGCCCAGGCAAAAACCGAATTTCAGTTGTCCGGCCATCGCGGCCTCGATGCAGCCCATCGTGTCCAGCCCTTTCTCTTCGGCTAGCTGGACGCCGAAATGGCTTTGCAGTCGTTGGAGAATCGCCTCCTTCAGTTTCGGCGTGACCCCGATCGAACCCATGCCTTGCACGTTCGAGTGGCCGCGGATCGGCAGCAGCCCCGCGTGCGGCCGTCCGACCATGCCGCGCATCAGCGCCAGATTGGCAATCGCCTCGACGTTGTCCACGCCGTGCACGTGATGCGTGATGCCCATCGTCCAGGCGAACACCACGCGCTTGGCGGCGGCATAACGCCGCGCGATTTCGTCGATCTGCTGCCGCGAAACGCCCGATTTCGCGCAGATTTCTTCCCACTTCAGCGTGCGCAGACGCGATTGCAGCGCCGGCCAACCGTCGCAATGTGCCTCCAAAAACTCACCGTCCGTGGCGCCCAGCTCGTCGATCCGCTTGGCCACGCCGGTCAACAGCGCCAGATCGCCACCGATGTCGGGCTGCACGTACAGGCTTGCGATTTTCGAGCCGAACAGCAGGCTCCGCAC
The DNA here is from genome assembly GCA_041499515.1 of Planctomycetia bacterium. Taxonomy (GTDB): domain Bacteria; phylum Planctomycetota; class Planctomycetia; order Pirellulales; family PALSA-1355; genus PALSA-1355. The sequence continues at coordinate 12,418 of JBGQKM010000033.1, read as the reverse complement.
GTCGCTGGGTACGGCAAAGTTGACCAGCCCGGTCTCCACGACCGGATTGATAACCACGACTTCTCCGCCGGCCCGGCGGACTTGCATGAGCGTGCGCATCAGCCGCGGATGATTGCTGGCCGGGTTGCCGCCGATGAGAAACACCAGGTCGGCTCCCTCGACGTCTTCCAACGCAATGGTGGCCGTGCCCGAGCCGACGGCCCGAGACAGCCCGACGCCGCTGGCCTGATGACAATAATAGCTGCAATTGTTGACGTTGTTGGTTCCATACAAGCGCGCGAAGAGTTGCAGCAGAAAGCCGGCTTCGTTGGAACTGCGTCCGCTGGCATACCAAAACGTTTCTCGCGGAGCCACCTGAGCCAGTTTATTGGCGATCCGCTCCAGCGCCTCGTTCCAGGCAATGGGGCGATAGTATTGGGCCTCGCCGTCGAGCCATAGCGGCGTGGTCAGCCGGCCGCAGGCCTCCAATTCGCGCGCACTGAAGGCTTGCCACTGCGGAAGCGCATAGGTTTCGAAGAAGTCGCCGCGGATCGCGCCTTGCATGTCGGAGGCCATGGCTTGCAAAGATTTTTTGCAAACTTCGGGAAAATGGCCCGCTTCGTTGACCATGCCGCCGGCTTGCCCACCCATGCCCAGCGCGCAGGTCTTGCAGGCGTTCTTGCTGCGCATCGCCTTCCACAATTTGACGAAGCCGCCCACCTCGCGCGCTTTGCGAATCGTATACCAAACCGCGGACCACCCGCCCCCTCGTTGGACCGTTCGTCTCATGCTTAGCCATCCGCGGCACGTAAAACGCGAAGAAAAACTTAACAGGTCTTGGGTTCCGCGGCCCTGGCCGCAGTTCTGGCATTGTAAACTGGCCGTTGGCCTGGCAGAACAGCCGCCTTCGGTCTTGGGGGCCAACGGGCGTGTCCTTGGCGCCGCGGCGTTTCCCACCGGCCGGCCATCTACTACAATAGCCGCACTTGGACTTTCCGAAGTTTTACCGCCTGCGACGTATTCCGGCGAAAGCGGCGCCGGGCGACCTGGAGATTCTCATGCGACGATGCTTTTACTTCCGCGGGATCGGCCTGGCTGTTGGGCTGATGGCTGGCGGTCTGGCGATGGCCCAATCCGCGGACCTGGCCCCGTTGTTGAAAACGCTGCGGGACGTGGATCGCGAAGGCAAAGGCCATCGCGCGGCCAGCCAGGCCTGGGCCGAATTGACCCGCCAGTGCGATGCCCATCAACTGCCGGCGATCCTGGCCGCGATCGACGGCGCCAGCCCCCTGGCGGCCAATTGGCTGCGGGCGGCGGTTGACACGGTCGCCGAGCGGCAGATGCAAAAACAGGGCAAGATGCCGATTGCCGAACTGGAAACCTTTCTCGGCCAGAAGCAGCACGACCAGCGGGCCCGGCGGCTGGCCTATGAATGGATCGCTCGCAACGATTCGACCGCGCCCGACCGGCTGATTCCCCGCATGCTCGACGATCCGAGCCTCGAGTTGCGGCGCGACGCGGTGGCGCGCGTCTTGACCGCGGCCGAGCAGGCCCTGGCGGCGAAGGACGACGAACTGGCGCTGACCACCTATCGCAAGGCCCTCCAGTCGGCCCGCGACTTGGATCAGGTAAAGGTCGTGACCGAAGCCTTGAAAAAACTGGGGCATCCGGTCGACCTGGCTCATCATTTCGGATTCGTGCAGGACTGGCAGTTGGTCGGCCCCTTCGACAACCGGCAAGGCAAGGGTTTCGACACCGCCTATCCGGCGGAGGCGGCGGTGGATCTTTCGGCCAACTACTCCGCGGAGAGCGGCACGCTGCGCTGGGCCTTGCACCACACCGACGACGAGTACGGCTTTGTCGATTTGAACAAGGCCCTCGGCAAGCACATGGCGGTCGTGGCCTATGCCGTGGCCGAGTTTCAAAGTGACCGGCAACAGCCGATCGAGTTGCGGCTTGGCACGGAAAGCGCCAACAAGATCTGGCTCAACGGCAAGCTGCTCTCGTCGGCCGAAGTGTACCACGCCAACGGAACCATGGATCAGTACGTCGGACGGGGCGAGTTGCAGCCGGGCCGCAACTTGATCCTGCTCAAGATTTGCCAGAATGCCCAGACCGAAGCCTGGGCCCAGGATTGGAAGTTTCAACTTCGCGTCTGCGATTCGACCGGCAGGGCGGTGTTGGCGACCGATCGCGCGGGGCCGCGGACGACCGAGCCCCAAACCGCCGCCAAAGCGGCGCAGGAGTAATCGCGTGCCTCGAACGCAAACTATTCTTTCGCGACTATCGATCGCGTTGACCCTCGGCTGCCTGGTCGTGGCGCTTTGTGCTGCCGACTGGCTGCAATTTCGCGGACCTGAGAGCAACAGCGTCAGCCCCGACGCCCCGCCGCCGGCTCAGTGGAGCGATACCGGCGGGATCGCCTGGAAAGCCGAACTGCCCGGCCGGGGTCCTTCGAGCCCCATCGTGGTCGGCGATCGGGTCGTGGTCACGTGCTCCAGCGGAACGAAGCAGGATCGTTTGCACGTCCTGTGCTTCGACGCCCACAGCGGCAAGCCACTCTGGGAGCGACAGTTTTGGGCCACGGGCCGCACGCTCAGTCATCCCAGCAGCGCCAACGCCGCTCCGACTCCGGCCAGCGATGGCCGGCTGATTTTCGCCTTCTACTCGTCGAATGACCTGGTCTGCCTCGATCTGGACGGCAATTTGAAATGGTTTCGAGGCCTGGCCCACGATTTTCCGCATGCCGGCAATGACGTGGGCATGTCCTCGTCGCCGTTGGTGATCGGCGACGTGGTGATCGTGCAGGTAGAATGCCAGGGCGATTCGTTTGCCAGCGGCGTCGACAAATTGACGGGCGAAAGCCGCTGGCGCATTCCCCGGCCGCGCGAAGCGAGTTGGGCTTCGCCAACCGTGCTGCGCGGTGCCACGCCCCCGCAGGACCTGGTGCTGTTGCAATCCCCCTCGCAAATCACGGCGCACGATCCGGCCAGCGGACAGCAGCGCTGGGCATACCGGGTCGCGTGCGACGGGATTTCGTCGGCGGTCGCGTCCGAGGGCACGGTCTACGTTCCGTCCAAGGGCATGACGGCCCTCAAGTCGTCCGCGAGTTCAGAGCCGGAAGTGCTTTGGAACGCGCCGATGCTGCAGCCCGGCGCCGCCAGCCCGCTGATCGACCGGAGGAACCTGTTCGCGATCAACCGGGCCGGCGTGTTGGTCTGCGCCAACGCCGCCGACGGCCAGATCGTGTGGCGGGTGCGGTTGGAGGGCGAGTTTTGGGGCACGCCAGTTCTGGCCGGCAATCGGTTGTATTGCATCAGCCAAAAAGGCAAAGGCCAGGTCGTGCAAATCAGTGATGACGGTCGCCGCGGCGAGATTGTCGGCGGCGGTCAGTTGGACGGTACGATTCAATGTTCGCCCGCGATTTCCGACGGCGCGCTGTACGTGCGCAGCGATCAGCATCTTTGGAAAATCGCCGCTCCCTAGCCGGCGCCGCGGCGCAGGCCGCCATTGATTGTCTTTGCTGTCTCTTTCTGCTGTGCCGGATGGGACGTAAACATCGTGTCTTCGAGCATTGAGATCCAAAGAGTCGCGGGCCCGTTGTGCGCCACCGTCCGACCGCCGGGCTCGAAAAGCCTGACGAATCGCGCCTTGGTCTGCGCGGCTCTGGCCCGGGGCGACACGACGTTGCGCGGCGCGCTGGATAGCGAAGATACGCGGGTGATGATCGAGGCGCTGCGCGTGCTGGGATTGAGCGTGTTCGAAGTCGCGGCCGATTCCACCTTGAAAATCCGCGGAGGCGATGGCAAGATTCCTTCCCGCGCCGCCGATTTATACATCGGCAACAGCGGCACGACCGTGCGCTTCTTGACGGCCCTGGTGGCCCTGGGGCACGGCACGTTTCGGATGCACGGCACGCCCCGCATGCACCAGCGGCCCATCCAAGACCTGCTCGACGCGCTGGCACTTTGGGGCGTCGATGCACAGAGCGAAGCGGTCACGGGCTGCCCGCCGGTGGTGGTGCATGCCGACGGATTGAGCATCGGGCGAACGTCGATCAAGGGAGATGTCTCCAGTCAGTTCCTTAGCGCGTTGCTGTTGGTCGCACCGTGCGCCGTCGCGGAGTCCGGAGCTGCGGACGTGGCGATCGAGATTGTCGGAGAAATGGTCTCCCAACCCTACGTGGCCATGACGATCGGGGTGATGGAGGCATTTGGCGCCCGGGTGAAGCGAAGCGCCGATCGGCCGGGCTTCGAAATCGCGACGTCCGGCTATCGGGCCTGCGACTATTCCATCGAGCCCGACGCGTCGGCGGCCAGCTATTTTTGGGCCGCCGCGGCGATTGCCGGGGGCCGGGTGCGCGTCGAGGGTCTGAACCAACAGAGCCTGCAAGGCGACGTCGCGTTTTGCGAGTGCCTGGCACAAATGGGATGCCAGGTACATTACGACGTCGATAGCATTACGGTCGAAGGCGGGCCGCTGGTCGGCATCGACGTCGACATGAACGCGATCAGCGACACGGTGCAAACGCTGGCGGCGGTGGCGCTGTTCGCCCGGGGCGAAACCAACATCCGCGGCGTGGGCCACATCCGGCATAAGGAGACCGACCGCATCGGCGCTCTGGTCACCGAGCTGCGAAAACTCGGCGCGCATGCCGAGGAGCGTCCGGATGGATTGCACATCGTGCCGGGTTTGTTGCACGGCGCGACGATCGACACCTATCGCGATCATCGCATGGCCATGAGCATGGCCCTGGCCGGCCTGAGAATTCGCGGCGTGATCATCAACGACCCGGGATGCACGGCCAAGACGTATCCCAAATTCTTCGACGACCTGGAGCGTCTTCGGTCTCAAGCGACCTAGAGCATCTGCGCTCGAAATCAACCTGGCGTGCCTGCGCTCCTAAGCGATGGGGCGCGTACCATTTTGCACGAAGGCCAGCAATTGATCGGCGCGACGCAGCAGATTGGCGCCCGGCGGCGACGATGAACCGGCGGCGGTGGCCGAATCGCAGGCTTCAAAGCGGCCGTGGCAATGTTCGCACATCACTTGCCGCCCCAAGTACTCCACGCAGACCTGCAAACTTCGACCGCACGTCGGGCACTCTTGAACGAAGTACGTCGACCTCGACATGATGGTACCTCCTATACCAGGCCCCGATCGGACAGCCCTGGCATCGTACGCTATTGGGCCATCTTCATCAATCATATTCGTGAAGCCTGATAGGATCGACGCGACCGCGTTGTGAAAGAAATCACAAAGTAGCGCTAACAAAAAACGGTCAACAGAACTGGAAAAGTAGTTGCATTGAGTAACATCAGAGAGCTGGCAGAGCGCGTCAGGTTCGCGGCCGCGCGCACCGTGCGTTTCGGATCGGGGGGGCCGTGTTTCGTCGCACACTCGCTGCTAGCTCGGACACGCCGCAGGTCGATCAAGTTCCACGGGATCGTCCAACAGCCTCGCCATTTTTTCCGTAAACGCCCGACCTGCTTGGCCTTCCGGCCGTGCTGCCGTGCCTCGCAGTCAGGGCCCAAATGGGGTACACTGAGCGGTGGAGTTCTCACTTCGCAAACCACGTCGCGCGACGGGCAATCGCCACGTATGGGGAATCACCCGTTCAACGTGATCGTGATTCTGTTTTGGTTGGCCGCCATGAGCTGGCTGGTGGTCGCCAAGATCGTGCCGCCGCTGCGCGTCGGCGAGCCGCCCAACTACGCCTCGATTTTAGAACAGGGCGTCGACCAGCCGCCGGTCTGCTGGAGCATTCGCATGCACGACCGGGCGATTGGCTGGGCGGCCAACAAGGTCGTGCGCCGCAAAGACGGCATCACCGAACTCTACAGCCGGGTTTATCTCGGCCAGTTTCCCTGGGACGACATCGCGCCGGGATGGTTGGAAAACGTGCTGAAGCCGATGCTCAGCAATTTTCGCGAGATGGACGTGGATAAGAAAAGCAAACTGGTGGTCGATCCGCTGGGGCGGCTGGTTGGATTCGAATCGCGCGTGCGGGTGGGCAATCTTCCGAACGCGATCAAAGTATCGGGGCAAATGGAGGGCTCGATTCTGAAGCTCTCGCTTCAGTCCGGCGAATTCTCTCATAAGGGAGATCACTATTTGCCGCCCAATGCGCTGACCAGCGACGAACTGTCGCCGCAAGCGAACATGCCCGGCTTGAGCGTGGGCCAAACCTGGACCGTGCCCCTGTACAGCCCCTTCCGCTCGCCCAACAGCCCCATGGAAATCCTGCAAGCGACCGTCGATCGCCAGGACCAACTCACTTGGAACGGAAAGTCCGTCAAGGCCCACGTGATCATTTATCGCGACGATCCCGGTTCGGGCCTGACCAGCAGCGAGCCGCGCGGGCGGGTGTGGGTCCGCGACGACGGCGTGGTGTTGCGACAGGAAGTCGCGATCTTCAGATCGCACGTGCATTTCGTCCGGCTTTCCGAGGACCGGGCTGAAGAAATCTGGAGAGCATTGGGACCAGACTGGAACGATGCGCTGCCGGCCCCCGTAGCGAAGCAACTGCTCGAACAACTCCGCGACGAGGCTCCCTGAGCATGCCACCCCCAGAGTTCGTCGAGCGTCGACTATGATTCAATTCGAAAATGTAACTCGCAGGTACGGCACGAAGGTCGCCGTGTCGGCGTTGAATCTGGAAATTCCCGCCGGAGAATTGTTCGCTTTCCTGGGCCCCAACGGAGCGGGCAAGACGACGACCATCAAAATGATCGTCGGACTTTTGCGCCCAAGCTCGGGCACGATCCGGCTGTGCGGCCACGATATCAGCAAAAGCAACACCACGGCCAATCGCCTGCTGGGTTACGTGCCTGACATTCCCTACTTATACGACAAGCTGTCGGGCATCGAATTCCTGCAATTCATCGCGCAGATGTACGCATTGGACGCGCGCGAAACCTCGCGCAAAATTGCCGAGCAGGTGGACGCGTTTCAAATGCATGAGTTCGTCGAAGATCTCACCGAAAGCTATTCGCATGGCATGAAGCAGCGTTTGGCCTTTGCCGCCGCGATGCTGCATGACCCCAAGGTCCTGGTCATCGACGAGCCCATGGTCGGCCTCGACCCGCGCAGCGTGCGGCTGGTCAAAGACATGCTGCGCGTCAAGGCGGCCGAGGGCCAAACCATCTTCATGTCGACCCACTTATTGTCGATTGCCGAGGAAATTGCCGATCGCATCGGCATCGTCGATCAGGGGCAATTGAAGTTTCTCGGCACGCTCGACGACCTGCGACAAACGGTGGGGGTCCGCGAAACGTCGTTGGAGCGTTTGTACTTGAGCTTTACCGCGAATTTTGCGCAGGCAGCGCACAACGGCCAGCCCCACGGCCAGGCGTCGCCAGCGCGACAGGAGGAGCGACAACCGTGAGCCAATGGGTTCAACCGCCGGCGCTGGGACCGGGACTATCGCCCGGGGCAGAGGCCCGGTTGCTGTGGGGCGTGCGCGCAAGAATGCTTAGGACAGCGATCGGCCAATCGCTCTCCACGGCCCGGCTGCGCGTCACGCTGGTCGTCTTGCTGAGCGTCTTGTTCTGGTATGCGCTGTTCCGGCTGTTTAGCGGCGGGTTTGAGTTCTTAAGCACGACGATCGGTCATCCGGTCACCCATGCCCAGACGGTACAAGCCATTTACAACGTGTTCTTCGCCTCGCTGATGATGATGCTCGTGCTCTCCTCCGGCATTATTTTGTATGGCGGATTGTACTGTTCGTCCGAGGCCGAATTCTTGCTCACCACGCCGGTGCGGCCCGAGCGGATCGTGCTGCACAAATTTCAAGAGGCGATCGTCTTTAGTAGCTGGGGCTTCTTGCTGCTGGGCAGTCCAATGCTCGTGGCCTATGGCTTGCAGGCCGACGCTCCCTGGTACTACTTCGCGTTGTTGCTGCCATTCATGGCGGCGTTCATTTATATTCCTGGCGGCATCGGCGCCATACTGTGCATGCTGTTCGTGTATCGCATGGCCCGCATCCGGCGGCATTTCGTGACCCTGGCGATCGTGGCCGCGACACTCACGGCGTTGCTGGCCTGCTGGTCGGTGTTGGGTCGCACGGCCGGCAACCTGCTGGAGCCGCCATGGTTTCAAGAGATCCTGGGTCGACTGCAGTTCAGCGAGCATCGGCTGTTGCCCAGTTGGTGGCTCAGCTCGGGGTTGCTCGAGGCGGCGCGAACCGACGCCGGCCCGCTGGGCGGCGCGTCCTGGGCCGAGAGCGTGCTGTTCTTGTCGCTGCTGATTGCCAACGCGCTGTTCTTTCGCGTGCTGGCAGTCGCCGTCGGCGCGCGCATTTATCGGACCGGCTACAGCGAGCTGCGCACCGAGCGCGCGCGGCGCAGGCCCAGCCAGGGTTTCTGGCTGGATCGGGCCGTGATGCGCTTGACGCCGCTGCTGACGCCGCAAATGCGGCTGCTGATCGTGAAAGACTTGCGGCTGTTTCGCCGCGATCCGGTGCAATGGTCGCAGTTCATCATCTTCTTCGGCCTGCTGGCCCTGTATTTCGTCAACATCCGCCACTTCAGCTACGACGTGAACTACGTCGCCTGGGTGAACATGATCAGCTTTTTGAATCTGGCCGTGGTGGGACTGATCCTCTCCACGTTCACCACGCGATTCATTTTTCCGATGCTCAGTCTCGAAGGACGACGCTTTTGGATTCTCAGCATGCTGCCGGTCCGCCGCGATTCGATCCTGTGGGGCAAATTCCTGTTTGCCGCCGCAGGCTCAGCGATCCCGTGTTGCCTGCTGATCTTGCTGAGCGACTTCATGCTGCGGATTTCTTGGGTGGTGGTGGGTATTCACCAACTGACCTGCCTGCTGCTTTGCGTTGGGCTTTCGGGCATCGCGGTGGGGCTGGGCGCGAAGATGCCCGACCTGCGCGAAGAATCGCCGTCGAAAATCGCGGCCGGGTTCGGCGGCACGTTGAGCCTGGTCATCAGCGCGATCTACATCATCCTGGTCGTGCTATTGACGGCCCTGCCGTCGCATTTCTACCTGGCCGCGCAGCAAACCGACGTGGATGCCCAAGGCGTCCAAACCTGGCTCATCGCCGGAACCGCCGCCGCCTGCTTCACCGGCCTGATCGCCACCTTTGTGCCAATGGCCATCGGCCTGCGGGCTTTTCGAGCGCTGGAATTTTGAGCCCGTCCGCGCGCGTCAAGACATGCGAAAAACGGATCGCGGGCGCTCGATTTCTTAGCTTCTCCTTCGTCGCGCGAATAATAGCAAGCCCATGGCGCCGAAGCCCAAGAGCGTCATGGCCGACGGCTCGGGGACCAAGGTCGCGACGACCGTGCCGTCGAAATTAATAATTTCGTACGAGAAAGGTCCGACAAAGGCGGCTGCTTGCATGATTATTCCGATGGACGAATGGAGCGGAATGGTCAAAGTCTGCCCATCGGCTGATAGCGAGCCCTGGGTCGGATCCGCCGCGTAAAAAGGAGTGTTGCTAAAGGTAAACATCGTCGGAAACATCGGCAACATCACGTCAGAGCCGAGGCCAAAAACCCCTGAGCTTTTGTATGCACCAGTGATGTTCAAAAACGACGCAACGCTCCCCGGCAAGAACTTCATGCCGTCGCCAGCCAAATTGAAAGCCTCCTCAGCAGAATTTGTGGGTGAATTCTGGCTGGGGCAGGTTTCCAAGTTGGTGCTAGAGGGCTAGTTCGATCGTTTCGTATTCTCGAAAGCCGTACGATTTTCTCATGGTCAGTTTGGCTTTGTTGTTGAAACCTTCAATGATGCCCGCAGAAATCGTGCCTTTGGCGCGGAACCAGTTCAAGAGCAACGGGCGATGCTTCCGCAGGCTGCGGGCCACCTTCTTGAGCGGTTCCAGTCGGGATCGCATCACGCGAGTGCACCACTCGTCGAGAAAGCGGCCGGCCCAGGCGGGCGATTGATACTCCCAAAATCGTTGAAAGTCCTCGCGATGCAAATAGGCCCGCACGCTTTGCAGGTTGTACCTGAGCAGCTGGTCGAGTTTGACCGTCTGTGGGTCGGTCAGGTTCTCGGGCCGTTTGAGCAGGCACCAGCGGGAATGCGTCAGCACGGGCTCGTAGCCGTCTTGTTTCATCCGTCGCGCTTCGACGGCCCGCACCTCGTCGATGGCTTCGCCCAGTTGTTTCATGATGTGGAAGCGGTCGAGAACGTGGATCGCCCCGCCGGCTTGTTCGGCCAGCACCTTCAAATACGGTCGCCACAAGTCGCTGCACACGAACCGCAAACCCGAGCAGAAGTTCTCGCCCAGCAGTTCCAGGCCGCGGCGCAGACAGTCTTCGGTCCGCTCGCGGCCGATCCACAGCAGTCGTTTGCAGCCGGCGTCGATCTGGTAGACCAGCGTCAGGTAGTGGTGGCCGCGCCGCCATTGGATCTCGTCGACGCCGATCGCGTGGGCGCCCGACAAATCGCGGTGCACCAGGCCCCAGGCCACGGCGTGTCGCACCGCGTCGCGGACGTGTTCCCAGGTGGTGTGGAACGCGCTGGCCGTTTCCTTCCAGGAGAGTCGCCGCGCCCAGCCTGCCAGAAACCATTGATAGCTCGTGGTCAGGTGGCTCTTGCCGTTGGCCCAGGGAACATGCTCCACGACCACGCCACAGATTGGACAATCGACGCGCCGCAGCGCGTAGACGAACACCACGGCGATCTGCCACAGCGGCACGAACTCGAAGCGCCGCGGCTGGAGCCGGTCGTAGCCGGGCCGCGGCTTTCGGCAGCCCGAGCAGATGGGCCGACCGTTGGCCCGCGGCTCGATGGGGATCTCGATCGAAAGTCGCAGCGCATCGTCGACCCAGCGTGGTTCTTCGTAAACAAACGACTTGTGCCGCTGGACCCGATTGAGGATAGTCTTGAGTTGCATCCTGTGTTGACTCCGCCGGGTGGTGAAGTGTTAGCAACTCCATCCATACCGAGAAGTCACGCAGGATGCACTTGTTGGGGGCCACGATTCGCCTCATTCGCCTTGACCTCGCCGCTCGACCGCACGCCGGAACCACAGAGAAAGGCTAGCCGGGGTCCAGGGGCGGCAATGAGCCTCCCTGGTCTGCGTGAACGCAAAAAACACCTGCGGCGTTCCGCCGCTCCCTCGTCCTCTCTGCCACCAAAAACCAACGAAACTCACCCACAGATTCCGCTATAGACCCACCAGTCTTAACGAGTGGAACTTTGTTATTGGCCAGTTTCCGCGAGATAGGACGTGGATCGGACTCACTGACGAAATGCAAGAAGGCAGTTTCAATTGGGTGACCGGCGAGCCGCTTACCTTTACGCAATGGATTCTCGGTGAGCCGAATAACGCAGGCGGTATTGAACACTACGTGTTCTATCAACGCAGCAGCGGATTGGGCGGTGCTTTTCGTTGGAGCGATTTCCCCAACTACCAGAACGTATTTACGAGCAGCTTACCTATCGGCTACGTCGTTGAATTTGACACGGTGTCCGAGCCGTCTAGCTTCGCTTTAGCCGCTTTTGGTTGCCTCGCACTAGTCGCGTCGGCCAAGCGGCTTCGTACCGGTCTCAGTCGCTCGATGGCGACCGCGTCGTAAGGTCGAGCCAATGCTTTACGAACGGGATCAAGCCCCGGCCGAGCTGCCCAGGCAGGCGGCCCCGTTCGATCTGCCGATCACGCTGGGTATTTTGGCCGGTAGGGGCCAGATTGCCTCGGAGCTTTTCGAGCGCTACGCCGTCTTGGGCGAACTGGCGCGCGATCGCGCTACATGGACTCGCGGCAGATACAATGCCCGCGCAGGCGGCCTTCGGCCCGGTCTTTGGCGCGATCAACCAAGTCCTAATCTTCTCGCCGATTCTTCTCGTGTTGGTGATTCGTCGGCAGTCGTGGGCTGCTACGGCATGGCTTCCGCGCCGCCGGATCGCAATGCGACTTCTTGTGGGCCTCGTGCTGGCGAGCCTCGCCGTCACCGCATACTCACTCTTGCGAGCGGAAGCTGACGCGCCGTGGGTCCTGTTGAACCGAATCTGGCGCTACGAGCACTTCGACAAGATGGCGCAGGTGTTTCTTGAGGATCTGACGGTAGCAATCCTGTTCGTGCGCCTGGCAGGCGCTATCGGGATCCGTTGGGCAACTGTTATTGTGGCCTGTCTGTTCGCCGCAGGCCACATTCCAGTGATGATGTCGCAGGGCGCGACCTGGTTCGAGCTGGGCGGGCTGCTGCGAGACGTGGGACTCGGTGTCGCGGTGATTCTCGTCTTGCAACGATCACGTGACGTGGTCTGGTTCTGGTGCATCCACTTTTGCCTCGATATGACCCAACTCGCCAGAGTCAGCGGTGTCGGATAAACCGTCTAGAACGCAGCGACGGCTGCCGAACAAGGCGATGAAGCTGCCGGTCGCCTTCGGCGTCCGTAGCTTATCGCCGGGACATTACACGCGTGGTCATCCCGAAATCTCAATCGTTTTTCAACACTCCCGTAAATC